>DATANP010000732.1:0-2719 GCA_036266195.1 Thermoanaerobaculia bacterium | reverse complement strand
CCGGAAGTTTGATACTTTACTCTACGCAAATTCCTCGATGAAGGCAAGGACGCGGGCTCACCTACGCTGGCAACTGGACCCTCAGCTCCAGCGTGCCGTCCGACGGCCGCGCTTCGAAGGCTCCATGGTCGATGCCGTCCGGGAGGCGGACGTGGAAGCAGTGGACCGCTTCCGGATCGTGGAGGATGACGCCGCCATCCTCCCAGTCGATCTCGGCGGGCGGCAGGTGGTCGAAGCGGAGGATCAGCTCGTCGTCGTGCACGGCGACTTCCAGGTCGGGGGTCCAGGTGTTGTCGGTGATCATGGCTCGGGTCTCCTCTCGTCGGCGACCAGAGTAGAGGCCGGCTAGCCCCGGCGCCACGTCTCCCGAGGTGGCTTCCCGGCCCACTCCGGCAGCCTTTGCAGCCCACCCGCGCGGGTGGCGAACGGCCCGTCCCGGACCTTTACGCTGCTCCCATGAACGACCTCTGGCAGCCGATCCAGTTCGACCGGGAGATGCTCCTCAAGTACGACCGCCCCGGGCCCCGGTACACCTCGTACCCGACCGCGCCACACTTCGAGGACGGCTTCGGCCACGCCGAGTACTCCCGCCTCCTGGAGCGGAGCGCCGAGTCAGGGCGGCCTCTGTCGCTCTATGTCCACATCCCGTTCTGCGCGCACCGCTGCTTCTTCTGCGGCTGCAACGTGACGATCTCGCGCGACCGCCAGTGGGGCCGGCGCTACCTGCCCATGCTCGCCCGCGAGATGGAGATGGCCGCGAAGCTCCTCCAGGCCGACCGCCGGGAGGTCGTCCAGATCCACTGGGGCGGCGGCACGCCGACCTTCCTGCCGCCCGAGGACCTCGCCGAGCTGATGCGGATCATCCGGCACAACTTCCGGCTGGCGTCCACCTGCGAGATCGGCGTCGAGGTCGATCCCCGCGAGTGCTCCCCCGCCCACCTCGACGCGCTCGCGGCCGGGGGCGTCAACCGGCTCAGCATGGGCCTCCAGGAGCTCGACCCGAGGGTGCAGGAGGCGGTCAACCGCATCCAGACGCGGGAGCAGACCTGGGCGGTGCTCGACGGCGCGCGGCAGCGCGGCATCGAGAGCGTGAACGTCGACCTGATCTACGGCCTCCCCCACCAGACGCCCGAGCGCTTCGCCGCCACCCTGGAGGACGTCCTCCGCATGGCGCCGGACCGGCTGGCGCTGTTCAACTTCGCCTACCTGCCCGCGAGCTTCCCGCACCAGAGGGTCCTCGACCCGATGGCGCTGCCCTCCCCGGATACCAAGCTGCGGATGCTGGAGGAGGCCATCGCCACCCTGACCGCGGCCGGCCTGGTGTTCATCGGCATGGATCACTTCGCCCGGCCCGGGGACCCGCTGGCGCAGGCGCTGCGCGACCGCACCCTGACCCGGAGCTTCCAGGGCTACACCACCTGCGGCCACGCGGACCTGATCGGCTTCGGCGTCTCCTCGATCGGCGAGGTAGGCGGCGGCTACGCCCAGAACCTCAAGACCGTGGGCGAGTACGGCGCGGCCATCCAGGACGACCGCTTCGCCGCCTGCCGCGGGCTGGTCCTGAGCGAGGAGGACTTCCTGCGGCGGGACCTGATCCTTCGCCTGATGTGCCAGTTCCGGCTCGACAAGCGCGACGTGGAGCGGCGGTACGGGATCGAGGGCTTCGACCGCCGGTTCGCCGCCGAATTGGAGCAGCTCTCCCCCATGGCCGAGGATGGCCTGGTGGAGATCGACCGCGACCGCATCGAGGTCACCCCCCTGGGCCGCCTGCTGGTGCGCAACGTCGCCATGAGCTTCGACGCCTACCTTGGAAGATCAACCGTGCACTACTCCAGGACCGTGTGATGCCCGCGATGCCCGCGATACCCGCGCCGCTCCAGCTCGAACGCCTGCCCCGGAGCAGACCGGTCTCGACCGTGCTGCTGATCGGCAACCCGAACGTCGGCAAGAGCCTGCTGTTCAAGAACCTCACCCATCGGTATGTCAACGTCTCGAACTTCCCGGGCACGACGGTCGAGGTCACCCGCGCCCGCTCGGCGTTCGGCCGGCGCGACGTGGAGATCGTGGACTCGCCGGGCATCAACGACCTTTCCCCCCGGAGCGACGAGGCGCGCGTCACCCGCGCGCTTCTCGAGAAGACCCCCGGCGCCACGGTGGTCCAGGTGGCCGACGCCAAGAACCTCCGCCGGTCGCTGCTCCTGACCCTTCAGCTCGCCGAGCTCGGCTGCCCCCTGGTGCTCGTCCTCAACATGCTCGACGAGCTCGAATCACGGGGCGGCCGGATCGACCGGGCCGAGCTGAGCCGTATCCTGGGCATCCCGGTGATCGGCGCCGTGGCGCTGCGCAACCAGGGCACGGACGAGCTGATCGAGGCGCTCTCCGAGGCCCGGCCTCCCCACGCCTGGCACGGCGCGGAGATGCCCGACCTGGAGCCCTATGAGAGAAACCGCGAGCGGCTGGCCCGGGTCAACGAGATCCTGGCCGCCACCTGGTCCATGTCGCAGCCCAGCCGGGCTTCTCTCGGCGTGCGCCTCGGGTTCTGGGCCATGCACCCGGTCAAGGGACTGGCCTTCCTCCTGGCCGTGCTGGCGCTGACCTTCTGGTTCGTCGGCCTGCTGGGCGCCGGCACCCTGGTGGACGCCCTGGAGACCGGGGTCTTCCACCAGCGGATCACGCCGCTCGCGATCCGCGCCGCGGACGCGGTCCTCCCCTTCCCCCA
>DATANP010000731.1:0-4606 GCA_036266195.1 Thermoanaerobaculia bacterium | reverse complement strand
CGGGGCAACCACCGTCCCTTATAGGGCAGCCGTTGCCCTGCGAGGGCAGGCGCCGTCCCTTGAAGGGCAGCCGCTGCCCTGTCAGGGGCGATGGCTGCCCCCGCAAGCGGGAGAGCGGAAACATCTCCGGGCCTCCTCATTGCAGATAGGATTGGGGCTCTTTGCAGAGCGAAAGGGAGCGCGCATGGGGATCAACCTGCTTCTCGTCCTGGTTCCGGTCTCGATGATCCTGGGCTACGTCCTGGACGTGGGGCCGCTCTGGGTGTTCATCACGGCGGTCCTTGCCATCGTGCCGCTGGCGGAGTGGGTTCGGCGGGGGACGGAGCAGATGGCGGCCATCGCCGGATCGGCGATCGGCGGCCTGCTCAACGTGACCTTCGGGAACGTGGCCGAGCTGGTGCTCGCGCTGTTCGTGCTCGCGGCCGGCCACCCGCAGGTGGTCAAGGCCCAGATCACGGGCGCGATCATCGGCAACGGCCTCCTCGGGCTTGGCCTCGCGATTGTGTTCGGGAGCTTCGGGCGCGAGCGCCAGCGGTTCAACCGGGAGCACGCCGGGCTCCTTTCGAGCCTGCTGATCCTCTCGGTCATCGCGCTCATGGTGCCGGCGCTCTTCAGCTACACGGAGCGCGGGCTTGTCACCTCGCCCCGCGCCTCCCAACTGGACGAGCGGCTGAGCCTCGGTGTCTCCGTGGTCCTGATCCTGATCTACGTCGCCAACCTCGTCCATACCCTCGTCACCCACAAGAACGTGTTTGCGGCGGAGGAGGAAGAGGAGGAGGCGGCCGGCGTCCACTGGCCGCTCTGGAAGGCGATGGGCGTGCTCCTGGGGGGCACGGTGCTCATCGCGGTCGAGGCCGAGCTGGTCTCGGGCGCGCTCGAAGGGACCGCTTCGCAACTCGGGCTCTCGACGTTCTTTCTCGGCGTGGTGGTGCTGGCCGTGGTCGGCAACGCGGCGGAATACATCTCGGCGGTCTACTTCGCGCGCCAGGATCGTATGAGCCTGGTGCTCGGCATCACCCTCGGCTCCTCGATCCAGATCGCGCTGCTCGTCGCGCCGGTCCTGGTGATCGTGTCCTACTTCCTGGGCCACCCCATGAACCTGGTGTTCTCGAACCCGCTGGAGCTGATCGCCGTGGCCGGCGTGGCGTTCGCGGTCAACGCCATCGCCCACGACGGCGAGACGAACTGGTTCGAAGGGGTACTGCTGCTGGGCGTCTATGCCGTGCTCGTCCTGGCCTTCTTCTTCGCCACGCCGCCTCCGGGCGCCTGAGGTTCGTCTAGAATCGCCGGATGACCGACACCTCGACCGGTTTGGACCGCCGCCGTTTCCTCGCCCTGCTGTCCGCCGCTGCCACCGCTCCCGGCGTGCTCGCCGCCGAGGAGAAGAAGAAGGGGACCGTGACCACCGAGATGCTCAGCGAGGCCGAGAAGGTCGCCGGCCTGGAATTCACCGGTCCCGAGCGCGAGCTGATGCTCAACGGTCTCGACGAGCAGCTCGAGGACTACAAGAAGATCCGCGAGTTTCACCTCGACAACGGTGTGGCCCCGGCGGTCCGGTTCGACCCGGTGCCCGCGGGGATGGAGCTGAAAGGGGAGAGCGCGTTCCGGCTCAGCTTCGTCGCCGTGCCGAACGCCGGCGCCGAGGAGCTGCCGTTCCTGTCCGTGACGCAGCTCGGGAAGCTGCTGCGGGCGGGCAAGGTCACGTCGGTCGGGCTCACGAAGATGTATCTGGAGCGCCTGCGCAAGCTCGATCCGGTCCTGCACGCGGTCATCACGTACACCGAGGAGCGCGCGATGGAGCAGGCCGAGCGCGCGGACCGCGAGCTGGCCGCCGGCAAGGACCGGGGGCCGCTCCACGGCATCCCCTGGGGCGCCAAGGACCTGCTGGCCGCCAAGGGCTACCGCACCACCTGGGGCTCGGTGCCGTTCAAGGAGCAGGTGATCGACCAGGACGCCACCGTGGTCGAGCGGCTGGAAGCGGCCGGCGCTGTGCTGGTGGCCAAGCTGACGCTGGGCGAGCTGGCCTGGGGCGACGTGTGGTTCGACGCCATGACGCGCAACCCCTGGAACCCTGAGCAGGGATCGAGCGGCTCGTCCGCCGGCTCGTCGGCGGCCACCGCGGCCGGCGCCGTGGGCTTCGCCATCGGCAGCGAGACGCTCGGGTCGATCGTCTCGCCCAGCACCCGCACCGGCTGCACCGGCCTGCGCCCCACGTTCGGCCGGGTGAGCCGGCACGGCGCCATGGCGCTCTCGTGGTCGATGGACAAGCTTGGCCCCATCTGCCGCAGCGTCGAGGACTGCGCGGCCGTGCTCCAGGCCATCCACGGGCCCGACGGCAAGGACCTGACGGTCGTGGACGCCCCCTTCCGGTGGGACCCCAACCTGGATGTGAAGCGGCTGCGCGTGGGGTATCTCAAGTCTCTGTTCGAGGAGAAGCCGGAGGACAGCCAGAAGGAGTGGTACGACCTCAATCTCGCCGCGCTCGAGGACCTGCGCAAGCTCGGGATCGAGCTCAAGCCGGTCGAGCTGCCGAAGCTGCCCATCGATCCGCTCCGCGTGATCCTCAGCGCCGAGGCCTCGGCCGCGTTCGACGAGCTGACCCGCAGCGGCAAGGACGACCTGCTCGTGCGCCAGATCGAGCAGGCCTGGCCCAACTCCTTCCGGCTCGGCCAGACGATCCCGGCCGTGGCCTACATCCAGGCGAACCGCATCCGCACCCTCGCCATGCAGGAGATGGCGCGCCTGTTCCAGGACATCGACGTCTACGTCTCTCCCACCTACGGCGGCGACAACCTCCTGCTCACGAACCTGACCGGCCACCCCTGCGTGGTGCTGCCGAACGGCTTCCGCAAGGACGGCACGCCGACGAGCATCACCTTCCTGAGCAACCTCTTCCAGGAGGGGAACGCGCTGGCGCTGGCCAAGGCCTACCAGGACGCCACCGGCTGGCACCTGAAGCGGCCGAAGCTGGAGGGTCTGGCGCCGACGCCGGCGTATCCGCCCAAGAAGTAGGGGACAGCTCAGAAGTTCCCCGGGTTCGCGATCGTGACCTCCAGCCTGGTCGCGGAGAGGTTGCCGTCCGCGGCCATGTGGATCGCTTCGCCCTTCCTGACGTCGTAGAGGAGCCTGGTCTCCGCCCTCATCTTCACCGTGAGCGTGTTGCCAGGGGCGATCTGTCTCACTGTCGCCGTCCCGGTGAAGGTCTCGCTCACCGGGCTCCTCACCAGGCCGACGCACTCTCCCGGAGCCAGGATCGTTCTGGTCGCGAACACCGTATCGCCCTGGCTGAAGCTCCCGGTGAGGCTCGGCTTTAGCAGGTTGCAGGTTCCCTGATATTGCGCTTCCCGCACCAGCGTGCCCGCGAGCGTACCCGTGGCGCTCAGGTCGAAGTCCAGCGGTCTTGCTCCGAGGACGCGAAGCGACAGGCTCTTTTCGCCAGAAGAGGTTTGGCTGAGGGGCTCGTAGTCCCGCTTCTCCAGGAAGCCCCCATTGGCCTGGAGCCGCGTGCCGTCGCGGAACGCGCCGACATCCCTCGACTTGCCGACCAGGTCGTATCCCACGAGGCCGGCGTAGAAGCCGATCGTGGTCGGGATGTTCAGGTACAGCGCCGCCGTCTTCCCGCCCTGGGTGTAGGTGAACCGGGTCCGGTGCCGCGGATTGCCGGCCACCAGCTTGAAATAGTGAGGCTGTGCCGAGGCGGTGGCGAGACCGCCCTCGGTCGCCGGCGGCGCCAGGAACTGCTCCTGGCTCGATCCCGGGCACTTGAACCCGAAGGCCACCTCGGGCGCGGGACAGGAGCCGCCGGTGCAGGCCGTCGTCTGGAGCCTGACCTGGCGGAAGGGAAACGCCGCCTGCTCCTGCCCCCCCATCGCGCTGCCGAAGCCGAAGCGGACGGCGCCGCCCTCGCACCTGGCCGCCAGATAGATGACCTCATCGGTGATCGCGTTGCCCGGGATGGCGATGAGGGTGCGGTCCGGGGACTCTCCGGCGAGGGTGAACTGCGACGTGGCGCTCGCGGTGGCGTTGACCGATCCCGCCAGCGACACCTGCTCCATGTTGGACACCGGGCTGTCGGCGCCGGTCACCAGGTCGACCTTCGAGACGGTCAGGGCGCCGAACGGCGGGGCCTGGTCGCCGGGGCGCTGGCCGGTGCCGCGCGCGGCCGCGTCGGCGTCCTCGATCGCGCTGCTCGCGATTTTGAACGGGGGGTAGAAGGGTGGCGGCTCGAAGCTCGCCTTGTAGCGCATCACGCGCGCCTTGCACCCCAGCCCGGCGGCCAGCTTTTCGAAGTAGGTGGACGAGCTCCGTTCCGCGAAGTCGCGGCCGAGGTAGTAGTAACAGTTCTGGTCGGTGAGCGGATATTCGACGTTCCTGCGGTAGTAATTGTTGCCGGCGGTCCCGTAGGTGGCGTCAAGCGGGTGCTTCTCCGCCGTGGCGTGTACCTGCACGTAGGGCCCGGCGTAGCTCGCCAGGCCTGTCACTACCGGGTCGCTGAAGCCGAGCACCGCCGCCGTGATCCAGCCTTTCTTCCTTTCGAGGGAATGGACGATCAGGTCGGCGCGCATCATCGGCGCGAGGTCGGCCGCCGGCACGCCGGTCAGCCCGC
>DATANP010000730.1:0-3512 GCA_036266195.1 Thermoanaerobaculia bacterium | reverse complement strand
GTGGCTCCTTGTAGAGAATTGTGGTGGACGTTTTTCGACTTCCGAAGAAGGACGCCAGCAGAGAATGACAGGAGGCGATATCACTGTTCTAGCGCGAATTTCGCCTACTGCGCCAGCTACGTCAAGTTCGCTGGATCTATTGGACGCAAGCCACTAGTCGCCCCATTTGTTTATCTGATTTACCAGATGCGCTCTCAGCGATTCGAGGACAATCCTGTATTTCCTGCCGATGACGATGGCTCGCACAGCTCCGCTCTCGATCCAAAGTTGAATCGTGCGCATCGATACGCTTGTAATCTCTGCGGCGTGTGCAGTGTTGATGAATGCCTTTTCTCGGAGCGCTGGAGGTAATGAAAGGTATAGGCTCAGTAACTCTGCGTCTGTGAGATCGGCTATCGGAGTAGGTGAGGCTGTGTCAGTCATATTCACGTCCTGTTGTCATTTCATGGCACTGTGCGGGCTCTGGAGTCCTGCGAGGGCGCGATCCGCCTGTTCCGTGTGGATCGCCAGCTTCCTCATGTTGTAGTGGCATAACCCCCTGAATCATTTCCACGGCTCCGCGGCAGCGGTGGCGCTGATTGTCTTTACGCTTTGGCTTCAAATGAGAGGCCGTGGGGCGCTAACTCGTCTAGGCCAGCAGGTCCGGTTCGGGCGTGGCCAACGCGACAAGTGGCAAGGCTTCCACGCGCTCGTGGAGCCTGAGGCGCCGTTCCCCTGGGTACACGATCCAGACGCGTTCGAGCTTGAGGTCGTCGAGGGCATGTCGGATGGACGGCGTGAGCCGGGGCGACGACCTCGGATTACCATGAAAATCCACTGTCTAACCGAGGATTTTCCTGGTACTTCTCGGCCACCCGTGGGCAGGACGCTTCAGGCGTCTTCGGGTTCCAGTCGCACCGGCACGCCGCTCAGGACGGCATTGCCGGAGAGCGGATCGCGCAGGTTCTCGTCGAGCAGCGCGTTGAGGTTGGCGCCCGGCCGCCGGGCGGCGACTTCCAGGCGGATCCCGGGGAGGTCGTGGCCCCAGCCGTGCGGCAGGGAGATCACGCCCGGCATGACCTCGTCGCTGATCTTCACCTCCACCGTGACCGTGTGGCCGCTGGCACCGGTCAGGCGCGCGGGGCCGGCATCGGTCACACCGCAGCGGGCGGCATCGGCGGGATGGACCAGCGCCGTGCAGCGCTGCGGACCCTTGGCCAGGACCGGAAGGTTGTGCATCCAACTGTTGTTCGAACGCAGGTCGCGGCGTCCGATCACCACCAGATCGGGAGCGGGCGCAGCGAGGTCCTCCTCGGCGTGCTTCAGGTCCTCGAGGAGCAGGGCGGGCGCGAGCTCGATCTTTCCCGAGGGGGTGCGCAGGACTTCCGGCACGCGCGGCGCCAGCGGGCCGAGGTCGATGCCGTGCGGCGCGGCTTTGACTTTCGCCAGCGTCAGGCCGTCCGGACGGCGGCCGAACTGGTCGCCATAGGGGCCGCCGCGCAACGCGAGGTCGAGCAGCCGCTCGGGGCCGCGCCACTGCGCCACGGCCTGCAACAGGAAATCGGCCTGGGCGCCGGCGCGGCGGCGGAGGTCCTCGGCCACCATCTCGTCGTCCAGGGCCTGGACGTCGGCCCCGGCGCCTCTCCCTTCGGCGATCGCCGCCAGCCTCAGCAGGATCTCCCATTCCGCGGGACGGTCCGGCGAGGGCATGAGCACCGGCGAGCTGTAGCGGGCGTGGTTGCGGTAGGAGAGCTGGGGGAATGCCACGTCGTAATGCGACTCCTCGAACGGCAACAGCCCCGGCAGGATCACGTCGGCGTGGCGGGTGGTTTCGTTGACGTAGACGTCCACGCTGACCATGAATTCCAGCGTCTCCAGCGCCGCGGCCAGTCGCGGGCCGTTGGGGGCTGAGAGCACTGGATTGCCGGCGACCGTGAGCAGCGCCCGGACCTGGCCCTCGCCCGGGGTTTCGATCTCCTCCGCGAGGCAGGTCATGGGCAGCTCGCCATACACCTCCGGCGCATTCGAGACGCGGCTCCGGCGGCGCCCTGTGTCCACGCCCTTGCCGGTGCCGGGAGAGCCCATCGTATTGGCGGCGAAGGCGGCGGCCTTGGGGAACATCGCGCCGCCGGGTGCGTCGAGATGGCCCGTGAGCGCGTTGATCACGTCGACCAGCCAGTTGCTGAGCGAGCCGAAGCGCTGCGTACAGGTCCCCAGCCGCCCGTACACGGCGGCTCTCTCCTCGGCAGCCAGGGTGCGGGCCAGCTCCCGGATCGTCTCCGCCGCAATGCCGCAGCGGTCCGCGACACGCTCGGGCGCGAACGGCAGCACGGCCTCGCGCACCGCCTCGACGCCGTTCACGTGATCTGCGAGAGCTCCGAGGCGCACCAGCCCCTCGTCGAACAGCACGTACACCAGGCCGAGAAGGAAGAAGACATCGCTTCCCGGGCGAATGAACAGGTGCCGGTCGGCAAGCCGCGCGGTCTCCGTGCGTCGCGGATCGACCACCACCAGCCTGCCACCGCGCGCCTGGAGCGCCCTGGCCTTGCCGCGGAAGCCGGGCACCGTCCACAGACTGCCGTTGGACGCCAGCGGATTGGCGCCGAGCATCAGCAGGAAATCGCAGCGCTCGATGTCGGGCACGGGAATCGAAAGCCAATGGCCGAACATCAGCCCGCTGGACAGATGCTTGGGCATCTGGTCGAGGGTGGAGGCGCTGAACACGTTGCGCGTACCCAGGGCCCGGGCGAGCCGCGTCACGTACAACAGCAGCCCCATCTTGTGGGCGGCCGGGTTGCCGATCGCGAGCGCCGCCGCGTCGCGTCCCGAGCGCGCGAGGATCGGCGGGAGACGCCGCTCGATCTCGGCGAAGGCCTCCTCCCAGCTCACCGCCGCGAAACGGCCGTCGCGCTTCACCAGCGGCGCGCGCAGCCGGTCCGGATCCTCGTGCAGCTCCTTGAGCGCCACCCCCTTGGGGCAGAGATAGCCGGCGCTGAAGACGTCCTCCCGGTCGCCGCGGATGGCGGCCACGCGGCCGTCGCGCAACTCGACCTCCAAGCCGCAGCAGGCTTCGCACAGGGGGCAGATGCGATAGGCGACGGTGGGTTCCGGCATGTTCGTCTGCCGGCATCATAGCGGAGCCGGCGCGCCAGTCACCACTGGCGAGCGTGCACAGCCGCCGACTTCTATGTCAACAAGCTCGGGTTCCAGGTCCAGTTCGAAGCCACCGGAGATGGCAAGGATGGGATCATGGGTCAGGAGCCGAGGACCGGCATGCCATCCTCTGGAATGCCGGCCCTCGGCTCCTGACCCGTTGGAGCGCGGCTACTTTCCTGGGGGGCTGCTCTTCTTCACGGCGGCGCGATAGGCCTTCTGGAAGTGGGAGTAGGCGCTCTTGTACCTGCCGGCCGTGAGATCGACGTCTCCTGCGCTGAGCTCCTTCTCCGCCGTCGAGGAGACAGGCTCGCCCGCGGCGAGGAAGTCGTCGATGGTGTCCCGCACGATGTCGCGCACCACATCGAGGTATCCCCAGG
>DATANP010000729.1:0-12447 GCA_036266195.1 Thermoanaerobaculia bacterium | reverse complement strand
CCTCCTGCGCGGCATCAACGACGTGCCCGAGTCGATCCGCGGCGCCGTCAAGAACCACGGCGGCGGCCACCACAACCACTCCCTGTTCTGGGAGATCATGGGCCCGAACGGCGGCGGCGAGCCGACCGGGGATGTCGCGGAGGCCATCTCGCGCGACTTCGGCGGCTTCTCGGCCTTCAAGGAGAAGCTCACCAATGCCGCGGCCAACCAGTTCGGCTCCGGCTGGGGCTGGCTCGTGGCGAGCGGCGGCAAGCTCGACGTCATCGCGAAGCCCAACCAGGACAGCCCGCTCATGGACGGCAAGACGCCCCTTCTCGGCGTGGACGTCTGGGAGCACGCCTACTATCTGAAGTACCAGAACCGCCGCCCCGACTACCTCGCCGCCTGGTGGAACACCATCAACTGGCAGGCCGTCAACGACCGGCTCCGCCGCGCCCGCGGCTGAAGCTCCTGATTCTTCCCGGGGCGCAGCGCCCGCCTGCGCCCCGTTCTCCCCCTCCTCCCCTGCCCTCCCCGCCTGAAATCCAGGGCCGATCCGGCCCACTAAGTCTATAGCAGAATGGCTCTAAGTTTTGGTTATAGAGAAGTTTGCAAATCCATGCTCAGCAGATTGGCACAAGCGTGTATCCCCAAACGCTCACTTCCAAGTCATGTTCAAGTATGGTCCCTTTAGAATAGGTCCCAACGAAACGGGGCTATTCATTTCGAGCACCGAGAGGAGAGATCAGAGCCATGGCAAACATCGACCGCAGCACCCATCTGTTCCGGAGGGAAGAGCGGCACCTGACCAAGGTCTTCAAAGCGCTGTCGGACGGCACCCGCCAGGAGATCCTGCGGCTGCTGGAGGGGCGGCAGCGCACGGTCGGTGAGATCGTCGGCAATTTCAATCTCTCCCAGCCCACGATTTCGCGGCACCTGTCGGTCCTCAAGGAGGCCGACCTGGTGGTGGACCAGCGGCAGGGCCAGAACGTGATCTACCGTCTGAACGAGCCCGCGCTGTCCACGTCGATGCAGGAGTTCTTCGGCCAGTTCCGGAGCTGCCAGGAAGTGATGCGCTGAGCCGGCCGGGCTCGCGCACCATGTGTCCGGGGCGCCCCCGCACGGGATGAGGGGGCGCCCCCGGTCTCCTTCCGGAACCCCTCTTGCTTTCTGCCACGGTCGCGGTACAATCCGCCCGCGTTTCTGAGGCTGGCTGATTTTCCCCACCCTCGCCATCCTCTCCTTGATGCCTGCCGGCGGTGTAGCTCAGTTGGTTAGAGCGAGCGACTCATAATCGCTAGGTCATGGGTTCGAGTCCCGTCACCGCCACCATTATCTCTCAGAAGCTGAGACTTTGCTTCAACCCGGGCGATCGTCTGGTCGCCGCCTTCTCCGGCGGACCCGATTCGACCGCCCTGCTCGCCGCTCTCGCGCGCATGGATCTTACGGTCACCGCCGCCCATCTTGACCACGGCATGGACCCGGGCTCCGCGGACCGCGCCCGCACCGCCGCCCGCATCGCCGAACGTCTCGGCGTGCCGTTCGTGAGCGAGCGCCGCGAGGTCCCCGGCCTCCGGCTGCCCTCCGAGAGCCCCGAGGCCGCGGCCCGCCGGGTGCGCTACGCATTCCTGGAAGAGGTCCGCCAGCGCGAGGGCGCCCGCTGGATCGCTACCGCCCACCACCGGGACGACCAGGCCGAGACCGTCCTTCTCCGCCTGCTCTTCGGCAGCGGCTGGGAGGGGCTCGGCGGCATCCGGCCGATCCACGGGTTCGTTGTCCGGCCTCTCCTGGACGTGCCGCGACAGGATCTCCTGAAGATGGTCGAGGAGGCCGGGCTCGAGCCGGTCCAGGACCCGACGAACCTGGACCTGGGGACGCCGCGGAACCGGGTCCGCCGACTCCTCCGGCCCCTCACCCCCGACCCCTCTCCCATCGCACACCCGCCCGCCGGGAGAGGGGCGCCCCCACCCGGCCCTCGAAGGAGCGTTCCCCCCTCTCCCGGAGGATGGGGGGGGATGGGAGAGGGGGGCCAGGGGGGTGAGGGGCTCTCCGGCCTCCTGGCCCGGGTGGCCGACCGCGCCCGGGGCGCCTCCGGCCGGCTCGGGCGTTATCTTTCCGGGCACCTGAACGTAGAGGAGGTGGAGGACGGGATCGCCGTGGCCGGCCTGGAGAGGCTGCCGCCGGAGATCCTCGCCTTCGCCCTCGCCTGGCTCCACCGCCGGGCGGGCGCTCCGTATCCGGCCGGCGGCGCGGCGCGGTCCGAGCTGCTCCGGCAGGTCGCCTCGGGACATCGGGCAGCCTGCGACTGCGGCCACGGATGGCGGTGGGAAACGGAGGAGGAGAGATTGATCCTGCGACGCGCGGTCCCAGAAGAGGAGCGGGTCCCGCAATTCTCATATACTGTTCCGATTCCGGGTGTCGTCGAGATCCCGGAGATCGCCGTCCGGGTCGGGCTTTCGCGCCGGCCCGTGGAGCCCTGGATGTTCGTCGAGGGCTCCGCCCGTCGCGCGGGCCTCGCGCTGCCACTGGTTGCCGGGGACCGCGTCACGGTTCGCAACCGCCGGCCCGGGGACCGCATTCACCCCCTGGGCGCGGCGGGCAGCCGGAAATTGAAAGACCTCCTGATCGATCGCCGGGTACCGCGGCGGGAAAGGGAGCGGCTGCCGCTGATCTGCCTGGGAGACGCCGGAGAGACCATCGCCTGGGTGCCGGGCGTGACCCTCGACCAGCGCTTCCGCATCACCGGGGAATCGACCGTCTGGCTATCCGAGATCACTGCAATCAACGAGACATGAGCGACCTCAACCAAAACGACATCGAGCCGGTCTTCGACGCCGAAGCCCTGGGCGCGAGCATCCGCGACCTCGGCCGCCGCATCAACGACGAGCTGGCCGGCGAGGACCTGCTGCTCGTCGCTCTCCTGGGCGGCTCCGTCATCTTCCTCGCCGACCTGGTGCGCGCCATCGCGCGGCCGGTCCGTTTCGAGTTCATCCAGGTGGGCTCCGCCGAAACCGTCGCGGGACCTGAAGTGACCCAGATCCGCTATCCCCTCCCGCTCGACCTCGCCGGCCAGAGCGTGCTCGTCCTCAAGGACGTGGTCACCTCCGGCGTCACCGAGCCGTACCTGGAGCAGCAGCTGCGCGACCACGGCGCGCGGGAGGTCCGTTTCGCCGCCCTGATCGACATCCCGGACGAGCGCAAGACGGCCTTCGAAGTCACCTACGCCGCGATCCGCACCGGCCGCCAGGGCGTCCTCGTGGGCTACGGGCTCAAGCAGGACGCACGCTACGGGAACCTGCCCTACGTCGGCCGGCTCCGGGGGACCGCATGAGCCGCGGGAATCCTCCGGGCGGTCTCCGGGTTGACACAGTGAAGGGACTTCCTGTCCCGATTGCCTGCAATGAGGTAGCCGAGCATTGAACTCTACCGTCAAGACCCTGTTTTTGTGGATGGCGATCTTCGTCGTGGTCATCCTCCTCTGGAAGACGTTCGAGGGCGGGAAGGGCAACCGCACGGAGCTCTCCTTCACCCAGTTCCTGGGCGAGGTTCAGAAGGGGAAGGTGGCCGAGGTCACCATCCGGGGCCAGCAGCTCGCCGGCAAGTACCGCGGCGGCGCCGAGCACAGCGCGGGCGAGGAATTCACCACCCAGCTTCCGCCCGAATATCCGGACCTCGTCAAGGACCTGCGCGCCGCCAACGTCGAGATCAAGGCCGAGGAGCCGCGTGAGAACCCGCTGATCGCGATCCTCTTCACCTGGGCGCCGATCCTGCTCATCGTCGTCCTCTGGATCCTCTTCATGCGCCAGATGCAGACCGGGGGCAACAAGGCGCTCTCCTTCGGGAAGAGCAAGGCCAAGCTCCTGAACACGTCCGGCAAGAAGGTCACGTTCAAGGACGTGGCCGGCGTCGAGGAAGCGAAAGAGGAGCTGCAGGAGATCGTCGAGTTCCTGAAGGAGCCGCAGAAGTTCCAGAAGCTGGGCGGCCGCATCCCCAAGGGCGTGCTCCTCATGGGCCCCCCGGGCACCGGCAAGACCCTCCTCGCCCGCGCCATCGCCGGCGAGGCCAACGTGCCCTTCTTCTCCATCTCCGGCTCGGACTTCGTCGAGATGTTCGTCGGCGTCGGCGCCTCGCGCGTCCGCGACCTGTTCGAGCAGGGCAAGAAGAACGCGCCCTGCATCATCTTCATCGACGAGATCGACGCCGTCGGCCGCCATCGCGGCGCGGGTCTCGGCGGCGGCCACGACGAGCGCGAGCAGACGCTCAACCAGCTCCTGGTCGAGATGGACGGCTTCGAGTCCAACGAGGGCGTCATTCTCATCGCCGCCACCAACCGCCCCGACGTGCTCGACCCGGCCCTGCTCCGTCCCGGCCGCTTCGACCGCCGCGTCGTCGTCGACCGGCCGGACATGCACGGCCGCAACGGCATCCTCAAGGTCCACACGCGCAACATCCCGCTGTCCGAGAACGTGGACCTGTCGCGCATCGCCCGCGGCACCCCGGGCTTCGCCGGCGCCGATCTGTCGAACCTGGTCAACGAGGCCGCCCTGATCGCCGCCCGCCGCAACAAGAAGAAGGTCGACATGGAGGACTTCGAGTACGCCAAGGACAAGGTCCTGATGGGCGTCGAGAGGAAGACCATGATGCTGACCGACGAGGAGAAGCGCGTCACCGCCTACCACGAGGCGGGACATGCCATCGTCGCGGTCTTCACCCCGGGCTCCGACCCGCTGCACAAGGTCACGATCATCCCGCGCGGACGCGCCCTCGGCCTCACCATGCAGCTTCCCACCGAGGACAAGTACACGTACAAGAAGCAGTACGTGGAGGCGCAGATCGCCATCCTCATGGGCGGCCGCGTGGCCGAGGAGCTGACCCAGGACGACATCACCACCGGCGCGGGCAACGACATCGAGCGCGCCACCGACATGGCCCGCCGCATGGTCTGCGAGTGGGGCATGTCCGACCTCGGTCCCCTGGCCTACGGCGCCAAGGACGAGCCGGTCTTCCTCGGCCGCGAATTCGCGCAGCGCGCGGACTACAGCCAGGACACCGCGGTGCAGATCGATCGCGAGGTCTCCAAGATCGTCCAGGGCGCCTATGAGAGGGCGACCCGGATCCTCACCGACAACCGGCCGGTCCTCGACCGCATCGCCAACGACCTCCTCGAGCGCGAGTCGCTCGACGGCGACGAGGTCTACCGCGTCGTCCGCGAGATGACCGGCCACGGCCCGGCCCCCACGCGTCCGGTCCCCCCGGGCGAAGGGCTGGTCATCGGCGGCCACGAGGTGCCCGAGCCGGTCATGCAGCCGCGCCTCGCGCCGCCGGACCGCGAGCCCGAGCCTGAACCCGCTTGACGCCGCAGCAAACTTCGCGCGATCAAACCCGGCTGAAAACAGCCGGGTTTTTTGTTGCAGGCGTTATAGACTAGAAACCGAGCCCAAGATCCCGCACTCATGGAGAACTCCAGCCCGACCACGCCCCCCACGAACTGGACTCTCCGCCTTCCGCGTGGACGCTCGCTCTCCCTCGGCGGCCGGCCACGGGTGCTCGGCATCCTGAACCTCACCCCCGATTCCTTCAGCGACGGCGGCCTGTGGACCGACGTCCCCCGCGCGGTCGATCACGCCCTGCGCATGCTGGAGGACGGAGCCGACCTCCTCGACCTCGGCGCCGAATCGACCCGCCCGGGCGGAGGAGTCTACGGCGCCGGAGCCGAGACCGTCCCGGCCGCCGAAGAGATCGCCCGCCTCCTGCCCGTGCTCGAAGCCATCCGCCGCGCCACCGACGCGCCGGTCTCCGTCGACACCCGGAAAGGCGAAGTCGCCGAACAGGCCCTCGCCGCGGGCGCCGACCTGATCAACGACGTGAGCGCGCTTTCCGACCCGCGCCTGGCCTCGGCCGTCGCCAACGCCGGCTGCCCGGTCGTCCTCATGCACAGCCGCGGCGATCTGTCTTCGATGCAGGCCGGCATCCGCTTCGAGGACGTCGTCGGCGAGGTGAGATCCGAGCTGGCCGATGTCTTGAAGAAAGCCGTCGCCGCCGGCATCGACGAGTCGCAGGTGGTCCTCGACCCCGGCATCGGCTTCGGCAAGACCTGGGAGCAGAACCTCACGCTCGTCGCCCGCCTCGGCGAGCTGGCCGCCCTCGGCCGGCCGCTCCTCCTCGGCACGAGCCGCAAGAGCTTCCTCGGCAAGACCGTCGAGCGCCTGGGCCGCGCCCTGCCGCCGCCAGCCGGGAGGCTCGCCGGAAGCCTTGCCACCGCCGGCTGGTCGGCGCGGACCGCGGCCCTCCTGCGCGTCCACGACGTGGCCGAGACCGTGCAGTTTCTCGACGTGTGGGAGGCGCTCCTCGGCCTCCAGGCCGATTCCAGGAAGACGGCATGAGCCTCGCACGCTTCTTCGAGCTCCTCACCTGGCACGACGCCCTCGACATCCTCTTCGTCGCGGTGGTGATCTACAACCTGCTCCTGCTCATCCGCGGCACCCGCGCGGTGCAGATGCTCCTCGGCATCGTCTTCGTCGGCCTGGTCTACTACATGGCCCGGCTCGCCGAGCTGCCCACGCTCAAGAAGATCCTCGAGAACCTCCTCATCGTGCTGCCGTTCGCGATCATCGTCCTGTTCCAGCAGGAGATCCGGCGGGCGCTCGCCAACTTCGGCCGCAACCCGCTGTGGGGCCTGACCAAGCAGCAGAAGGTCGTCTCCTCGTTCGGCGACATCGTTCTGGCCGCCACGACACTCTCCTCCCAGAGGACCGGCGCGCTGATCGTCATCGAGCGCCTCCAGGGTCTGCGCAACTTCGTGGAGAACGGCATCGAGCTGGATTCGGTCATGTCCTACGACCTGCTGATCAACATCTTCAAGCCGGACACCCCGCTCCACGACGGCGCGGTGATCGTCCAGGACGACCGCATCGCGGCCGCGGCCTGCTTCCTGCCGCTCACCAGCAACCCCGAGCTGTCCAAGGAGTTCGGCACGCGGCACCGGGCGGCCCTGGGCATCACCGAGGAAACCGACGCGGTCGCGGTCGTGGTCTCCGAAGAGACCGGCATCATCTCCGTGGCCTTCGACGGCGAGATGATCCGCGACCTCGACGGCAAGAGCCTGCGCAACATGCTCTACCAGTACCTGGTCACCGACCTCTACCCACAGGCGGGCACGGCATGAGCGAGAGCATCCGCACCTGGGGCCTGCGCCTGCTGGCGCTCGGCATCGCGATCGGCTTCTGGTTCAGCATCTCCTTCGAAGACCGGGAGGTCCTCTCCGAGCGCGCCATCGAGGCCAGCGTGAGCTACAACCGGCCGATCGGCTTCGTGCTGATCGACCCGCCGGGCACCGTGAACGTGCGGGTGCGCGGCAGCAGCAAGCAGGTGCGCCAGCTCAACCCCTACATGGTGAGCGTCCAGGTCGACCTCCCCGGCACCGAAGGCCAGGCGATCGTCAACCTGGGACCGGAGAACGTCCTCATGCCCGAGGGGCTGGAGGTCATGGGGATCGATCCCAACACCATCCGGGTGGACCTGGAGCGGGAGGCGTCGCAGCGCATCACCGTGGTGCCGGAGATCGTGGGCGAGCCCGCGCCCGGCAGCCGCGCGGACAAGCCGGAGGTCTACCCGAACCAGGTCCTGGTGACCGGCCCGGCCTCGCTCCTGGCCCGCACCCTCTCCCTCGGCACCAGGCCCGTCAGCGTCGCCGGCCGGAACGCCACCTTCGAGGAGACCGTGGCGGTGGTCTCGCCGAGCGCGCTGATCCAGATCGTGCAGCCCACGAAAGTCTCCGTGAGGGTCCCGATCGAGCCCGCAGACTTCCAGGCACCGAGAAGCTCCCAGGACGACGGCGCCGGCGAGGCGCAGAAGGAAGGCCCATGAGCGCAGACGCACGCCTCTTCGGAACGGACGGCATCCGCGGACGTTTCGGAGAGTTCCCCCTGGACCGGCCGACGGTCACCGCCCTGGCCCTGGAGCTGGCCGAAACCCTCCGGGAGCGGGGCGGCAACGGCAGCCCGCCGCAGGTGGTGCTGGGCGGCGACACCCGCCAGAGCACGCCCGAGATCTGCCGCTGGCTCGCCGAGGGCCTGACCGCGGGCCGCGTGACCGTGCGCTACGCCGGAGTCATCCCGACTCCCGGAGTGGCCTGGCTGGCGAAACCGCTCGGAGCCGCCGCCGGCATCGTCGTCTCCGCGAGCCACAACCCCTGGCCGGACAACGGCATCAAGCTGCTCGACCCGAACGGCTTCAAGTGGAGCGACGACGAGGAGCACGCCCTGGAGCGCCGCCTGCGGGCGAGGGAAGCCACGGACGTTCCCGTCCTCTCCGCAGACCCGAAGGTCGAGCAGGATCTCGCCGAGAGATACCTGAGCCACCTCGCCTCCACCGTCTCCGGCGTCCGTCCCCTGGAAGGGCTGCGCGTGGTGCTCGACACGGGCAACGGCGCGGCCTCGCCCTACGCGAAGGAGATCTTCGAGCGCCTCGGAGCCTGGGTGACGCTCCTCCACGCCGAGCCCAACGGCCGCAACGTCAACGAAGGCTGCGGATCGACCGCGCCCGACGAGATGGCGAAGCGGGTGGTAGCCGAAGGCGCGGACCTCGGAGCGGCCTTCGACGGCGATGCCGATCGCTGCATCCTGGCCGACGACCGCGGCCAGGTGCGGGACGGCGATGCCATCCTCTACCTCTGGGCGACCGCCCTCTACCGCGAAGGCCGCCTCGACCCGCCGAAGATCGTGGCCACCACCATGAGCAACCTGGGCCTCGAACGCGCCCTGGACCGGGAGGGGATCGGGATCGTCCGCTGCGCCGTGGGAGACCGCTACGTGGTCGAGGCCATGAAGAAGGACAGCATCCTGCTCGGAGGCGAGCAGTCGGGCCACATCGTGGAGATGGGTCTCGCGAGCACCGGCGACGGCCTGCTGACCGCCCTGCAGATGGCCGCCATTGTGAAGGAATCGGGCCGTCCCCTCTCGGAGCTGCTGGCGGGCTTCCGGCGCTACCCGCAGGTCCTCAAGAACGTGAAGGTCGCCCGCAAGCCCGACCTCTTCAGCATCCCCGGGGTCGCCGCCGCCGCCCAATCCGTGGAGACCCGTCTCGGAGCGGACGGCCGCCTCGTCCTGCGCTACAGCGGCACCGAGCCGCTCGCCCGCGTGATGATCGAGGGCCCGGACCAGCCGACCATCGAAGCCATGGCGAGCGAGCTGGCCGGCGTGATCTCCGGCGAACTGGGATAAACCGCCTCCCCGCCGCCGTCGCCGTCGCAACTCGCCTCCCGGCAGCGCGTACAAGGCCCGGAGACCGCAATGCGCCGCCTTATCCTGTGCCCTCTCGCGATCCTCCTCCTGCTCCTGGCCTGTCCGGCGGCGCAGGGTCAGGAACCGGCACCGTTGAGAATCACAGCCGCCGCACTCGCCGACGGAGGCCCGCTCAGCCTCACCCTGGCCTGGCGGCACCATCCCGGAGACGATCCGCGCTGGGCCGCCCCGGATTTCGACGACTCGGCCTGGCAGCCGGCTGAACCGCAGCAGCGGGTCGGCTGGTTCCGGCGGCATCTGCGGATCGAACCCGCCCTGTTCGGCAAGCCGCTGGTGATCCGCCTCCAAACGCCGGGAGCGACGCGCGTCTTTCTGGACGGCTCGCCCTTGATGGAAGCCGCGGCCCCGGCCGGGCGGCGGACCGGCGTCTGGCGCGAGGTGGTCTTCACCCTCCGTCCGGACCATGTCCTGGCAGTCCGCCATACTGGCCCGCCGGGGTTCCTCCTCTCCATCGAGCCGACCAGCGCCGCTGCTCTCCAACTCGCCGCCGAACGGCGCCAGGCTCTCAAGGACGCCGCCCTGAGCGTAGTGCCGGCAGTCCTCGCGGCGTTCCTGGCCCTGTTTCACCTGGCCCTGTACTTCTTCTACCCGAAGGCCCGGGAGAACCTCTTCTACGCGCTGACCGTGGCGCAAACGGCGGCGATGCTGCTCGTAGGGCTGGTTCCCATGGATCCGGACCTGAGTGTGCGCCTGTTCGTCTCCGGCATCCTGCTCACGACCTTCTTCGGGGTCCTCACCTACTACGAGGTGCGGGTACCGGTCTTCCCTCGCACCTGGACCGCGATCGCGGCAACGGGAGCAGGGCTCATCCTCCTGGTCTTTCTCCATCCCGAACCGCCCTACTCCTGGATCTGGACCGGCTACTTCGGCCTCGTGGTCCTGGAGATCCTGCGGATGGAGATCACCCGGCGCGAAACGATCCACCGGGAGGGGAGAAAGATCCTCCTCGCCGGCTTCCTGATCCTGACGCTCTCCCTCGTGCTCCAGGTCCTGATCCAATTCGGCCGGATCCATTCCGTGGCCGGCGTGACGAACGTCTGGGTGTTCGGCATGTTCGCCTTCGAAATCTCCATGTCGCTCTTCCTCGCCCGGAGCTTCGCGACGACGAGCCTGCAGCTCGAACGGCGGCTCGACGAGGTGCGGACCTTATCTGAGGAGGTGCTCCGTCAGCGCCTGCTGGAAGCCGAGCACGCCCGCAAGATTCAGGAGATCGAAGCCGCGCGCTCGCTCCAGCTCTCCATGCTCCCCGCCGCGCTCCCCTCGCTGCCCGGCCTGGAGACCGCGGCAACCATGATCCCGGCGAGCGAGGTGGGAGGCGACTACTACGACTTCCGGATCGAGCCGGACGGCAGCCTCGTCGTTGCCTTCGGGGACGCGGCCGGCCACGGCGTGGCCGCGGGCATCCTGGTGACGGCGGTCAAGGCGATCTTCTCCACCTTAGGAGGAGGTGAAAGCCTCGCCGCCGCCCTCGCCGAGCACGACCGGGTGCTGCGCGCCATGCAGGCCCGGCCGCTCTACATGTGCCTGGCGCTGGCCCGTCTCACCCCGAACGAGATCGCGGTCTGCTCGGCCGGCATGCCGCCGGTCCTGATCCACCGCGCCGCCACCGGAGAGGTCGAGGAGCTTGGAGAGGGTGGACGTCCGATAGGCTCGCGCCTGACCGGAGCCTGGACCGAGCACCGCGCCCCACTCGCCCCGGGCGACACCCTGCTCTTCGCCAGCGACGGGCTCGCCGAGCAGCTCGATGCGGAGGGCAATCTCTTCAGCTATGAACGGCAGGCGGAGGAGCTTCGCGCCTCGGCTGGCGGGGCACCCCGGGAGGTCGTTGATCGACTGGTTGAGCGGATGGTTGCCTGGCGTGGGGGGCAGGAGCAGGGAGATGATGTGACGCTGGTGGCGATTCGGGTAGACGATTGATCTACTCGGCCGGCAGACCGAAATAGAAGTGGTTCGCCTGAGGGTCCACCGCGAAGCGGACCGAGTCCAGCAATCCCGAGTAACCCAGGAAGGTCATGCCGTCGGGCCAATCCTCGGAAACGAAGAAGGTGCCGTCGAACCGGAGGCTCTCCCCTTCATCCGCCTGAAGAATGAAGGGGATCCGGACGAGTTGCCCTTCCATCAACCCGAGAGGGGTTCTCATCCTTGCGGGGTCTCCGGCCAAGCTGGACAATCCGAGAAGGCGAGCCAGATCCGGAGCCAGAACCGACCACGCCGCTCCTGTATCCAGTTGCGCCAGCACCTCCCTCCCTTCCTCGAACGCCACGCGGACGTAGATCTTGGCAGAGGAATCCCTCGCCGCTGGAGAGTGGTCCGCGAACCTGGACCTGCCGGTGGTGAAGACTTCACGACCGAGACGGAGCATGTCCAGGACTATTCAGGGATGTAGTGCAGCAACGGACGGAGCTGAGACGAGCCGCTTTCCAGTCTGGAAACCAGTTCCTGGAGGTTTCTGGAATGTCCGAGCAGCCGGCTTCCGGAGACCGCCAGCCACTCCCCCTTGTAGTCGGAGCCGTAGGTGTCCAACCACTGGATCTCGGCAGAGCGATCGACACCGCTGGCCGGGCTGCGTCCCAGCAGCTTCGCGGGCGAAAGCAACTCCTGCCAACGAGCCAGGACAGGGTCCTCGGGGAATCTCTGCCGGGCCTCTAGGACCAGCCGCCGGGCCGACGAGACATGCTGGCGCTCGACGAGTTCCCGCAAGCGGGCGATATAGGCTTCAGGCGCCTCTTCCCGCGGATTTTTTATGGACTCAGCCATGCCGCTTCGCTTCCTCGTAGCTGGTCCAGGATACACGGATGCGTGCGGAGATGCAAGCCGTTCATCACCCACCTGCGCGGCGCGCGCGTTCGTCGGTGCCTCGAAGAGGCCCGGCCGCCCGCCTCCTCCACCTGCGGCGCATCCCGAGCCTCGACATCCGGGTTATCCACAAAGACCTCATCGAGGCTCGACGCCGTGAGCACGCACTCAGCTTAACTCTACTTTGTCAGCGTCCCCGTAGCCTTTTGTCGTCGGTAGGCAGAGTCGATGGCAGCTTGTCATTGCCAGGGCCGCCGCCCCGCGCAGCCGGAAGATTCCCGCGCCGACAGGGAGTAGTCCGTGCAGGGGCGTGCGAGAACACGCCCCTGCCGTTTCCTGAAAGATCAGGAGCCGCGCGGCCTCGATCAGG
>DATANP010000728.1:0-9950 GCA_036266195.1 Thermoanaerobaculia bacterium | reverse complement strand
CGAAGAAGGGATAGTAGAGTCCAGGCTGTGAAACGGCCGGGCGACAACCCTTTCGCCGTCCAGCGGGTGCTGGAGATCCGCTCCCGTCTTCCGCCGGGCCTGACCTGGGAGGACCTCCTGGACCGTCTTGCGGCTCTGCGGTGGCGGGCCGCGATCGTGGGGCCTCATGGTCACGGCAAGACCACGCTTCTGGAGGATCTCGCGCCGAGGATCGCGGCCCGCGGGTTCCGGGTGCGGACGGTATCTCTTCGAGAGGCCCGTCCTCGGCTGGACCGGACGGATGAGGAGATGATCCAGAGCCTGGGCCCCGGGGACGTCCTCCTTGTCGACGGGGCAGAGCAACTCGGGTGGCTCTCCTGGACGGCGGTGCGGCTCCGCACCCGGCGGGCCGGCGGGCTGGTGATCACGTCCCACCAGCCGGGGCTGCTGCCGACACTGTTCGAGTGCCAGACCTCTCCGGAGCTTCTGGCGGGGATCGTGGAGGAGCTGTCGGGAGACGACCTGGACGCTGGGGAACTGCTCGCGCGGCACTGCGGCAACGTCCGGGATGCGCTGCGCGAGCTGTACGACCGGTGGGCAGGGCAGTGAAGGGGCGGTGAAGAAGCGAACTATTCCGGAGTGCGCTCCCGTTTGGTCGAACCAGAATGGAATAGCCTCCCGAATGGTCAACATCTCCCGAGCCCTTCAAATCGCCTTGCCGCCTCGCCAGTCGGCGTTTCTCTGGGGATCGCGCAAGACGGGGAAGAGCACGTATCTCAGCCGCTGAAGTATCCGCGTTCATGGTAGATTTCGAAGGCATGTGGCATGACCTGCGCCACGGCGTGCGGCGTCTCCGGCAGAACCCTCTCGTCACCGCCACGGTGATCTTGACTCTGGCCGTCGGCGTAGGGGCGGTGACGACCGCTTTCACGATCATCCGCGGCGTTCTTTCTCCTCTCGACTATCCGCAGGCCGACAAACTCGTACGAATCCACGCGACTCTCGCGAGTCTCGAGAGCTCGCCCAATCCACGGCTCGCGGCGATGTGGAACCAGGTTCCGGTCTCCTACCAGGACACGGTCGACTGGCGGAAAGGTAGCCGCACTCTCCGGGGAATCGGCCTTTACAAGGAATACACTGCGGTCCTCGCGGCGGGCGGCGAACCGATGGAGGTGACTGCGGCGAGGGTGGACGCCGAGCTCTTCCGGGTTCTCGGCGTCGCGCCCGCGCTGGGCCGGCTTTTCACGGCCCAGGAGGTGGAGCGGCGGGAGCGCCTGGTCCTCCTCGGGCATGACCTCTGGACGAGCGCCTTCGGAGGGGACCCCGGAATCCTCGGCCGGGCGGTGCAGTTGGACGGTCAACCGCACACCGTGGTGGGCATCATGCCCTCCGGCTTCCAGATCGCCGGCCGCAAGGACGGCTTCTGGACTCCGGCCGCGCCGACCGACGACGACCTTGCCTTCCGCGACGAGCATGCCTACTCGGCGGTGGGACGCCTGGCGCCGGGAGCGACGCTGGAGGCGGCGCAGGCCGAGATGAACCATATCGCCTCGGACCTCGCCACCCGCTTTCCGGACACGAACACCGACGCCGGCATCCGCCTGGTCCCCCTGCTCGACACCGTGGTCAAAGACAGCCGGCGCGTCCTCGCTCTGCTCGCCGCCGCCGCCCTGGCGGTGCTTCTCGTCGCCTGTGTCAACCTCTCGCACGTGCTGCTCGCCCAGGGGGTAGAACGGAGAGGCGAGATCGCGGTGCGCCTGGCGCTCGGCGCCCGGAGCTCTCATCTGCTGCGGCAGAGCGCGGCCGAGGGGTTGGCGCTTGCCGCAGCCGGCTGCGCCGGCGGCCTCCTCCTCGCTGTGCTGGCGCGCCGAGCGCTGCCGTTCCTCCTGGCCACCGAGCTGCCGCGCCTCGACAACATCGCCGTCGATGGCGGAGCTGTTCTCTTTGCGTTGGGCGCGGGCCTCGCGGCCACTTTCGTGAGCGGCCTGCTGCCGACGGTTTTCGTCCCCAGAACCGCGCCGGGCCAAGCTATCGCCGAGCACCGCCATATCCACATCCGGCAGGACGCTCTGGTCGTCGGGGAGATCGCCTTGACCCTGATGCTGGTCGCCAGCGCGCTGGCCCTGGTGACGAGCTGGCTGCGCCTGGGTGCCGTCGACCCGGGTTTCGACGCCCACAACGTGCTGGTCCAGGAGGTCCGGCTGCCGGCCTGGCTGTACCCGGACGAGGCCCGGCGCGGCTCCTTTGCGCAGAGCCTGCTCGCCGATCTGTCGGCGCTGCCGGGGGTCGAGGGTGTGGCGTTGACCAGCCGCCTTCCGATCCCGGGCCCAGCCGAAGTCTGGAGCTTCCGCCTCGCCGGCGAGGACGCGCCGAACCCGAATTGGACGCAAGGACGGAGCGCGACCATGCAGTTCGTCACCCCCGGCTATTTCCGCCTCCTCCGCATCCCTCTGCTCGGCGGCCGGATCTTCGACGACCGGCCGGGTTCGGAGGCAGGACGCGTGGTGATGATCGATCGCTCCCTGGCCGAGCGCCATCTGCCAGGCGCGAACCCGGTGGGGACGGTGGTGACAATGCGCGAACAGGGCTATCGCATCGATGGGGTGTTCAGCGACTTTCGGCAGCAGGGGCTGGCCGAGGAGCCAGGGGATCTGATGATTCAGCCCTGGAGCCAGAGTCCCGCCGCCAAGCTCGCGGCGCTCGTGCGGGTCGCCGGACGGCCTCTGGAAGTTGCGCCGACGGTACGCCGGAAGCTCCGCGAGCTCGACCCGGCTCTGCCGCTGCCGCCGGCCGCGACCCTCGAAGACCTGGTGGCGCAGTCGGTGCTCGGCCCCCGCTCTCGCGCCCTGCTCGTCGGCTTGTTGGCCGGCGTCGCGCTCCTGCTCGCGCTGATCGGCACCTACGGCGTGATGGCCCACGGTGTAGGCCGGCGCCGCCGCGAGATCGCCATTCGCATGGCAGCCGGCGCCGGCCGGCTGCGAATTCAGAGGTGGGTGCTGCGGCGGGCGCTCGGCCTGGGTCTCATCGGTGTCTGTCTGGGGCTGCTCGGAGCCCTGGCGACCGGTCGTCTTCTCCAGGGACTGCTGTTTGGCGTCGGGGCAACCGACACCCTTACGCTGGCGATTGCCGCACTCTTGCTGCTCGCGGCCTGTCTGGCCGCGGGCTACGTCCCAGCCCGGCGGGCGAGCCGAATCGACCCGGCCCTGACTCTGCGCGGCGATTGAAGAGGACCGCCCGGTGGGCGCTCCAGGCGCAGCTTTTCACGCCCTCGTCGTCGCGCTTTCCGCGTAGGTGCGGATCATGTCCTCGAAGTTCTCTTCCCAGTAGGCGCTTCGGCGGGCCAGATAGAACTCGTTCCCTTCGAACCAGGTCTTCGGGCACCCGCCCATGCAGACCGGCAGGTACTGGCATTGGCTGCAGCGCTCGTGAGTGAAGGGATCGTACGTGTGGTACGGGTGTGCTTTGCTGCCGAACGCCGGCTCCTCCTTGAGGATGACGAAGGGGGAGCCGCCGCGAAGAGCGGCGGGTGCCGGAGGTGGAACCGTTTCCGGTACTGGCGGCGAGGGCGGCGAGGGCAGGGCGTCGTAGGCCCGCTCGGCGATACCCACGTCGAGACCACACTTGTACATCAGGCCGTCGGGTCCGAAGACGACACTGTTGTCCCCGACTGCGGCGCAGTTCATCCGGCGCGTGGAGGGGTAGATCTGCAAATGTTCGATTCCCCTGGGGTCCATGTAGCGGGAGACTTCATGCTGGAACTCCCGCTTGATCTCGTCGAAGTCGGTCTGGAAGCTCTGGAATTTCTCGGAGCCGCCGATGAAGCCGCAGTGCTCGGTCATCGGGCCGATCGGAGCCAGGTAGGGGTAGACACGCGCCCCGGGGGCCAGCCATCCGTGCTCCAGAAAGACGTCCACCAACTCCAGGGCGGAGCGGCCGACGCCGGGATCGACGTTGATCCGCAGATAGATGCGGGTGCTGCCGACGAGCCGGTCGATGGTCCTCACCACGGTGTCGAACGAGCTCATCTCCTCTTCGTGCCCGGGCTTGAAGCCGCGGCGTGTGTTGTGGTGGCGGGCCGGGCCGTCGAGCGTGATCTGAACGTGGTTGAGGCGATTGCGCAGCGCGAAGGCGCGCGCATCCTCGGGCCAGTGCGTCCCGTTGGAAATCATCGCCGAGCTGTAGCCGATGCCCTGCCTCTCACAGTACGCAATGGCGCGCGCCGAGAAGTACTCGATGGCGTCCGGATTGAGCATCGGCTCGCCGCCGTACCAGTCGGTGTACAGCTTGGCATGCCCCTTCTTTTCGACCTGGCGTTCGATATAGGCAAGGATCTGGTCGCAGCGCTCGCGGCTCAGGTAGACCGGCGACTTGTCTTCATAGCAGTAGTAGCAGTCGAAATTGCAGTCGAGGGTCGTAGTGAGGGTGATGAGGAGCGGGTCGTTCTTGCGGGTGAATTCGTTGCGGCGGCGGAGGAACGTGAGCTCGTCCTCCTCCGCGGGAACGAAGAAGCGGCCGCGCAGGAACTCCGGGAAGACCTCCCGCAAGGATGGAGGCAGTTGGTCCTCCTCGAAGCGGGGGGGATCCCATTCGGCGAGACCGCGCCCCGCGGCGGAGTCGCGAGCCGGGCCAAGGAAGGGAGCTACCTCTCCGCTCAGGTCCTGGGGGAGCCGCATCAGGCCCGAGGTGACGCCGTTGTAGAGCAGCGTCCATGGCCCGTCCGCGACCGCGCGCGTGTAGTACGAAGCTTTGAACTGCGGGCTCACGGTTCACTCCTGCCCGAAGGCCTGCAATCAGAGATCTTCGATGCTCGCCAGGCAGACATCGCTGCAGCTGCAGAGCCGGGCAGCGATGACCGTGCTGTCCTCGGCCTGGTTCTCCGGTTGCCTGAGCCAGAGGTCGGCGGTGGCGTTCTGCGGCCCTTTCGACCCTTCAGGGGTCTGGTGGAGCGGAGCAGGCTTGGCGTCTACGTGATCCTGGGTCCTGGTCATGGTTCCCCCCTTGTCAAGTAGGCACTACGCTACGCGTTGCGATCTTCGATGACCGCCAGGCAGACATCGGAGCAACTGCACAGCCGAGCGGCGAGCAGGCTGCTGTCTTCCGCTTGGCTCTCCGGCTCCTTCAGCCAGAGGCGCGCGCCCTTCGCTCCCTTCTTTTCACGCACCAGGTGGACCGGAGTCAGCTTTTCAGGATGGCCAGAGGTGTTCGCCATGGGACCTCCTTTTCCTTGTGCTCTTGTCTCTATCATGAATCAAGGAATCTGTCAAGAACACCTCCCGAAGGAGTGATCCAGGGCGAGGCGAGGCACGGTCAGCCCTTCTTCACCTCCCGGTGCCGGAAGCACCCGGTCAGGTGGTCGTTGACCATGCCGGTGGCCTGCATGAAGGCGTAGCAGATGGTCGGGCCCACGAAGGTGAAGCCGCGGCGGCGGAGCTCCTTGCTCATGGCCTTGGATTCCGGGGTCTCGGGCGGGACCTCTCCCTTGTCCTTGAAGCGGTTCTGCTTCGGCTTGCCCCCCACGAAGGGCCAGAGGAAGGCGTCGAGGCTGCCTTCCTTGTCGCGGAGGTCCAGGCAGGCGCGGGCGTTCTGGACCGCGGCGTCGATCTTGGCGCGGTTGCGGATGATCCCCTCGTCCTGGAGGAGGGCGGCCTTCTTCCTCTCGGTGTAGCGCGCGATCTTCTCCGGGTCGAAGTTGTCGAAGGCGCGGCGGTAGCCCTCGCGGCGGCGCAGGATCGTGATCCAGGAGAGGCCGGCCTGGGCTCCCTCCAGGATCAGCATCTCGAAGAGCTTGCGGTCGTCGTGGACGGGCACTCCCCACTCCTCGTCGTGGTAGGCGAGGTAGAGCGGGTCGTCCCCGGCCCACCAGCAGCGGGTTGGGATCTTGGGCATAGGACCTCTTTTTTACCACGTGTCCCGCTTTGCGGACTTGAACGCACGTTCAAGGTCTAGCCCGCAGCAGTTGCTCCCATGAGTGGCGAGAGAGGGGGTGAAATGCTTTTCGCCCTATGGTCACTCTCGAATGATTCACCCGAAGTCGTGGTCCATTTCTGTCTCTTCTGTGGAGAGATGACCTATGTCTATTCGTCGCTATGTCGGGTTGTGCCTTGGCATGCTTCTCCTCCTGGCCGCCCCCGGGCTGGCCCAGACCGTTTCGTTCGTTGACGCAAACGGTTCGGCCGTCAGCACCTACCTGGAGAAGACCCGCGTCTTCATTCGGGTCGAGGACCCGTCGGCCAACACCTATCCGTGGTCCGCGGAGACGGTCTACGTCTCCCTCTCGGCCGGCCTGTCCGGGGACTTCGAGAGCCTGGGCCTGACCGAGACCGGGAGGGACACGGGCGTGTTCGAGGGCAGCATGGCGCTCGACTTCGGCACCCTGTATCAGTCGGGCGTCCTTGAGACCGCGCTCCAGGCCGGTCCGCCGGTGGTGCGCGACACGCTGACGGTGCAGTACAACTCCGCCTCCGACACGACGGGCATGGTGGCGGGCCGCATCGAGCTCCTCGACGACCTGGACCGGCCGGCGGCCGGGTACACCCAGGACGACCTGGTCCGCGTCCGGGTCGAAGACCACCTGCGGTACAACGACCCGGGCACCCGCGAGTCGATCCTCGTGGCGGTCAACGTGCTCGCGGTCAGCGACGAGGAATTCATCAACCTTCAGGAGACCGGCAACAACACGGGCCTCTTCGAAGGGTCGATCCCGGCGGCGCTCCAGGCCACCTACGACAGCGACGGCGTGGTGGGCGGCCCGGTCGGCGAGCAGGTCCACGCGCAGTACGCGATCGGGGCCGAGGAGTGGCTCGACGCCACGGTGCCCCTGGTCGGCAGCCGCGCCGAGATCCTCGACCGGGCCGGCAAGGCGACCGAGCTCGTGCCCGAGGCCGCGCCGATCCGCCTGCGGGTGGTGGACCGTACGGTCGGCAGCTCGTCTCCGGACATCCTGTCGGCGGACGTCTCATCGCTCTTCGGTGGCGACGCCGAGTCGGTGACGCTGGCCGAGACCGGCGCCGACACGGGCGTGTACGAGGCCGAGCTTCCGACCGCGTTCAATTTCATCAACCCTACCGTCGTCGCCAACGGCCGGCTGGAGACCGGGGAGAACCCCGGGCCGCCGCACCAGTTCGACACGATCATGCTCTCCTACAACGGACCGGCCGGGGCCTCGTCCGACACGGCCACGACCTACGGCTCCGAGACGCTGTTCGTGGACGAGTGGGGCAACGACACCGAGGTCTATGCCGTCGGCACCACGGTCTTCATCCGGGTGATCGACTACAACTACGACCAGTCCGGAGCGCTCGACCTGATCCCGGTCACCCTGTTCGGCCATACGCGCGGCGACTACGAGACCGTCAACCTGATCGAGACCGGCAATCACACGGGCGTCTTCGAAGGCTCGCTGCCGATCCAGTACGGGTTCTACAACGTGAGCACGTACGACAACTGGCTGGAGGCCGATCCCGGCGAGACGATCGAGGTGCAGCACACGGACGTGATGGGCCAGACGGCCTCCGCGGACCTCGCGGTGATCCGCAACGCCGATATCCACTTCTTCGACGAGCAGGGCCGCCCGACCCACGAGGTGATGGAGGGCGGCTACGCGTCGATCCGGCTCTACAACTTCCCCGGCAACAACAGCAACTACGACGTGGACACCACCTTCGTGATGGTCCGCAGCCTTCTCACCGGCGACGCCGAATTCGTCACGGTCACGGAGACCGGCCGGAACACCGGCATCTTCGAAGGCACGGTCCACCTCGTCTTCTCGCCGAGCCTGACCTACGGCAACGGGACGCTCGAGGTCTCCAACGGCGGCTCGCCCGACTATGCGCAGGACACGGTGATCGTCAGCTACTCGGACATCGTCCAGGCCAGCGCCACCACGGTCGGCGCCCGGGTCTGGCTGCTCGACCGCTTCGGCCAGGACGCGGAGAGCTATGCCGTCGGCGATCTCGTGGGCGTGCGCGTCGAGGACCACAACGTCGACGATCCCCAGGTCCGCCAGACGCTGGAGGCGGTGGTCGTCGTGAACCCCGAGTCCGGCGACGCCGAAGGGGTGGCGGTGACCGAGACCGGCTACAACACCGGCATCTTCGAAGGGACGGTCCCGAGCCGGCTCTATCCGAGCAAGATCGCCAACAACGGCACGCTGGAGGTGCAGGACGGCGACCGCCTGGAGGCGCGCCACGTCTGGCAGCACTCGCCGCAGCTTGCGCGGGACAGCGCCCTGATGGCCGGCAGCTCGGTGCTCTTCGTAAACGCCCAGAACCAGCCGGTGGATTCCTATCTCGAAGCCTCGACGGCCTACGTCCGGCTCGTGTACGCGGGCGGCAATGCCTCGTCCTCCGTGGACGTCGCGACGGTGACGGTGTCGGCCGCAATCTCGGCGGACAACGACGTTCTGACGCTGACCGAAACGGGCGGCGACACAGGTGTCTTCACGGGCTCGATTCGACTCGGCACCGGCTCGGTCTCGCCCAACGACGGCATCCTGGAGACCGGCCGCAACGCGGGCTCCGAGATGGAGATGGACACGCTGACCGTGACCCACACCGGCCCCAACAGCTCGGCGAGCGATACGGCGGCGATCGAGGGTTCGCGGACGACGTTCGTGAACGCCCTGGGCAGCCCGGTCGACGAATACGCGCGGAGCTCGCGCGCCTACGTCAAGGTCGAGGACCAGAGCGCCAACCGGCCCGGCCTGTACGACACGGTGCAGGTGATGGTGCGGTCGCTCGGCATCGGCGACCAGGAGACGATCGCGCTCCAGGAGACCACGCGGGACAGCGGCATCTTCATGGGGTCGATCCCCCTGGAGACGAGCACCTACGGCCAGACGTACGCCTATCCGGGCGACGGCAAGCTCCAGTCCGACGCGGGCCAGGAGATCGAGGCGGTCCACACCGACTCGATGGGCGGGACCTCGGCGGACCGGGCGCAGATTGTCTATGCGTCGGTCGAATTCTTCGACGAGGCGGGGCAGCCCACGGCCGAGGTCCTGGAGGGCGGCATTGCCCGGCTGCGGGTCTTCGATCCCTTGAGCAGCCCCTACAGCAGCCCGCCGACCGTGGTGGTGCGGAGCCGTTATGCCAACGACCAGGAGTACGTCACACTCACCGAGACTTCCTATGGGAGCCATGTCTTCGAGGGCACGATCCAGCTCCGCTCGGGCGGTCCGGGTGGTGGGTTGCAGGGTAACAACATCCTGGAGACGTCGACGAGCGGCAGCCCGGAATACCGGCCCGACGAGCTGACGGCGAGCTATGGCGCCGAGGCGCACGCGGTCACGGTGCCGTCGCGCATCCGGTTCATCGACGGCTTCGGCCGCGTGGTGTCGAGCTTCGCGGTCGGGGAGCGGGCGGGCGTCCGGGTCGAGGACAACAACCTCGACGATCCGCTGGTCCGCGGCACGATCAGTGTCCAGGTGCGCGAGCAGCTCGGTGGTGTCGGAGACAGCGAGAGCGTCACGCTCACCGAGACGGGCTACGACACCAACGTCTTCGAAGGGTCGGTCCTGCTGAGCCCGCCGCCGTACACCGGTCCGGACGACGGCAAGCTGCTGGTGAGCCCGGGCGACGTGATCCATGCCGAGCATGGCAACGTCACCACGCCGGCCGCGAGCGTCGTCGAGGCGTCGGTGGCGACCAGCCAGGTGCTGTTCGTGGATGCGAACGGCCAGCCGGCAGCGGCCTACTTCGAAGGCTCCCGCGCTTACGTGCGGGTGGTGGACGTCTTCGCCAACCACACTCCGTCGGCGGCCGACAGCGTGACCGTGATGCTCCGGACCACGCTCGGCCCGGACGTCGAGCAGCTCACCCTGACCGAGACGGGCCCGGCCACGGGCATCTTCACGGGTTCGATCCCGCTGCGGGTCTCCACGCTCTCGCCGGGCGACGGCTGGCTGACCACGGTGCAGGACGTCGGCACGCCGCACGAGTTCGACACGCTGCGGGCCGAGTACAACGACGCAG
>DATANP010000727.1:0-12058 GCA_036266195.1 Thermoanaerobaculia bacterium | reverse complement strand
CGGCGTCCACCTCGCCCCGGGCTCGCGCGGCGGCGGCGATGTTCCAGGCCGCGGCCTCGGGACGAAGGCGCTGCAAAAACCATAAGGCTCTCTGGCCGTCGGAGAGCGGCTGATCCATGGAAAAAACTCCAGCGACTGGCCCCTGATACTAACACCGATAGTTAAGGAGCGAAGGTCGAATGTTCTCGGATCTCGCGTGATCCGTTGCCCTCAGGCAGGACCAGTCGGGGCGGGCGGTGAAGCGGGGTTTCTGAGCAGCCGCCGCGGCGGAGCCGCGGCTCTATCGTGCGCTCTGGCTTCCTGTCGTTTCCTGAGCGGGAGGTGTGCTCCGGCAGCCTCGCGCCGGCCGGGAAGAGGCCGGTGCCGGGGCCAGCGCGGTCTTGCCGATCTGATCGACGAGGCTGCGGAAACGCGGCTCGTTCCGCAGGTTGTACCAGTCCCAGTCCGCGTTGGCTTCGAACAGGAGGGCCCCTGGAAGCCCCTGCCGGTAGGACGCTTCGAGGCAGTCGAGAGCGGAATCGCGGTCGTCCAGCCGGTCATAGACCCGCCCGATGTCATCCGGCAGGACGAACTGTTCGCCGGACAGGCTTTCCAGCGCCTGCGCGGCAGCCCGCAGCGCCGCCTGATTGCCGCCGGTCTTGTAACCGTTGTCCATGGCCGGAACGATCTGGGGATAGCGCACCGACAGGGCCTTGCGGAAGGTGTCGAGCTCCAGCTCCTTCTGGCCTTCCAGCCGGTACATTCCGGCCAGCCGGAAGTAGGAGAGGTGGAAGGCGGGAGACAGGTCCTCGGCCTTGTGGAAGTACTGGAGCGCCTCCCGCTTCTGGCCGTGATTGTAAGCCGTGACCGCCATGTTCAGGTTGGACATCGGAGACAGCGGATCCAACTGGTAGAGGAGCCGGGCCTGCTCCATGCTCTCTTCCCGGCGGCCGCGGGCCGCGAGGTAGAGCGTGTAGTTGTAGTGGGCCGCCGGGTTGCTCGGGTTGAGCGACAGCGCGCGGAGGAGGCTGGCCTCGGCCTTGTCCCACTGGCGGTTCACGAAGAGGTAGACGAGGCCCAGGGAGACATGGGCGTCGGAGAGCTTCGGATCGAGGTCCAGGGCGGCCTGGGCGTGCTTGCGGGCTTCCGGGAAAGCCTTCCCGGGTGAATCGAACCCGAAAAACGGAGACATCAGGTAGGCGTCGGCGAGGCCCGCGTGGGCCGGCGCGAACTTCGGATCGAGGTCGATCGCCTTCTGGAAGAACCGCAGGGCGCTCGCGAAACCCTCGGCCGTCCGCTGGTACCAGGCCTGGCGTCCCTGGAGGTAGGCCTCGTAGGCTTCGGGAACCACGGGCCGGGACTCCGCCAGCCGCTGCTGGTCCTCGGGATCGAGCTTGACCTGGATCTCCGCGCTGATGGCCCGGGCCACTTCCCTCTGGAGCGCCAGGATGTCGCGCAGGTCGCGGTCGTAGCTGTCCGCCCAGATCTGCTGCTCGGGGTCGGCACGGATGAGCTGGGCCGTGATCCGCACGCGGTCGCCGTCGCGGATCACCGAGCCCTGGACGATGATGTCCACGCCCAGCTCCCGGGCGATTTTGGGCAGCGGCTCGGACGAGCCCTTGTAGCGCATCACCGACTGCCGGGAGATGACGCGCACGCCGTGGATGTCCGACAGCGAGGCGATCAGGGCTTCGGTCATGCCGTCCACGAAGTATTCCGGGTCGCCGGAGAAGTTGCCGAGCGGCAGCACCGCCAGGGCCTGGCCCTGCTCGGGCGAGTGGCCAGGCAGGGTCAGCTTCACCAGCCGCGGACTGGTCACGGTCAGCGTGAGCGCCAGGCAGCCGGTCAGGGCGAAGGCCGCCGCCGGGGTCCGCCACTGGCGGCGCCACTGCATCACGCGGCCGGTGTTGGTCGGCAGGGTGAGCGCGGGAGCGGTCGAGGGAGCGGAGAGCCGCGCCGCCAGGGTCTGAAGGCGCTGCCGCAGCTCGCGCGCGCTCTGCATCCGGAGCTCGGGATCCTTCTCCAGGCAGCTCGCGATGAGGTCGTCGAGCGCCGCGGGGATGCCCCGGTTGAGGCTGGACGCCCGCGGCGCATCGTCGCGGAGGAGCGCCGCGACCGTCTCGCTGGCGGTGTTTCCCTGGAAGGGCCGGTGACCGGTGGCCATCTCGAAGAGCAGCACGCCGAAGGAGAAGAGGTCCGAGCGGGCGTCGACGTCGCGGCCGAGGGCCTGCTCGGGCGACATGTAGGAAGGCGTGCCGATGACCAGGCCGGTCGCGGTCAGGGTCGGATCTTCCGGCAGCGCGCCGGCGACCAGGGTGGCGCCGCCGTCGGGATCGGACTTGGCGATGCCGAAGTCGAGCACCTTGACCCGGCCTTCGTGGCTCACCATCACATTGTCGGGCTTGAGATCGCGGTGGACGATGCCGCGCTCGTGTGCCGCCTCGAGGGCTTCGGCGAGCGGCACCGCGATGTCCAGCACGCGGAAGAGCGGCAGGCCGTCGGTGGGGATCAGGTTGCCGAGAGTCCTGCCCTGGACCAGCTCCATGGTGAGGAAGTGGGTGCTCTCGTACTCTTCGACCGAGTAGATGGTGACGATGTTCGGATGGTTGAGAGCGGCGATGGCGCAGGCCTCTCTCCGGAAGCGCTCCAGGCTGCGCAGGCGGTTGGCGTTGCCCGACGAAAGGATCTTCAGGGCGACCTGCCGGTTGAGCCGGCTGTCCGCGGCCCGGTAGACCTCGCCCATGCCGCCGGCTCCCAACTTCTCCATCAGCCGGTAACTTCCGATCCAACGGTCGAGCACGTCCGATCCTCCTCGATGCAGATGTGTCTCTGTTCACCCCTCTGTAAGGAGAAGTGGGACGAGGTTGCCGGATCTTTCACCGGGGGTACGGGCCCGCTGGGCTATGCTTGACTGGCTATGCGACGGACCGCCCCGCGCCTGCTCGCCCTGGCCGCCCTCCTGCTGGCCACCCTGCTCGGCCTGGCGGCGGTCCGGCCGGCTCCGGCGGGACCGCCGAGCGTGGTGCTGCTCACCCTGGATACGACCCGGGCCGACGCCATTGGCGCGCGGACGCCGACTCTCAGCGCGCTAGCCGCCCGCGGGACCCGATGGACGGGGGCGGTCTCTCCGGTCCCCTTGACGCTGCCGGCCCATGTCTCTCTCCTGACCGGCCTGGTCCCTCCCGAGCATGGCATCCATGACAATGGCACGTCGGTGCTCCCGAAGGACGTGCCGACCCTGGCTTCGGCGTTCGCGGCGCGGGGGTATGCGACCGCGGGGTTCGTGGCGTCGCGGGTGCTCGACCGGCGATTCGGGCTGGACCGGGGGTTCCAGGTGTACGACGACAAGGCTCCGGCCGAGCAGATCGGCGAGTACGGCTATCCCGAGCGCAACGCCCGCCAGATGACCGACGCCGCCCTGGAGTGGCTCGCGAAACGGCCGGCGGGCAAGCCGTTCTTCCTCTGGGTCCATTACTACGACCCCCATGCGCCCTACAACCCGCCGGATGTCGATCCCCGGGCTCCGGCCGCCCAGCTCTATGCGGGCGAGGTGGCGTACATGGACCGCGAGATCGGCCGGCTGCTCGCCGCCTTGCCCGAACACTGCCTGATCGCGGCGGTCGGGGATCATGGCGAGGCGCTCGGCGAGCACGGGGAGCGGACGCATGGGGTGTTCCTCTACCACTCGACCCTCCACGTGCCGTTGATCGTCGCCGGCCCCGGAGTGCCCAGGGGCAAGGCGATCGCCGAGGCGGCTCCCGCGCAGCGGCTGGCTTCCACCCTCCTGCGACTGGCCGGCGCGGGCTCTCTGGGAGAGACCCTGCCCGGATTGGGCGGCAAGACGGCTGGGACGATCTACGCGGAATCGCGCTTCCCGTTGACGGCTTACGGCTGGAGCCCTCTCGAAGCGGTGTTCGACGGCCGCTGGAAGCTGATCGTCGCGCCCCGGCCCGAGCTGTATGACCTGGGGGCGGACCCGGGGGAGAGGCGCAATCTCCTGAACGACCGGCGGGAGGAGGCCCGGCGCCTCAAGGCGGCGCTCCAGGCGGCGCAGCGCTCGTTCAGGCCGCGCAAGGCCGAGGCCGCCGATCCCGAGCTGGCGCGATCGCTCCAGAGCCTCGGGTATGCGACCGGCTCCGGGTCGAAGGGCAAAGGGACGATCGATCCCAAGGACGGCGTGCCCATGCTCGCCGAATTCATGGCCGCGAAGGAGATCCTCCAGCGCGGCGACGCGCGAGGGGCTGTTGCGAAGCTCTCCGACCTGGTGCGGCGCAGCCCCGGCAACATCCCGTTCCTCACCAATCTCGCCACGGCCCAACTCGCGGCCGGAGACCCGGACGCGGCAATCGCCACCTACCGGCGGGCGGCCGCGGAGAACCCGAAGCTCGACTTTCTGCACGAGAACCTCGCCGACGCCTATGCCCGGCTCGGCCGGACCGAGGAGGCGCGCAAGGAGTACGAGCTGACGCTGGAGCTGAACCCCCGCTTCGCGGCCGCCTGGTGGGGGCTGGCCGATCTCGCGCAGAAGGCCGGGCGGCCGGCCGAGGTCCGGCGCATCCTGACCGAGGCGGTCGAGGCGGGCACGGAGAGCGTGTCGATCCTGGTCCGCCTGGCCGAGGCGGAGGCCAAGGCCGGGGATCTGGTGGCGTCGGAGCGCCGCTTCCGTCAGGCGGTGGACCTCGCTCCGGCCTGGGCGCCGGCCTGGATGGTCTGGGGCCAGCTCCTGGAAAACCAGGGCAAGCTCGACCTGGCTCTCGAACGCTACCTGAAGGCCGCCGAGGTGGCGCCCGGCGAGCCCGCGCCGCTGCTCGGCGCCGGACGCGTCCTACAGAAGAAGGGGGACCGGGCGCGGGCGCGGGCTTACTTCGAAAGAATTGTGGCGATGGCGCCGGGCTCCCCGGAGGCCAGGGAGGCGCGGCGGCTTCTGGGAGGGACATAAAGGACTGCAGGGACCGCAGGGACCTGAGACCTTTTGTCCTTGAGGTCCTTGCAGTCCTTTGGGTCCTTTCGGCACGAAAAGTGCAGCTACCGCGCCCGTCGTGCGGAGCTTCTTCACCCTGCTGATTGCCCTGTTTGCCCTGGCTGGAAACGCCCGGGCCCAGAGCTGCCAGACGTTCACCGGTCTGACCTTTGCCACGTACCAGGATTCCGGCGGCCAGACGCAGGAGCTGAAGCTGGAGCTTCTCGTCCCCTCCGGGGCGGGGCCGTTTCCCACGGTGATCTGGATTCATGGGGGCGGGTGGCTGAGCGGCAGCCGGCTCCCGGTCCCGAGCAACGTTTCGGCGCTCTGCAACCAGGGGTATGCGGTAGCGAGCGTGGACTACCGGCTCACGGACGTCGCGGTCTGGCCAGCCCAGATCCAGGACTGCCGGGGCGCGGTGCGCTGGCTGCGCGCCCACGCCGCGACCTACAACCTCGACCCGGACCGGTTCGCGGCCTGGGGCTCGTCGGCCGGCGCCCAGCTCGCGTCCATGCTCGGGACCTCTGGCGGTGAGAGCACCGTCCGGATCGGCAATGTGGCGCTCGACCTGGAAGGCTCCATGGGGGGCAACACCGGCGAGTCCAGCCGGGTCCAGGCCGTGGTGGACTGGTTCGGCCAGAGCGACATCCTCCAGATGTACTTCTACCCCTCGACCCAGGACCACAACGCCCACCTCTCGCCCGAGGGCAAGCTGATCGGCGACTGGATCCAGTTGAACCCGGAGCTTTCGGCCACAGCCAACCCCATTACCTATGCCTCGCCGGACGACCCGCCGTTCCTCGTCATGCACGGGACGGTGGACGACACGGTGCCGTTCAACCAGAGCGAGCTGCTCGTGGACGCCCTGCGCAACCAGGGGGTGCGGGTCGCCTGGAAGCCGGTGGCCGGCGCGAACCACGGTTTCACCAACTCGTCCGAGAACCAGGCGGTGTACGACTTCCTGGCAGCGAACCTGCTCAACCTGCCGGACGTCACGGTGCGGGTGGACGCCACCGACCCGTCGGCTTCCGAGTCCGGGGGGACCGGGACCTTCACGGTCTCGCGCACCGGGAGTACGGCCGGGGCGCTGACCGTGGCCTGGGCTCCAGCCGGGACGGCACGGCTCGGGGCCGACTACAGCCTCGCCGCCCCCTGGTCAGTCACGATCCCGGCCGGTGCCTCGTCCGCAGCCTTGACCCTGAAGCCGGTGAACGACGCGCTGGCCGAGGGGGACGAGACCGTGGTCCTCAAACTGGCGAGCAGCGCCTCCTACCGGATCGACGCGACGGGCGCGTCCGCCACGGCCACGATCTCCGACGACGAGCCGGCCGGCCTGCCGGTGGTGACGGTCGCGGCGTCGGATTCCTCGGCCTCCGAGGTGGGTCCGGACAACGGCTCCTTCACCCTTTCGGTGGAGCCGGCGCCGGTTTCAGACCTGACCGTCTTCTACTCGGTGTCCGGAACGGCCACGAACGGCGAGGACTACTCGGCGCTCACCGGCCGCGTGGTGATCCCGGCCGGATCGTTCTCGGCGCAGGTGCCGGTCACGGTGCAGGCGGACGAGCGGCTGGAGCCGGCCGAGTCGGTGGTGCTGACCCTGGAAGCGTCCTCTTCCTACGAGATCGGTTCCGAGCGGACCGCGAGCGTGAAGCTCGTGGAGAGGGACTGGCAGTCCACCACCCCGAAGATCTCGGTCTCGGCGACCGATCCCTCGGCGTCGGAGCCGGGCGGAGCGTCCGGCGCGTTCACGGTCTCCCGCACGGGCTCCACGAGCAGCTCGCTCCTGGTCGACCTGTTCACGGGCGGGAGCGCCAAGGGGGGGAGCGACTACGCGAACGTACCCTCCATCGTGATGTTCGGCTCCGGGGTCTCGCGGCTCAACATCGTGATCGAGGTGCGGGATGACACCCTGGTCGAGGGGCCGGAGACCGTGACCCTGCGGGTCGGCCCGGACACGGGCATCCTCCTGGGACCCTACCCGGGGAGCACGGTCACGATCGCGGACGACGAGCCTTCGGCCGGAGTCGAAGGCTTCTATCCGCTCCCACCCTGCCGGCTGGTGGACACCCGCAACCCGGCGAGCCCCTGGGGAGGGCCGCGGATGTCGGCCGGCGAGACGCGGATGTTCGAGCTGGGCGGCCACTGCGGCATCCCGCCGGAGGCCACGGCCCTGGCCCTGAACGTGACGGTGGTCGGCGCGGACAGCTCCGGCTTCGTGACGCTCTTCGAGGCGGGCGCCTCCAGGCCGACCTCCTCGACCCTCAACTTCCAGGCCGCGCTGACGCGGGCGAACAACGCTTTCGTCAGGCTGAGCGGCTACCCGCCGAGCCTCGCCGCCTACTGCGGCGCCAACAGCGGCGGGTTCGACCTGCTGCTCGACGTCACCGGGTACTTCCGCTAAAGAGCTGATTCCAATCGGAGATACGGAGCATGGCACGGGCTATGCAATGTACCTCCTGCGTCCAGGCAGATGACGCTGCCGGGCACTCCAGAGAAGATCAAAGGATCACGAGCCCGGCCGTTGGGAAGGCGAGCTTTGAGCCGCATCAGGATTCGTGCGGCCGGACGACAGGAGGAGATGGAAATGAACCGCAACAAGACTCTTCTCGCCGTGGTGCTGTTTGCCGCGACGTTCCATATAGCGCCCGCCCTGCGGGCCTCGGACCTCGAAAGCCAGTTCGTCCAGCTCGATCTGGATAGTGACGGCCGGATTGCCCAGTCCGAATGGTCGGGCGGCTTCGAGACGTTCGAGAATCTGGACCGCGACGGCGACGCGGTGGTCAGCCGGACCGAATTCTTCACCCGCGGCGTGCGCTACCAGACCCGCGAGGAGCGCTTCGGCGAGCTGGACAAGGACCGCGACGGCCGCCTGAGCGCGAGCGAGTGGAAGTGGGGTGAGTCGACGATGGCGCTGCTCGACCGTGACGGCGATGGCTCGCTCACCAAGCTGGAGTTCCTCGCCAAGGCCACGACCCGGACGGCCGAGTCAGCCTCGAAGCGCTAGCTTTTCCACCTCAATCCAAGCCGGACCGACCGGTCCGCCCCGGGGAATCCGATCAGCGTCTCGTACTCCTCGCCCAGCAGGTTGTCCACCCGCAGCCGCAGCTCCCAGGGGTGCGAGAACCGCCAGGCCGCTCCCAGACCCACCAGCTCCCGCGCCTCGACCGTGTCCCGTTCCGGGACCGGGATCTGCTCGTCGAAGAACCTGGAGACCGCCTGGACGTCCGCGTCCAGCGAGTAGGCGGGGGCCGGCTTCCAGAGCACCCGCACGCCGCCGGTCCACTCCGGCCGGTGCCGGAGCTTCGCGTGGGTCTTCAGATCCTCGAAATCCTGCCAGGTGGCGTTCGCCTGGAAGGACAGCCTGTCCGAGGGATGCCAGCCGAGCGAACCCTCGACACCCCGGGTCTCCACCTCCGAGCGGTTCACGTGGAGGAACTGTTCGAAGTCGAAATCCACCAGGTCCTGGTAGCGATTGTAAAAAAGGGTTAGCCCGGCGTCCACGTTGTGGGCCAGCCGCCAGTCCGCCCCCAGATCGCCGCCGATGACGGTCTCCGGCTTGAGGTCGGGGTTGCCGCCGAGGGCGCGCGGGCTGGCCAGGGCGAAGAAGCTCGGGAGCTTCCAGGCGCGCCCGGCCGAGGCGTGGACCCGCACGCCTTCCACGGGCCGCCAGCCGAAGCCGAGCCGCGGGCTCCACTCGGCGCCGCCCTCCTCGGGCACGTCCACCCGGGAGCCCAGCTCGAACGTCCACGGTCCGCGGTCGGCGATCAGCTCGGTGTAGGCCCCGGCCACGGTGCGGTCGATGTCGTAGTCCCCCGCGACCGCTCCGCCGAAGTCCTCGGGGAGCAGGAGGAGGCTGTCGTTCTTGCCTGACTCCCGCTGGGCGTCCACTCCGGCGCTCCACCGGCCGCCCTGGAACGTGCGGAGGACCGAGGTCCAGCCCACGCGGGTGCGGGTGAAGCGGGTGTCCTCGGTCGAAGGCGGCACCAGGGGGAACACGGCCGGACTGTCGCGCTCCATGTCGTGGCGGTAGACCGAGGCGGTCAGCTCATGGCGGTCGCCAAAGGAGAGGCCGGTGGCGAGGCTCAGCTCCTCGTGATCCGCGTGGCGCAGGTCGCCCGAGCCGTAGACCGGTCCGCCCGAGGCGTCCGGGTAGTCGTCGCCCTCCCAGGAGGTGCCGCGGGCCTTGAGGCTCAGCTTGGCGGTGCCAATCGGCACCGAGAGACTGGCGAGGCCGCCCGCCTGCTGGAAACGTTCCTGTGCGACGCGCTCCGCCTCCTCCTCCCAGAGCGCGGTGGCCGACCAGTTCGATCCGGTTACGGTGGCGGTCCCCTTGCGGAACGACGCGTCGCCGCCCGAGATCTCGGCCTGGGCACTGGCTTGGTCTCCGCCCCGGGTGAAGATCTGGATCACCCCCGCGAGGCCGGTCGAGCCATAGAAGGAGGACAGGGGACCGCGCACGATCTCGATCCGCTCCACGCCCTCGGCGGGCAGGCCTTCGAGGTCGAAGACGTCGCCCTCCTGGTAGACCGGGTCGTTGAGCGGCACGCCGTCGAGCAGGACCAGGGTGAAGTTCGGATCGCCGCCACGGATCGAGGCCGTGGTGAGGCCGCCGCGGGTGCCGTTGGTGGTGATCGTGAGCCCGGGCGCCGAGCGCAGCACCTCCGCCACGGTGAGCGCGCCCGAGGCCTCGATCTCCTCGCGGCCGATCACGGTCACCGACCCCGTGGCCGACGACAGGGGCCGCGCCTGGACGGTCGCCGTCTCATAGAAGGAGCCGGCCGGCGGCTGCTGGGCGAGGGCGGCAGAGGCCAGGAACAGCGATCCGAGGACAAGACGGCGCTTCATCGGCGGCTCCCTTCGGTCATGAGCCGCCATTCTAAGGGACGGCGTGGTACAGTATGCGCACTGTTTCAAGAGGAGTTGCCGTTGTCGTACCACCGCCCGGCCATGCTGTTGGCCGCCGCCTTGCTCGCTTCGCAAGCCCAGGCCCTCTCCACGCCCCGTCTGTCGTCGGGTCTCCCCTGGGGGGACCAGGTCTCCCGCGATCTATCGCTTCAGGTCGCGGTCGAGCCGCTGGATCATGCCCTGATCGGCCCGTTCCGGGAGCGCGACCGCGTGGCCTTCCGCTTCCGCGTCTCGGAGGTGGGCTCGGACGTGCCGCTGCCCGGCCTGCGGCCCGCAGCCTGGATGGCGCCTCTCCCGGCCGGAGAGAACGTGGACCCCGGCGCGTGTGTGGCCGAAGGTCCGCGGCTGCCTTTGAGGGAGGAGGCCGAGGGGACCTATGAGGCGGTCACCCGCCTCGGCCGGCCCGGGCGCTACGAGGTGGCGTTCTTCCTGGGCTCGCCCCGACTGGTGCACTGCTTCGAGGTCGAGGTACTGCCGGCAGGCTAGCCCGCCTTGGTCTCCCCGATCACCGCCTGGTCGCGCAGGCGCTCAGCGGCCGGGGAGAGGGGGGCGTGGGTGAGGATCTTGTTGATCCTCTCCATGGCCTTCACCGAATCGCCCATGCCCTTGTAGAGGACCACCTCGGTGTAGAGGTTGTCGGCCAGCACGTTCAGGCGGTTCAGGACGTCCGGCACGTGCTCGCCCTCCGGGAAGCGGCGGAGGTACTCGGCGCCGTTCGTCACGTCGGAGTAGCTCTTGGCGGCCACGTTCAGGCGCTCGCCGGCCATCTTCTTCAGCTCGGGGTCGCGGTCCTGCGAGGCGAGCTGCTGCAGGGCGGCGAGTTGGTCCAGGCTGCTCGCGAGCGTGCGCAGGCCGGTGCTCGCCTTCTTCCCCTCGGGGCTCTCCGGCGCCGCCTCCCAGGACTCCAGGTAGCGGGCCACGGCGTCCGTGGCGTTGCCGAGCCGGCTGTAGGCGTCGCCCAGGGCGAGCGCCACCTCGGGCACCCGCGGCGAGTCCGGGAAGTTGCTCAGGAACGACTCCAGGAACGAGGTCTCGTACACGCCGTGGTCCAGGATCTCCAGCGCCTTGGGGTAGAGCTCCTTGCGCTTCAGCTCCAGGTCCTTGATCTCCGTGTCCAGGCTCGCCACCGCATCGCTCCTGGGGTCGATCGACTGCACGGTCGCCAGCTCCTTGCGGTAGGTCTTGAGCACGCCGCCGTAGTTGCGGGACAGGAGCGGCTTGGCCAGCTCCTCGTCGCGCTGCTTGTGGAGCTTCTCCATGCGGAGCGACACGGCCACGGTTCCGGCCGGCCAGGCGGCCAGCGAAACGCTCTTGAGGAACGAAGCCGGCTCGGGCCCCAGCTTCTCCTGGCCCGTCTTCGGCTGCTCGATCCACGACATGAGGGCGGCCTGGGTGCGCAGCCGGAAATCGTCCGCGGACTTGCGCGGCTGGATCGACCACGTCCCCTTGCGCGCCTCCGCGGCCCGCATGCGCTCGTCCGCGAAGGGGTGGGTCTGCATGTAGCCGTACTCCTTGAGCTGCGGCGCCCGGCTGTTCATCTTCTCCCACACCCGGCGCGCGCCGTCCGGGTCGTAGCCGGCGAGGGCCGAGAGGCGCTGGCCCTCCTGGTCCGCCTCGTCCTCGTGCTCGCGGCTGTAGCTGCGCAGGAGCAGCTCGCCGATCACCACGCTCGCCGCCGCCGCGCCCTGGATGCGGTCGCCGCCCGGATCGTAGCCGACCCGCGGATCGTAGGGCGCCTCGTAGCCGGTATTGCGGTCGCGGTGCGACTCGGAAACCACCATGCCGACCACCATCAGGTTGCCGAGCACGTTGAGAAGGGTCTGCTTGCGCTGCATGCGCCGGAAGTGGTCGAGCGTGATGTGGCCGATCTCGTGGCCGAGCACCGCGGCCAGCATGTCGTCGTCCATCCCCAGGTCGAGCATCCCGCGGGTGATGAAGATCTGTCCGCCGGGCAGCGCGAAGGCGTTCGGCACCGGCATGTCCACCATCGTGAAGCTGAAGGGCACCTTGGTGTAGCCGCTCTGCTGCGCCAGCTCGTACCCGATCCGGTTGACCCGCGCCTCCTCGGCGGGGTTGTCGTATTCGCCGTACTGCTCCAGCGCCTGCTGGGCGGCCTCGACGCTCTTGGCAAAGAGCTCGCCGTTGGTGACTGCCTGGGCGGCCGCGGGCCGGGGCAGGACGGGCAGGGCCAGGAGGGCGGCCAGGGCGAAAGCC
>DATANP010000726.1:0-9618 GCA_036266195.1 Thermoanaerobaculia bacterium | reverse complement strand
TCAGGGGCCGGCCCCGGAGTGTGACCAGCCAGAGCACGCCGATCGTCATCAGGGCCAGGACCAGCGAGACGATGTGGGAGAACCAGCAGAGCAGAAGGAGAAGGTTGAGCTTCACAGCCAGCCCCAGGGTGGGCCGGTCGCGGTGCCGCCACCACGTCCCGACCGCGAGCAGGCAGAAGCCGATGCTCAGGCAGAAGTTGTAGAACCCCAGGTGCAGGAGCTGGTTGTAGATCAGAGGAAGGGCCAGCCAAGCGAGCCAGCTCCGGTCTGTGGACCCGGCCAGGAAGCGGGCCGCGCCCGCGAGCAGGATCACATAACCGCTCAGGAGCACCTTCTCGGCGGTCCGCGGGTCGAACGGGAACATCAGAAGGGTCAGCGCCGCATGGCTGAGCCAGTTGGGGATCGGCCGCCAGTCGATCTCGTAGTACTGCTCGAAAAGGGGGTACTCCTGGGTGTTCGCGTACTGGCGGAGGATCCAGGCGTTGTAGATATGGCTGGGGCCGTCCGTGGTCGGGATGTAGGCGACCGACCAGACCGGGATCAGGAGAAGCGCGACCATCGTCCAGAAGAGCCAGCGCTCCTTCATGCCTCTCCTCCGCCCACCAGCGCCTCCTTGCCGGCCCGGCTCAGGCGCTTGATCCGGACCTCCTCGCGCAGCGCGGCGCTCCAGGACTCCACCTCCCGGAACCAGACGAGCTCGACCGGCAGCCGCGAGCGGGTGTAGCGCGAAGCCCGGCCCGCCCGGTGCTGCGCCAGGCGGCGCTCGAGGTCCAGGGCAATGCCGGTGTAGAGCGAGCCGTCGCCGCAGCGGAGCATATAGAGGAAGGCCACGCGGGGGAGCTTACTCGAACGCCGCAGCCGTCACCCGGTGCCGGTACTCGAAGAGGCGCTCCAGCCTGCGCCGCACCAGCCAGCCGCCCGGCAAGCCGAGCGGCAGGGCGTACTCGACCCGGTCCTCCAGCCAGCAGGCACTATCGCCGGCATCGCCGTCCGGCTCCATCGAGTGGGTGTGCTGCCAGAAGGCGAACGGTCCGCGCACCTGGGTGTCCCGGAAGCTCCGGCCCGGCCGGCAGTCCGAGATCCGGGCGATCCACGGCAGGCGGAACGGTCCGACCCGGACCCGGATCTCGACCCGGGCGCCGTCCCGGAGCCCGCCGCCCTCGTCCACCACCTCGACCCTCTCCCAGGGGGGCGTGAGGCGCTGAAGGGCTCCGGGCGCGGCGTGCCAGCGGTAGACCTCCTCCGCCGGGGCCGGGATGCGGGAGCGGCGGACGAAGGTCTCGCGCTTCACTTCTTCTCCGGGTGCAGGATCACGCGCCGGTGGCCGGTCGCGGGGTCCAGCTCGAAGAGACCGCCCCGGTTGTCGAAGAACAGCCTCGTGCCGAGACTGCCGACGGCCACGGGGGCCCAAGCCGCCGGCGCGACTCCGGCGACGAGCGGTTTCCAGGTGCCGCGGTCCAGGTCCAGCAGAAGGCACTGCCGCGAAGCCCAGTCGTTCGACCGGCCCGCAGGCACGATGGAAACCACCAGGAGCCCGGGCGCCGGCCTGCCGGCGGTCCTCAGACGATCGGCCGGGATCTCGAAGCGGCGCAGCTCGGTCCCCCGGAGGTCCAGGAGCCGGAGCACCGCCTTGCCTGCGGCGCGTTCGGCGATCACCACGAGGTCGTCGTCCAGAAGATACGCCCTGCCGGTCACCCGCTGCACGACGATTGGCGGCGACTTCTCGCCCGTGGTCAGGTCCACGATCCGGACCTGCGATGCGACGAAGGCCAGGTCGCGGGTGTGGAGGAGCAGGTGGTTGCCGTCGCGGCTGATGTCCCAGGCCCACTCGTCCTGGATCGGCAGCGCGAAGGAGCGCAGAACCCTGCCGGAGCGGGGGTCGAGATCCATCACTCTCAGCTCGGATTTCCGGTCCCCGTTCCCGCGGCTGCCATAGAAGCGCAGCGCCCCGGACTCGAGGAAGCGCAGATGGTCGTTCCAGCCGTCGCTTCCGGGCGGCACCGGCACGGAGGCGAGATTGCGGCCGTTGTCCAGGTCCATCAGCAGGATGCGCTCCCGATGAATGGCGGCCAGCCGGCGGCCGTCGCGAGAGAGGCTGAGGGCCCGCGGCATGTTCTCGTCGAAGACGATCGGCACCGCGACCGGCCGGGAGTCCGGCCGGTCCAGGTCCAGGCGCCGGACGGCCACGGGGAGCGGCCGCTGGCCGTCCGGCTCCAGCCAGACCCCGCGCCGGCCGTCGTCGGAGAAGACCGGCCCGGCCCAGATCTCATGGGCCCACCAGCTCGCGGAGGTCCGGACGTACCGGCCGGAGCGGGTGTCCAGGAGGAAGAGCGGTTCGTAGCCGCCGCGCGCCTCGACCGGACCCGAGACGGCCACCCACGTGCCGGCCGGAGCCGGCTGGACGAGACTGAAGGTGAGCAGGTCCTCGGGGCTCGCGGCGAGGACCCAGCGGCCATATCCGGCCACCGCCAGCGCTGCGGCTCCCAGCAACCCCCACAGAGTGAGAGAGAGCAGGCGGTGACCGCGGCGCAGGTCGGTGCGGGCGCGGAGGACCTGGACCGCGCTCGCCGCGGCCAGGGCTACGAGCAGGACGGCGAGCATCGCGATCTGGATCTGCATCACGACGCCCCTCGCACCTGCCGCCTGGAGCCGGCTCATTTCCACCCAGAGCCACGCCGCCAGCACGGCTGCGGCGGCGAGGTCGAACAGGAGCCAGGGCGACCGCGACCGGAACAGGACTGCGGCCGCGTTCGACAGCAGCACCAGGAGGCACACGCTCACCGCCCAGAGCCCCGCGTTCGCCGCGAAGCCGACCTGCCATGACAGGCCGCCCGCGTCAGGGCGGTCGCCGAGGAGCAGGGACGGCAGCATGATGAGCAGGCCCGAGCCGAGCGCCAGAATCAGCGCCGACGCCAGCTTGCCCGCCCAGATCGCCCAGCCCGGCAGCGGCCGGGAGAAATAGAAGCCGAGCCGCCGCTCGCCCAGGTCGCGCGCCAGAACCGAGCTGCCGAGTACCACGGCGAGCAGGTAGCTGGTGATCAGGGCCAGCGCGAACGCCGTGCCGCCGCGCAGGTCCGGCCCCCGGTAGCCCTGGATCGGCAGGAGCGGAGCGATCAGCGGCACGAGCCCAAGGAGGGCCGCGGCCACCGGGATCAGCCAGCGCTCCGCCAGCTCGCGGCGCAGGACGGCGACGAAGGCCTTCATCGAGGGGTCTCCGCGAGGGAAAGGAAGATCTCCTCCAGGGTGAGAGCCGAGACCTCGACCTCCCCGGGCAGGCCGGACGGCGGCCGGTCGTCGTCCCAGGCCGAGACGACCGCCTCCCATCCCCAGGCCCGCGCTCTGGCCGATACCGGCCGGAGCGCCTCGATCGCCGGAGCCCACTCGGGCGCCGGACCGGCCGCTCCAGTCACCCGCAGGCGGCGGAACCGCTGCTTGAGCGTCTCCATTTCCTCGTCCACCGCCAGCCGGCCGTCCCGGAGCAGGCCGATCCGGTCCGCGATCCTCTCCACCCCGGCCAGGTCGTGGCTGGTGAGGAAGACCGTGGTGCCGCGCTCGGAGAGGTCGACGATCAGCTCGTCGAAGACCGCGCGGCGGGCGACCGGATCGAGGCCGAGCGTGGGATCGTCCAGGATCAGGAGCCGCGGCGAGCTGGCGAGGGCCAGAGAAAGGAGCACGTGGCCCTTCTGTCCCTTGGAGAGCTGGCCGAACGGAACGTCCTCGGGCACGCCGAACCGCCTCAGGCGGTCCGACAGGCCGGCGCCGTCCCAGAAATCGTACAGCCCGGAGGCGAAGCGGGCGAGCTGCCGGGCGTTCATGGCCGGAGGCGCGTCCGGCTCCTCGGGCACCACGCCGACCTCGCGCAGAAGGCGGGCCCGTTCGCGCCAAGCGTCGCCACCCAGGAGCAGCGCCCGGCCCGAGTCCGGCCGCTGCTCGCCGAGCAGGCAGCGGACGAGCGAGCTCTTCCCCGCTCCGTTGCGGCCGACCAGGACGTACACCGACCCTTCGGACACGGCGAGCGAGACCCGGTCGAGCACGGATCTCTTCCCGTAGCGGACGGTCAGCTCTTCGAGGGCGGCCAGGTTCATTCCATGTCCTCCTCTTCGGCAACGCCCCCGCTCGCGAGGCTGTGCCAGGCCTCCGCGAGCGTCTCCGCGGACTCGTCCTGCCCGGCGCCGATCGTCACCGCCAGGCTGGCGTAGCGCAAGGCGCCCTGGAGCAGCCTCCGGCTCCGCTCGGCGTCCGGGAGCTTCGGCGGCTCGTCGCTCACGTAGGTCCCCTCGCCGCGCCGAACCGTGAGCACCCCGGCGTCGGTCAGCCGCTGATAGGCCTTCGAGACGGTCGCCGGGTTGATCTGCAGGTCGCGGGCAAGGTCGCGGACCGACGGGACCGGGGCGCCGGCGAGCAGCGCGCCGGAGGCGACCAGATGCCGTACACCCTCCTCGATCTGCCGCCAGATCGGTCTTGAGTCGGCAGGGTCGATCCGCAGGCCTCGGCTCATCGTGTATGACTATAGTAACACACCAAAACCTTGCTCTTCCATAGCTGATTATCAATGTTTTCGAGACATGGCTCCTTTTTGGTCCTGTGACACACTCATACCTGTAGATGGACTGTTAGATGTCGTCTGGTTGTCTGCTTCGCTTCTTCGGAGACGGCGGTCCAATTACGGGCAGTCGGAACTTAGGATGGAGGAGATCCGTATGTCTCGCACAGCGCGTTCGGTCTTCGCCCTGCTGGCGCTGGCCCTGTTCCTGGCAGCCGGCACGGCGCATGCTCTCCCGACGTCGAACGGCCCGAGCCCCGAGCGGGTCTCCGGTCTGGCCGCGGCCTGGGAGTGGCTGACGTCGGTGTTCGACGTCGGGGACGTCTTCGCCCCGATCTTCGAGGCCTCGACCGGCGGCACGGTGCCGGTTCCCAATCAGCCGACGAGCGATCCGCAGACTGACTTCGGCGGCTTCATCGATCCCAATGGCGGGTGGTAGATTTCTTGCCAGTTCCAGTGTCGTGATCTGAGACGTTATAATAGCAGTCAGGAATGATCGGTTGGATCAGGAGGGAAGACCATGGAACATCCGGACAAGCGGGTGGGCGCCTTGGCACGGGTTCTCACGAAGGTCCTCACTTCGGAAAGGGAGCGTATGGATTCGGAGACCGGCAGCGAATCTGACGGCAGCTCGCTTCTGGACGACCCGAAGGCCATGGACAACATGCTCCAGGACCTTCTGAGCCGGACCGCCCGGGTCTCGGAGGAGCGCGGCCAGGCTCCGACGCTTCTCGCGGAGCTGCTGGCTTTGCCCAACCAGGAACGGGAGACCGCCGCGGCCACACAGCTTCGTTTCCATACCTACTCGCTCGCGTCCTATACATTGGATCGGTGCGAGAAGCTGGTCGCGCACGATCCGGTCATGGCGGGTGAGCTGGCACGGCTCGCCAGGTTGATCTCCAGCCAGGTGGATCCGCGCCAATGCGGCGGCAGCGCGGCGCTCGCCGATCTCGAAGCCTACGCCATGGCCATGGAGGGCAACGCCAAGCGCGTATCCACCGGTCTGCGGGAGGCGCACCAGATGTTCAAGGAGGCCCGCCAGATCCAGGAGCGCGGCGGCGCGGACCCGGACCTCACGGCCCGGATCGACTTCCTCGAAGCGTCCCTGCGCCGCGATCTCCGCCAGTTCCCGGCGGCGCTCGACCTGCTCGACAAGGCCGAGCGCGTCTTCGTCGCGCTCAAGGACCGGAATCTCCAGGCGAGGACGATTATCAACCGCGCCAACGTCTACCTGGTCATGCGCGAGCTGGACCGGGTGGTGGAGAACCTTCAGAAAGCCCTCCCTCTGGCCCAGGATCCATGGCTCGCCCTCGCCGTGCGCCACAACTTGATCTTCGCGCTCGCCGAGTGCGGACGCGCCCGAGACGCGGCGCAGCTCTACCAGGATTCGAAACAGCTCTACATGCAGTTCAACGATCCTCTGACCACCAGTCGCCGGATCTGGGCCGAAGGCCTGATCGCCCGCGAGCTCGGCGAGGATCTCGACCTGGCCGAACAGCTCCTCAGCCAGGCTGCCGAGCGTCTGACCGAGCACGGCTATCCGCTCGACGCGGCGCTCGCCGGGCTCGACCTGGTCACCGTCTACGCCCGCCGCGGCCAGTCGGCCGAGGTGCTGCGGGTGGCCTCCGACCTCGTCCGCCTGTTCCAGCTCCGCGACGTGAATCCAGAGGCCTTCGCCGCCCTCAAGATGGTGCACGAGGCGGCCGAGCGGGAAGCGGTCAACCTCTCGCTCCTCGCCCAGGTCACCGAGAAGGTCCGCGTCAACCAGATGCGCGGCAACCCGCCGGGCTGACCCTCCCATCCCCCGATTCAAAAAATTGACACCGGCTTTTTTTCAGGCCGGTGTCAAATTTTTGGCCTCTGCGGCAACTTATATAAGAGGGGCCTTCATTTTGGGGGGATTCCATGTCACACCTATCTGAGGAGCAGGCCCGGGTCCTGGCGCGGCGGTTCTCCGCCGAGATGGCACACCTGGGCGCGTGTGCCGAGTGCCAGGCCCGCGTGAGCGAGCTGGCGTCCCAGGAAGAGCAGGGGTACCGCAACGCCCTGAACCGCGCGGCCGAGGACACGCTGCGCCGGCTCCCCGGCGTCCGGGCCGAGAAGGCGGCGGCGCCGGAGCTTCTGTCCGAGCTGCTCCTGCTCTCCGAGGTCGAGAGGGAGACCGCGCTCGCCCTGGAGCCCCGGTTCCAGAGCTACGCGCTCGCCTCCTACACCCTGAAGCGGAGCGAGTCGCTCGTCCAGCGCGATCCCATCCAGGCGCGCGAGCTGGCCCGCCTTGCCCGCGCGGTCGCCGAGCAGGTCGATCCCAGATCCTGCGGCGGCACCGCCGCGCTCGCCGACCTCGAAGCCTATGCCCTCGCCATGGAGGGCGAAGCCCTGCGCATCGCCGGCGATCTCGAGCAGGCCCTGTGCGCGTTCGTCGAGGCGAGGCTCCACCAGGAGCGCGGCGGGGCCGACCCGGACCTCGGTGCCCGGATCGACTTCCTGGAGGCGCTCCTGCGGCGCGACCTGGGCCACACCCGGATCGCGCTGGAGCTTCTGGACCGCGCCGCCGATGCGTTCGTCGCCCTCCGCGAGCACGACCAGCTCGCCCGGATCGTCCTCGACCGGCCCAGCTTCCTGCGCCTGCGGCCCAGGAGGCCCAGCGCCGCAAGGCTGGCGGCCGGGACGAACCCGCATCGGCAGTTAAGAAGTCACTGACCGGCGGGAAAGTACCTCGCGGATCCGGTCGGGTCCCGTGTTGCTGCCGCTGAGCATCACGCCCACGCGCCGGCCCTGGAATTCCGGGTGAGCCAAAACACCCGCCAGGGCCGCCGCGCCTGAGGGCTCCACGATCACCCGCAGGTGGCGGAGGATCAGGGCCATGGCGTCCAGGATCGCCTCGTCGCTCACCGTCAGCGCTCCGGCCGCGCGCGTGCGGATCAGCTCGAAGTTGAGCACCCCTGGCTTGGGAGCCGTGAGACCGTCGGCCACGGTCTTGATGCTCTCCGGGGTCGTAGGCTCGCCCGCGGCCAGCGACCGGACCAGGCCCGCCGCTCCCTCCGGCTGGATGCCGTAGACTCTGACCTCCGGGCCGGCCGCCAGCACGGCGCCCGCGAGGAGCCCGCCGCCCGAGGTGGGCACCGCGAGGCGGTCCAGGTCCGGCACGTCCTCCAACAGCTCCAGGGTGGCCGTGCCCGCGCCCGCGATCACGAACGGGTCGTCGAACGGGTGGACCAGCGTGTAGCCGTGCTCCGCCCTCAGCTTCGCCAGCCGCTCGAAGGCCTGCACGGCGTTCGTGACGCCCTCCTTCTCGATCCGGGCGCCCAGCGCGGCCACGGCCGCGAGCTTCTCGGGCACGGCGTTCTCCGGCATCACCACCACCAGCCGGGCCCCCGCCCGGCGCGCAGCCCAGGCGGCGCCCAGCGCGGCATTGCCGGCGCTCACCGTGATCAGACCCGGAGCCAGCTCCTCGGGCGTGAACGAGCGCACCCGGTTCCAGGCGCCCCGCACCTTGAACGAGCCGGTCACCTGGAGGCTCTCGGCCTTGAACCAGAGGCGGGCGCCCGCCAGCTCGTTCAGCGCGTCGGAGCGCAGGACCGGCGTGCGCGGCACCACTCCGGCCAGCGCTTCGCGGGCGGCTCGGACATCAGAAACATCCGGTAGATTCACTCCGCCCGCTCCAGCAGCGCCACGCCGGCGCCCTTGCCGAAGCCGATGCGGCCGATCCAGGCCAGCAGCCAGGCCAAAGGCATCTCCCGGCCGAGGCGCCGACCCTCCTCGAACACGGGCCGGAACTCGGCCACGTTCCAGCCGAACGGCCGGAAGAACTCGGCCCCCTCCTCGGGCGCGAACTGGTACGGCGCATTGGCGCTCTCCAGGTGAGGCCCCCAGCTCCGCAGGAGCCGCTTGCGCAGGGCCGGCGAGAGGAGATCGGTCACCCACCAGCGGAACGACGGCTGGCCGTGGAGGTCGGTCGCGAGCGGCCCCACCTGCTCCGGCGTGAGATAGAGGAGGAGCCCCTCGGACGCCACCAGCACCTTCCTGCCCATCCCGCCAACCCGCTCGAACAGGCCGCGGCGCGCCGCGGGATCGGCGAGGTCGAGCCGGACCCGTTCCAGCTCGCAGACCGGCGTTTCGCCCGCCAGCTCGCGCTCCTTGTGGCTGAGCAGCTCGGGCAGATCGACCTCGATCCACTCGAGGGTCGGCGGGAGCGGAAGGCGATAGGGGCGCGTGTCGAAACCGGCCGCGAGGTTGAGCACCACGTCGGCCCCGTCCCGGTTCACGGCCTGGAGAATCAGCTCGTCGAAGACGGCGGTGCGGACGATCAGCGCCCAGGCCATGGCCTCGGCCCTCGGGATGTGCCGCACGATCGCCGCGCCGCGCTCGCCCGCCAGCTTCCGGGCCCAGGGATCGCGGAAGAGCGCGTCCGGCCGGTCGCTCTCCATGGCGCGGTAGAAGGCGACCCACCGCGCCGTGTCGGACACGTTCTCGATCAGCTTGACGGCCATAGGCTGGGGAGATTCTATCCCCGTCAGCCCTCCAGCAGCTCCATGACCCTCGGCAGCGCCTCGACCACGGGCACGAGCAGCTTCTGGCGGTCGCGGCGCAGTGAGACCTCGACCTTGCCGTCGGCCAGCGACTTGGCCCCGACCACGATGCGTACCGGGAAGCCGACCAGGTCCGCGTCCTTGAACTTCACGCCCGGCCGCTCGTCGCGGTCGTCGTAGAGGACCTCGATCCCCTTCTCCAGGAGCTGGCCGTAGATCTGCTCGGCCACCCGCCGCACCTCGCCGTCGTCCGGGTTGAGGGCAGCCAGCAGCACCTCGAACGGCGCCAGCGGGCGGGGCCAGATGATGCCGTCCGCGTCGTGGTTCTGCTCGATCGCCGCGGCCACGGTGCGGCCGATACCCAGGCCGTAGCAGCCCATGATCATCGGCCGCTCCTGCCCGTCCTCGTCCGTGAAGTTGCAGCCGAGCTTCTCCGAATACTTGGTGCCGAGCTTGAAGATGTGCCCGACCTCGATGCCCCGGAACAGCTCCAGCGTGCCGTCGCAGCGCGGGCAGGGGTCGCCGCCCGTGACCAGCAGCAGGTCG
>DATANP010000725.1:0-5839 GCA_036266195.1 Thermoanaerobaculia bacterium | reverse complement strand
TGTTCACCGTCCGGGAAGTCACCTCGGATGTGAAGCCTGCGGTCTCGCAGGAGGTCAATATCACCAGCCGCGTCACGGCCAGGGTGGCCGACAGGCAGGTCGACCTCAGGCTCACCGGTCCGGCTGTGCATCTCACGAGCGGCAGGAACGTGCTCTTCATCCGCAAGCAGCTCGTGGCGGTGAGCCCCGGTGACATCGGTCCGCTCACCTTGACCCTGAATCCCCGACGCTCGTCTGCTGGGACCCTCTCTTCGGATACCTTCCCGGCAAGGCACCGGCAGAGCTTCTTTCTGCAGGTCAACAGCGAGAAGTTGGGCACGCTGGTCTCCGACGATCCAGTGATCGTCGAAGCGGAGATTCGGAGCTCTCCACCCACGGCGACGTACAAGTCTGTGAGCCATCCGGTCGATTTCTACAAGGAGGGCGACCCCGGCAGGAAACCGGTGCTCACGATCGAGACGGTGGAGTCAGACGTGACGCCCCCGGGCCGGTACGATCGGTAGAGTCGAGCTGAGCGCCACCCGCGGTGCCGGCCCGGCCGGCACCGCGGCTGCGGCTTCGCCGAGCTTCCGGGCCGTTGTAGGATGTCGGCCATGGCAGACGAGACAGCGGCGTACGAGAAGCTCGGGGCGTTCTACCTGGGGCGTCCTTTCGACCTGCAGCGCGGGGAGGCGGCGGCCACGCCGCTCCTGTATGACTCGCGCGACCTCCTGACTCATGCGGTCTGCGTCGGCATGACCGGCAGCGGCAAGACCGGCCTTCTGATCTCGCTTATCGAAGAGGCGGCGATCGACCGGATCCCGGCCCTGGTGATCGACCCCAAGGGCGATCTGGCCAACCTCCTCCTGACCTTCCCCGAGCTGCGGCCCGCGGACTTCGCTCCGTGGATCGATCCGGACGCGGCCAACCGCGCCGGGCTCACTCCCGAGGCGTTCGCGGCCAAGGAAGCGGAGACCTGGCGCGAGGGGCTCGCGCGCTGGGACCAGAGCGGCGAGCGCATCGCGCGGCTCCGGGACTGCACGGACTTCTCGATCTACACCCCCGGCAGCGAGGCCGGACTGCCGGTCTCGATCCTCTCGTCCCTGGGCGCGCCGCCACAGGAGGTGATCGACGACGGCGACCTCCTGCGCGACCGGGTCAGCACCCTGGTGGCGAGCCTGCTCTCGTTGCTTGGGCTGGAGTCGGACCCGGTGCGCGGGCGCGAGTCCATCCTCCTGTCCACGATCTTCGATTCGGCGTGGCGGCAGGGCAAGGGGCTCGACCTTGCGGGCCTCATCCAGCAGGTCCAGAAACCGGCCGTGGAGCGCATCGGGGTCATGGACCTGGAGTCGTTCTACCCGGCCAAGGAGCGGTTCGAGCTGGCGATGGCGCTCAACAACCTCCTCGGGTCGCCCGGCTTCGGCGCCTGGCTCAAGGGCGAGCCGCTCGACATCGACCGCCTGCTCTACACCTCGGCCGGCAAGCCGCGGGTGGCGATCTTTTCAATCGCCCACCTGTCGGACCGGGAGCGGATGTTCTTCGTCTCCCTGCTCCTCAACCAGACGCTCGGCTGGATCCGAAGCAAGGCGGGCACGAGCAGCCTGCGGGCGATTCTCTGCATGGACGAGGTCTTCGGCTACATGCCGCCGGTGGCCGAGCCGCCGTCGAAGCGTCCGCTCCTCACGCTGCTCAAGCAGGCCCGCGCCTTCGGCCTGGGGCTCGTGCTCGCCACGCAGAACCCGGTGGACATCGACTACAAGGGGCTGAGCAACGTCGGCACTTGGCTCCTCGGCCGGCTGCAGACCGACCGCGACAAGCAGCGCCTCCTCGACGGTCTGGAGGGAGTGGCCGCGGGAGGTGGGACGTTCGACCGCAAACACATGGAGGAGGTCCTGGCCGGACTCGGCAACCGGGTCTTCCTCCTGCACAACGTTCATGAAGAGGGGCCCGAGGTCTTCCAGAGCCGGTGGGCCATGTCCTACCTGCGCGGTCCGCTGACCCGGCCCGAGATCAAGAGGCTGATGGACCCGCGCAAGCAGTCGGCCCCGGCGGCACCGGTGACCTCGCAGGTGCCCACCACCGGGGTGACCCCGGCGGTGGCCGCGATGGCCGCGATGACCACGCCACCTCCGCCCTCCGCCTCGGCCGATACGGTGGCGCCGGTCCTGCCGCCGGACGTGCCGCAGGCCTTCCTGCCGGTCCGGTCGCGGCCGGACGGCGTGGTCTACGAGCCCGGCCTGTATGCCGCGGCCTGTGTCCACTACGTGGAGCCGAAGCAGGGGATCGATCACGCCGAGGACCTCTTCCTCCTGGCCCCCCTCACGGCCGAGGGCGACGTGGACTGGTACGCGGCCGAGGCGTTGGAGGTGGAGAAGGACGATCTGGAGCGCGAATCAGCCCCGGGCGCCCTGTTCGCGCCGCTGCCGGACGCGGCCGCGCGGGCGCGCAGCTACGACGGTTGGCGCAAGGCGCTGGAGGAGAGCCTCTTCCGCACGCGGAAGCTGGAGCTCTTCCGCAGCCCGAGCGTGGGCGATCTGTCGCAGCCGGGCGAGACCGAGCGGGATTTCCGCGTCCGGCTGGCCGAGAAGGCGCGCGAGCGCCGGGACGCCCAGGTCGAGGCCCTGCGCCAGAAGTACGGGGTCAAGGTCGGACAGCTTCAGGACCGCATCCGCCGCGCCGAACAGATGAAGGCGAAGCAGGAGTCGCAGGCCTCCAGCCAGACGATCTCGACCGTGCTCTCCGCCGGTACCGCGGTGCTGGGCGCCCTCTTCGGGCGGAAGACGTTCAGCTACTCCAACGCCAGCCGGGCGGGGAGCGCAATCCGCAACGTCGGCCGCACCATGCAGGAGCGCCAGGACGTGACCCACGCCGAGGAGAACCTGGAGTCGCTCCGCAAGCAGCTCGCCGACCTGAACGCCGAGCTGGAGGCCGAGATCGATCGCCTGGAGGAGCGCTTCGACCCCGAAGCCGAGCAGTTGGAGGTGCTGGGCTTGAAGCCGCGGCGCAAGGACGTCGAGGTCCGCCTGCTGACCCTGGCCTGGGCTCCGAAACGCGACGGCCAGCCGGTCTGGTAGATCCTGGCCCCCTCTCCCCGGCATGGGGGAGAGGGCTGGGGAGAGGGGGGAAGGGATCGACCCCCCGTTTGCGTTATCCTTATCGAACGATTCTCGACGTCCGGAAAGGAGCTCGCGCACGATGGAAACTCTTCTCAGCATCCTCCTCGGCCTGGGGCTGGCGGCGGCGTGCGGGTTCCGCGTGTTCGTCCCGCTGCTCGTCATGAGCATTGCCTCGAGCACGGGCCATCTGGAGCTGGGTCAGGGATTTGCCTGGATCGGATCGACTCCGGCCCTGATCGCCTTCTCGGCGGCCACGCTGCTGGAGATTGCCGGGTACTACATCCCATGGGTGGACAACCTGCTCGACGCGATCGCCACGCCCACGGCGATCGTCGCGGGCATCCTGGTGACGGCCTCGGCGGTTACGGATGTCGATCCCTTCCTGCGCTGGACCCTGGCGATCCTGGGCGGCGGCGGCACGGCCGCGACGTTCCAGGGCATCACGGCCACGGCGCGGCAGGTCTCGTCGTTCACCACCGGCGGCCTGGCAAACCCGCTGCTCGCCACGGTCGAGGCGGGCAGCTCGGCGTTGCTCTCGGTGCTCGCGATCGTGGTGCCGGTCCTGGCCATGCTGATGATCATCGGGCTCCTGTACTTCGGGGTGAAGAAGCTGCTCTTCCGGAGACCGGCCCGGGCAGTCTGAACCGTTCCGTCGGGGATTGAGGCCATGCCGAACGTCCGCCGAAACCTCGCGCTTCTCGCAGCCGGAACCCTGGTGGTTTCCGGCTGCGTCTCGTCTTCGGGCACCCTCAGCTCGTCCCAGATCGAGCGCGAGCTGCGCTCCCGGGGCCTCGATCCCGCCGAGGTCGTCATCCCCTACCAGATCACGGACGAGATGCGGCAGTGGGTCCATCAGGTCGTGCCGGAACAGACTCCGATGGACAAGCGCCTGGAGGTCCTCCTCAACGGCCTGATCGATTCGGACAAGCTCAAGGTCCAGTACGAGCCGCGCTACACGGCCACCGCTGAGGAGGTGTTCCGCACCCGGCGGGCCAACTGCCTGGCGTTCACCAGCCTGTTCGTGGGCATGGCGCGGGAGATCGGCGTGCCGGCCTTCTTCCTGGAGGTGGACGACATCGAGAAGTTTGAGAAGGAGGGGGACCTGGTGGTGGTCTCGGGCCACGTGAGCGCCGGCTACGGCAGCGGCCCGGAGGTCAAGATCCTCGACTTCTCGGCCAACGCGCAGCCCAACTACCGCCGCGTGCGCCAGATCCCGGACATCCGGGCCATCGCGCTGTTCCACTCGAACCGCGGCGGCGAGCTTCTGCGCACCGGCCGGCACCAGGAGGCGCTGCCGTGGCTCACCAAGGCGGTGGCGATCGATCCCGAGCTGTCCAGCGGCTGGATCAACTATGGCGTGTCCTTGCGCCGCAACGGCGACCTGGCCGGAGCGGAGAAGGCGTACCGCCGGGCGCTGGAGGTGGACCCCGAGGCGGTCTCGGCCTACCAGAATCTGGCCGCGCTGCTGCGCCACCAGGGCAACACCCAGGAGGCCGAGGATCTGCTGGCGATCTCATCCCGGCTCGGCAGCCGCAACCCGTTCATCTACCTGGCCCTGGGCGACGTCAGCATGGCCCACGGCCGGCTCGACGAAGCGCGGCGCTTCTACAAGCGGGCGATCCGCCTCTACCGCGACAGCGCCGAGCCCTATGCCGCCATGGGACTGGTCTCCCTGGCCGGCGGCGACTCGGTGGACGCCCAGCGCTGGCTGCGCAAGGCCGTGGCCATCGACCAGGAGAACCAGCGGGTGAAGCTGCTCCTCGCCCGGCTCGGCGGTGGGCGCGGGTGACCTTCTGACCTGGCGGATCTGGATCGACACCGGCGGCACGTTCACCGACTGCCTGGCACTCGATCCGGAAGGGACGCTGCACCGGGCCAAGGTGCTCTCGACGAGCGCCTTGCGCGGCCGGATTGTCGAGAGAAACGGCGCCCGGGTGAGGGTGGAGGCGGGCTGGCGCGTGCCGGTCGGGTTCTTCCGCGGATTCGAGCTGCGGATCCTGGGAACGGACGAGGCGCGCCGGGTTATCGGATCCCACGGCGACATCCTGGAGTTGGATGGTCCACTGCCCGATTTGAAGGGTTCAGCCTTCGAGCTGCGCTCTCCCGAGGAGCCGCCGGTCCTCGCGGCGCGGCTGATCACCGGCACGCCTCTCGACCGTGAGTTGCCGGAGATCGCGATGCGTCTCGCGACCACCCGCGGCACGAACGCTCTCCTGGAGAGGAAGGGCGCGGCCACGGTCCTGTTCATCACCCGCGGCTTCGCCGACCTCCTCCTGATCGGCACCCAGCAGAGGCCCGATCTCTTCGCCTTGAACATCGAAAAACCCCGGCCGCTCTTCGCGGAGGTCGTGGAGGTGCCCGAGCGGCTGGCTTCGGACGGCTCCGTGCTGGTTCCCCTCGCCGCCGGGTCCCTGCGCGGCGAAGCGGAGCGCCTGCTCGCCGCCGGGTTCGAGTCGGCGGCGGTGGCCCTGCTGCACTCCTACCGCAACCCCCGGCACGAGGAGGCGCTGGGAGAGATGCTGCGCGAGGCCGGCTTCCGCCATGTCTCGCTCTCGTCGAGGCTGGCGCCGCTGATCAAGATCGTGCCCCGGGCCGAAACCGCGGTCGTGGACGCCTACCTCTCGCCGATCCTCAAAGGCTACCTGGCTGGAGTTGGAAGGGCCCTGTCTCAGGGCTCGCTCCACGTGATGACCAGCGCCGGCGGGCTGGTGCGGGCGGGCTCGTTCCACGCCAAGGACAGCCTG
>DATANP010000724.1:0-21636 GCA_036266195.1 Thermoanaerobaculia bacterium | reverse complement strand
CGATGTCTCCCAGGATCCCGTAGCCGCCACCCACCACCAGCGAAGCCAGGACGCCTGCCACCAGTCCGACGATCAGCCAGGTCAGAATGTCCATCCGTTCTCCTCCCCGTTGAGCCGTGACCGGAGGCGGTCGCGGCAGGGGAGATTATGACCCGACTCAGGCGAGGTTGTGGAAGACCTTCTGAACGTCGTCGTCCTGCTCCAGGCGATCGACGAGCTTGAGCACCTCGTCGGCCTTGTCCTCGGGCAGCTCGGTGGGCGTCACCGGGATGTACTCGGACTCGGCGGAGAGCGGCGTGATGCCGCGGTCCTCCAGGGCCTTCTGGAGCTGGCCGAAGTCGTTGAAGGCGCAGCGCAGCACGAGAATCGGCTCGCCCTTCTCGCCGGTGCTCTCCCCCATCTCCTCCAGGCCGTGGTCGATCAGCTCCAGCTCCAACTCCTCCGGGTCGAGGCCGGCCGGGTTGAGGCGGAAGACGCCCATGCGCTTGAACATGAAGCCGACGCTGCCGGTCGTGCCCAGGTTGCCGTTGCCCTTGTTGAAGTGGGAGCGGATGTTGGAGACGGTGCGCGTGGGGTTGTCGGTCGCGGTCTCGACGAGGATGGCGATGCCGTGCGGGGCGTAGCCTTCGTAGAGGATCTCCTCGAAGTTGGCGGCGTCCTTGCCCGACGCGCGCTTGATGGCCGCCTCCACCTTGTCCTTCGGCATGTTGACGGCGCGCGCGTTCTGAACCACCCGGCGCAGGAGCGGATTGTGGACCGGGTCGGGGCCACCGGCCTTGACGGCGATGGTGATCTCCTTGCCGATCCGGGCGAACTGCTTCGCCATCCGGTCCCAGCGGGCGAACATCGTATGTTTTCGTGTTTCGAAGATGCGTCCCATGGCGCGAGACTCTAGCCCGCGCCCCGGGGCGGAGTAAAGAGGGGCGCCGATTTGACAGGCCGTGCGAAAGGGACTTAAATCGTCTCGAATGAACCGGATCATCGCGGTGCTCGCCGTCGGTGCCCTCCTCGGGCCATGGCCTGTCCAGGCGGCGGCCGCGGCGACCGCGGCGGGCACCCGCCGCGTCCCGGCCGACATCGTCTCGGGCGGCCGGATCTTCCTCCAGGCCCGGGTCAACGGCTCCGATCCGCTCTGGTTCCTGCTCGACACGGGCTCCTCCCGGTCGTACCTCGATCCCGGGCAGATCCAGCCCCTGGGCCTGCGCACCACGGAGAAGGAGAAGGCCCGGGACTTCACCCGCAACGCCCTGGTCGAGGTGGCGGGCTTCCAGCTCGCCGAGCACCCGTTCACGGTCTCGCCCATCCGGGTGCCGGTCTCGCACCCGGTCTCGGGCATCCTGGGCGCGCCGTTCTTCCGCCAGCTCGTGGTGGCGATCGACTACGCCGGGGCGAGCGTCTCCCTGTCCGATCCCCGCGGCTTCCGCTATCCGGGCACGGGCACGGCCATCGCGCTCGACCTGTCCCAGGAGGTGCCGGTGATCGGGGCGCGCCTCACGATCGGCGCGCGCGGTCCGTTCACGGCCCGCCTCAAGGTGAACACCGGCGCGTACTGGCCGCTGCGCATCGAGCGCGCCTTCGCCCGCGCGAAGCAGCTCCTCGCCTCGACCGACGGCATGCACCGCCTCCAGGCCGAGGGGCCGGACGGCGAGGAGACCTTCCTGGCCGGCCGCGCCCGGCTCCTCCAGGTCGGTCCGTTCCTGTTCCGTGACGAGATCGCCACCTTTCCCAGCGATCCGTCCGCCGTCCGCACCGGCTGGGACGGCGTTCTGGGAGCCGCGCTGCTCAACCGCTTCCGGGTGACCTTCGACTACTCGCGCCGGCAGATGTTCCTGGAGCCGACCGAGATGCTCGGCGTGAGCTTCGACTACGACCTGGCCGGGGTGATGGTCGTGGCCGATGGCAAGGGGTTCAAGGTGAGCAACGTGCAGGGCGGCACCCCCGGCGGGGACGCAGGGATTCTGGCCGGAGACGCGATCCTGGCCATGGACGACCGGCCGGTCGCCGGCATGACGCTCCTCCAGGTGCGCCAGCTCTTCCGGCAGGACGGCGAGAAGCACACGGTCGAGGTCCAGCGCGGCCGGGACCGCTTCCTCGTGCAGATGCCGACGATGAGAATCCGCTAGGAAAGGACCCAAAGGACCGCAAGGACATCAAGGACCAAAGACTTTGGTCCCTGTAGCCCCTGCAGTCCCTTTGGTCCTTTAATCCTTCTTGACCTTCGCCAGCACCGCGTAGTCCGGGTTGAACACCACGGACTTCGGCTTCGCGTCGAAGCTCAGCTCGAAGCTCTTCTCCGGCCCGTCCACCAGCACGGTCTTCTCGACCGGTCCGCCGTCCAGCTCGACCCGCACCGGCACCGGCATGCGGAAACCCGCCGGCACGTCACCCTGGCTCACCTTGAGGGTGACCGCGTTGCCCGAGGTCGAGGCGCTCCAGCGGTAGGTCGGCACCTGGGCGCGCTCCACCCACTGGTCGAAGAACCAGTTCCAGTCGCCCGGCGCCCGCCGCGCCACGGCCGCGGCGAAGTCGGCGGTCGAGACGGCCTTGCCCTGGTGCGCCTTCAGGAAGTCGCGCAGCACGTCGAGCAGGGCCTGGTCGCTCCCTGTCTCCTCGGCCAGCAGGCGGTCCAGCATGTAGAGGACGAGCGCGCCCTTGCCGTAGACGATCGACGAGTAGGCGGTCGGCACCTCGCCGGTGTTCGCCCGCCAGCTATGGCCGATCGGCCCGATCCGGTCGCCGTGCGCGCGGTTCGCGAGGTTGATGTCGAAGCGCGTGAACTTGCTGAAGCCGCTCTTGATCGAGCCGTTCTGCTCGTCGTTGTAGGTGCGCAGGATCTCGTTGAAGATCTTCGCGCCGTCCGGCACCGTGTCGCGGACGTACAGCATGGCCGAGTACTCGGCGAACGCCTCGCCCAGCCAGGCGTCGCGATAGGTGGCGGCGCCCACCCGGTGGCCCCACCACTGGTGCGCCACCTCGTGCGCGCGGAACAGCTCGGCCAGCCCTGGTCCGAGCAGGTCGAAGCTCTGCTCGGGCAGATGGATGAAGCCGTCGAACGACTGCCCGTGCCGGGCCACGATCGAGGTGACGTAGAGCGGGCTCTCGGCCGGCAGCGGCGCCTCGAACAGCTTGCCGAAATAGGCGAGGCTCTTCGCCACGTCCTGGGCCACCTCGCCGAAGCGCGCCTTGCGGCTCACCTCGACCTTCGAGCCGAAGCAGAGGACCTCGGGCGCGCCGTCCACCTTCGCGGTCTCCTCGTGGAACTTCTCGGCGAAGGAGAACGTCACCATCTTGACCGGGTGATCGACCACCCAGACGCCGTGCGACCGGCCGTCCGGCAGCGGGTCGGACTGCTCCTGCCGGCCCATGGACCGCAGCGTGTGCTTCTTGCGCGCGGTCAGCTCGATGCGGGCTGTGTGCGGGTCGGTGAGGAACGTCTCGTCCGTCTCCCAGTCCGGATACCAGTACCGGCTGTGGACGTAGTTCGTCAGGTCCAGCTCGTAGACGAAGCGCAGCGTCCGCGGCTCGCCGGCCACGAGCGGCTTGTCCAGCAGGACCACCATGGTGTCGTCGTAGACCCGGTTGTCGATGATGCTCTTGCGGCCGCCGATGTGGTCCCGGATGAAGGGGACCGGCCTGCCCTCCTCCGAGACCTCCGTGACCTTGGCGAACGGATTCAGGTTCAGGACCACAGCCGTGGCGCCGGGCCGCTCGCCGGCGAAGCGCAGGTCCACCTGGAAGCGGCCCTTGAAGAAATCCTTGTCGCGGCCGGCCTCGGTGACATCCGCCGCGATGTCCGCATGCAGAATGTCCATCTCGGGATTGCGCCGGCCGGAGGGCCGCCCGTCCGGTCCGCGGTCCGCCTGCTTGTCCAGGCTGAGCCAGGTTTCCGGATACTTGTAGCCGGTGTTGAAGCTCTCGAGACGGATCTCCTCTATCCGCCGGGCGTCGTAGTCGAACGTGAGCCAGCCCATGCGGTCGGTCCTCGTGTCGATCCGCAGCAGGAGATCGCCGGGCGTGTGGAAGGCGGCCACGATCCGCGCGTCCACGTCGTTGAGCCACTGTGTGAGCCAGTGCTCGTGGCGTTCGCGGGCGAGCTTGTTCTCCTTGTAGCCGCCACCGGCAGCCGCCAGCTTGACCGGCAGCTCGCCCGACGTGCGCAGGACGAGGGCCGAGAACGGCTCGTCGATCTCCTGGAGATCCGGTTTCTCCGCGAAGCGCTGGAGCTGGGCCAGCTCGACCGGATCGGGCACGGCCATGCGGAACCGGCCCTTGCCTTCGAAGACCAGGCCGGTCACGGCGCCGTTCGCGGTTGGCTCGGCCAGCCAGATCTTGCCGGACTCCAGGGTCCAGGACGCCCCCTCCTTCTCCCACCGCAGCCCGCCGGCCGGGACTGAGACCGGGGTGCCGCTGTAGAGCCAGCGGTTGAGCTGGAGGTACTCCTCCGGGGGCGGAGGCGGATCGTCGGCCAGGACCGGGAGGGAGAGGCTCGCGAGCAGGAGGAACAGCAGGGCTTGTTTCATGACGGCCTACAGCGATGCCCGGATGGTCCAGAGGTCCGGGAACAGCGGCTTGAACAACGTGGTCTCGAGATACGCGGCGCCGGGCGAGCCGCCGGTACCCATCTTGACGCCGATCGTGCGCTGGACCATTTTCACATGGCGGTAGCGCCACTCCTGGAGGCCCTCGTCGAGATCGACCAGGCGCTCGCACACGTCCCGGTCGCCGGGATGGTTGCGGTAGATGTCGATCAGGATGGTCTGAACGCGCTCGTCCTCGACCACCGGCAGCGCGGGATCGCGCTGAAGGACTTCCTCCGGGATGGGATAGCCGTTGAGACTCAGGAACTGGAGGAACGCGGCATAGATGCTCGGCTGCCGCAGGTGCTCCTCCAGGCGCCGGCGCTCCTCGGTCCCTTCCGGGATGTGCGCCATGCCGCCCGGGCGCCGGTGTCCGAGCAAGAACTCCAGCTCGCGGAACTGGGCGGACTGGAAGCCGCTCGCGGTGTCGAGGCGGGAGCGGAAGCTGGAGAACGACACCGGGGTCATGGTCTCCAGCACGTCCACCTGCGCGACCAGGGTCTTGAAGATGGTGAGGGTGCGTTTGAGGGCGGCGAACGCGGAGGGCCGGTCGTTCTCCAGGAGCGAGCGCCGCAGCAGGTCGCACTCGTGGAGCACCTGCTTGAACCAGAGCTCGTAGACCTGGTGGATGACGATGAACAGCATCTCGTCGTGCTCGGGCGGATCGGACGCAAGCGTCTGAAGGCCGAGAAGCTCGTCGAGACGCAGATAGCTGGAGTAGGTGCGGACCATGATCTGCTGAGGCTAGTGAAGCTTGCCTCCAAGGTCAATCTTGAGGATCTCCGCGATGCGCTCCCCCGCGCGGCCGTCGCCGTAGGGGTTGAGGGCCGGCAGCGGCCCCGAGTACGGCTCCTCCTGCCAGGCCTGGGCGAGCGCCCGCGCCACGGTTTCGCGGTCGCGGCCGACGAGCCGGTTGCGGCCTCCTTCGAGCGCCTCGGGCCGCTCGGTCGTCTCGCGCGCCACCAGCACGATCTTGCCCAGCGAAGGCGCCTCTTCCTGGATGCCACCCGAATCGGAGAGCACGATCCGGCATCCGGCCAGGGCACGGGCGAATCCGGCGTAGCCCATGGGCTCCACCAACCGCACCCGCTCCACCTCCGCGAGCAGCTCCTCCGCCACCTGCGCCACGTTCGGGTTCGGATGGACCGGCCAGAGCGCCGTGGCTTCCGGGGTCCGGTCGAGGAAATCGCGCACCGCGCCGACCAGCGACCGCAGCGGATCTCCGAAGGATTCCCGCCGGTGCAGCGTCACCAGGAGATACGGCTCGGCCGGTTCAGCCTTGCTCCGCTCCAGCATCCACAGCAGCGAATCCACCGCCGTGTTGCCGGTCACATGGATGACCGCCGGGTCGATCCGCTCGGAGAGAAGGTTCCGGCGGGCGCCCTCGGTCGGAGCGAAGCACCACCGGCAAAGGCGGTCGGCAAGCTGGCGGTTGGCCTCCTCCGGAAACGGATGTTCGTGGTCGTAGGTGCGGAGCCCGGCCTCCACGTGCCCCACCGGAATCTGGAGGTGGTACGCGCACAGCGCAGCCGCGAGGCTGGTCGTGGTGTCGCCCTGGACCAGGAGCGCCGCCGGCCGCACGCTCTCCAGGAGTGGAGGAAGCCGCTCCAGCACCCGGGCGGCGATCTGGTTGGGCGTCTGCCCCTCGGTCATGACCGCCAGCTCATGATCCGGCGCCAGCCCGAGCGGCGCGAGCGCGGTCTCCAACAGCTCGCGGTGCTGGCCGGTCGAGATCAGCACCGGCTGAAGGCCCGCCCTGACCAGCGCGCGATGGACCGGGGCCATCTTCACGGCCTCCGGCCGGGTGCCGACGATGAGTGCGACGGTCTTTTTCATCTGGCTGGAAGCTAGCACATGCCCCTGATCACGATATGCTATGACTTGTTTCCTGCGATTTTATGTCCCGTACCGAGCTTCTCCAGCGGCTCCAGAGCCAGGAAGCGGTCTCGTCCGAGACCTGCTTCGTGCTGCTCTGGACCTACCTGAACATGGCTCGCGTGGCAGCCGGCGAGAGCATGGCCCGCGTCCAACGCGTCCATCCCTTCGAGATCAGGCTTCAACGGAAACCTTCTCTCCGGAATCGCCTGCTGGACCCGGTTCGCGAGATCTCGACCCACGAAGGTGAGGCGTTCGACCTCTATGCCCTCCAATGGCTCAGCGCCCTCGACGACCTGCTCAACAAGCGCCAGGAAGACCGCCTCGGCCAGACCTGGGTCGCGGGAATCGACGGTATGGAGTACCGGGTCCGCCGTCGCAATCACTTCCTTGCCGATCTGTTCGAGAGGCAGGTGACCACCAAGGAAGATCAGAGCGGGACGAGGGACCTCTATGCCCGTTTCCATGCAGCCGTCCCTCGGTCGGTGGAAGGGATCGACATCGACGTCAAGGCGGAAGTGGATTGGGCCGGGCCCTCGCTCGGCCATCGCCTCAGGCGGGAGCGGGAGAAGCGTCGGCTGAACGTCATGCTCTGGCCTTTGGAGACGGTTCTCGATTACCCGGCCCTCCATGGAGAGCCGAAAGATTTCGTCTCGCTGGATAGCCTCAGCAACGAGGATGCTTTGGAGTTGGAGGTCCGGAGCGCTCTTGCGACAGCCAGGTCCCTGGAAGTCTCCATCCTGGTTTTTCCCGAGCTCGCCATCCCGACACAGACCCGGGAGGTGATCCGGCGAACGCTCGCAGGTCATGGGCCGGACGGCTACCCTCTCCTTACCCTCTTCGGCTGCTGTCATCGCAGGGCACCGGAGGGTGGAGACTTCAACGAAGCCGTTCTCCTTGGACCTGCCGGCGCGGAGCTCTGTTGCCACAAAAAGCTGACCTCGTTCACGCACATCGTCAACCGGGACAGAACCCTCTTTGTCGCGGAGCAGTTGCGGACCGGCACGACCGTCTACGTGCTGGAGAGCGCCTTCGGCAACCTGACTCCCTTGATCTGCCTCGACTTCATCCACAAGCCGCTCAGCCGGGTCCTGACCCAGATCCACTCCAATCTCTTCCTGGTGCCTTCCCTCAGTCACAACACCAGCGCCCACCAGACCGCCGCGATGGACCTCCAAGTGGACAACCGGGCCAGCTCGTTCGTGAGCAACAGGTCCATCGGCGGCCTCACCCAGACGGGCACGAGCTTCTTCCGGGTTCCATGTCCCGATGGCTTCGACGCCCACCTGCCCCACTATCGCCGCTCGCCCTTTCTCCTCTTCTCTCTCAGGGATCTCCTGGACAAGACAGCCAAATGACAAGTATGATTACAAGCGGCTAGAGGTTTGCTGCCATGAGCTTGACTTTTCTCACTCCCGAATCGTTCGCCGATCTGGACGACGCTCCATCTCAGGAAATCGGTCGTCTGGTCGAGCGTGCCGCCATGGAGGCGGACCCGACCACTCTCAAGGTCGCCACGGCCCTCCTTTTCGATCGTGCGCTGCTGCTGCTCAGGGAGGGCTCCCGCCAGGAGATCCTGGACGAGGCGCTCGCCGTCAGCCGGGGGATCTCCTACGAGGCTGGCAGCGCCTTGCGGAAGACAAATCCGGAGACGTTCGGCGCCTGGTCGGCTCTGGACAAGCTTCTGGGAGAGGCAGCCCGTCGCAGCGACCGCGCCGCAGTGCCCAGCCTCCTCCGCGGCACCCATGGGCCGGCCGTCCTGGAGCTTCTGGCCGGCGAGGGCCGGGCTCTGCCCCGGGCGGTGATCCGGAAGCGCCTCGATCTCGGCGAGGCCCACCTCTCCCACCTCCTGCGTGACCTGGAAGAGGCGAACCTCATCGTCCGCTACCGTCCCGAGAAGAGCAAGGAAGTCTTTGTCGAGCTCGGTCCGGCAGGCCGCGAGGTCGTGTCGCAGTCGGTGCTCCCTCCCTGGCTGGAGCGGCTTGAAGAGACCCTTCAGGCCCTCGCGGCCGGTGCACGCATCCAATCCGAGACTCTGGCGCAGGAGTTGGAAGCGAATGGGGCGCCGTCCCGGCTGGCGGCACAACGGCTTGCAAAGGCTATCGCCCGGCTCTCCTCGGTGAAGCCCCATCCTTCCTCGGGCAGGCGAAGCCCAAGAAAAGAGAAGATCCGCTGGCTACGGTCGTTGTCGAATTTGTGAAGCGTATCCGAGAGTTGCGGAGAATCTCCTCCCCGTCCGTTCCCCCTTTGGCGCAACCACTCGCGGGCTGGGGCTTCGTCCCGAATCGTCGCGACAAATCGCCGGGAATCCCGGCTCCGAACGCTTCGGGCTCACGCGGTTGGCCTACATTGCGCCATAGAAGGTGACATTGCGCCAAAGAACCTTACATTGCGCCATATCCACCCACCTTGCGCCAATGTAACCTTCCATGGCGCAAGGTAACCTCCCATGGCGCAACGTGGCGCGACGTTGTCGCGTTGTAAGGTTCTTTGGCGCAACGTAACCTTACATTGCGCCAAACAAGCCGACCTTGCGCCAAAGAAGGCTACATTGCGCCATGGAACCTTAAGTTGCGCCATAGAAGGTTACTTTGGCGCAAAGTTTCATTACGTTGCGCTAAAGAAGTGGACGTTGCGCCAAAGAAGGTTGCGTTGGCGCAAAGTCACCTTACGTTGCGCCAAAGAAGCTTCCGTCGCGGCGTAGAAGCCGACATCCTCTCGCAGATCTTTGAAGGGCCGGCACGCTCTTCGCTTCCAGGCTATGATCCCGCCTTTGCGGCGCAGGCCGCTTTTATCAAGAGATCTCACTTTGCAACCTGGACGCGACAGACAACTCGTAACCGCAGCCGTCACTCTCGGCATGTTCCTCGCCGCCGTGGAAGCCACGGCGGTCGCGGCGGCTGTTCCCACCGCCGTGGGCGAGATGGGCGGCGTGGCCCGCTATAGCTGGGTGTTCTCCGCCTATCTCCTGGCCTCCACCACCACCGTTCCGCTCTATGGCAAGCTCGCCGACCTCTATGGCCGGCGCTGGACGTACCACATCGCCGTGGCCCTGTTCCTGCTCGGCTCGGCGCTGTCCGGCCTTGCGCAGTCGCTCAACCAGCTCATCATCTTCCGGTTTCTGCAGGGGCTGGGCGCGGGCGGCGTGGCGCCGGTGGCGATCACGGTCACCGGCGACATCTACTCCCTGGAGGAGCGCGGGAAGATGCAGGGGCTCTTCTCCGGCGTGTGGGCGTTCGCCAGCCTCGTCGGCCCCCTGCTCGGCGGGTGGATCACGGACACGATCTCCTGGCGCTGGATCTTCTATCTGAACATCCCGTTCGGCATCGTCTCGTCCGTGCTCGTCCAGCGCTACCTGAAGGGCGAGCCGCAGCGCAGCGATCACAAGCTGGACATCCTGGGCACGGTGAGCCTCACCGCGGCGGTCACCCTCCTCCTCGTCGGCCTCATCGAGGGGCCCGGCGAGTGGGGCTGGAGCAATCCCTGGACGATCGGCGTGCTGATCGCTTCGGTCGTCTCCCTCGTCGTCTTCTTCTGGCAGGAGAACCGCGCGCCCGAGCCCATGCTGCCGCTCACGCTGTTCAAGAGCCGCCTGATCGCGGTCTCCAGCGTCGGCAACACGCTGCTCGGCGGGGTGCTCTTCTGCCTCACCGCCTATGTGCCGATGTATGCCCAGGGCGTGCTCGGCGGCACCGCGGTGGATGCCGGCACGGTGCTCACGCCCGTGCTCATCGCGTGGCCCATTGCCAGCACGCTCGTGGGGCGGATCATGATGAGGATCGGCTACCGCCCGTTCGCCATCGCCGGCGGCTTCACGATCCTGGCCGGCGCCGTCCTGCTCGCGATGGTGGACGCCTCGACCAGCCACTACTGGATCATGGCCGCCATGACGATCCTCGGGTTCGGCCTGGGTTTTACTTCCATGCCCTACCTGCTCAGCGTGCAGAACGCGGTGCCCTGGAGCCTGCGCGGAGTCGCGACCAGCTCGGTGCAGTTCTTCCGCTCGATCGGCGGCGCCGTAATGGTAGCGGCTGTGGGCGCGCTGTTCAGCGTCCGCCTCGCGGCGGCCGGCGGCGGCATCAATCCGAACACCGCGCTCGACCCGGCCCTGCGCGCCAAGGCCTCTCCCGAGACCCTGGCGAAGCTCAGCTCAGCGATCCTGTATGGCTTGCAGGGGGTCTTCCACGTGCTGGCCGTGATCGGGCTCGTCACGATCTTCGTGGCCCTGTTTTTCCCGAAGGGCGGCGTGGAAGCGCACATCCATCCGGAGAGGGACAGCACGGCGCCGACCGGAGCCGGAGCCGTGCACTGACGCGCCCGTCATTGGGGTACGGGGCACGCATTGCAGCCGCAGGCGGCGTTGCCATCCTGCGCGGCCGGGGGCTGGTTGGTCCAGGTACCGCTCCAGCCCCCATGGCCGGCGCAGACAGGGTTGCAGGCGGCCGCAGCCGCGGAATCGTCGGTGATCAGGCCGTCGGCTGGAAAGTCGCAGCCACACGGGTAGTCCGACAGGGCGCTGTTGCTGATGTTGGTCTTCATGGCCGTCAGCCAGTCGCGGACTCCGGCGTCGAGCTTGAACATCACCGGGTTGTCCTGGGTGACGAGGCTGTACATCTCGTTGTAGATCGGGAATGACTGCCCCAGGCTCTGGAAGACGCTCGGCCGGGTAGCCATGAGGAACTGAGGATAGGGTTGAGTACCGTCCGGCCCGATGCTCGCCAGCATCGTATCCCTGGAAGCCATGAGGTTGGCCAACTGGACGGCAAGGTTGCGGGTGCCCCGTTGGTTGGTGGTTGTATTGACACCGACGACGTCGGCATAAAACATTGGAGAGTTGTCGTTGTCGGACAGCGGCATCACCTTGAAGTCGATGCCGAGTCGCGTTTCCGGACTCATGGCGGACATCGATTCCGTAAACCCGATGACCGCGCGTCCCCAGCCCTGACTGAACCATGCCGGGCGCTGATCCGAGCCATCCGTGCCGTTCTCGTAACTCGCCATGGCCAGCAGCAGGCGCACGTTGCTCATGGCGGCTGGATCGATCTGGTTGGACAAAGGAGGCGGGTATGCTCCCGTCAGGCTGGAGAGCGTCGCCAGGTAGGTGGCGGCGTTCGTCGTACCGCCCGACATGTCGACCATCAAGCCGCGCCGATCCGGCGGAACCTTGCTGGTGTAGGTACACTGCGACAGCGCATTCTTCACCTCGCTCAAGGTCGATGCGCTGTCGAGCGCCGTGTCTGTCTTTTGATAGAAGAGGATGCTCGCACAGCCCAGTTGGGGGATGGCGTAGTAGCTCCCACCCGACTGAACGCCAGCCTTGGCATACTGCACAAAGTCGTCCGCATTGGCGATCTCAGAAGGCGCCATGGCCTCCAGCCAGCCCTTGGCCCGGAAGTACTCGAAAAACATCGCGTCGAAGACGTAGACGTCCGCATTGGCCGGTGGGTCCTTCTTGTATCCGCCGTCCCATTGGCTTTCGTCCAGGAATGTCAACGGCACGTTCGGCTGGACGCTCGCCCAGGCCGTGGTGATCGCCGCCTGGAACTGCGCCTGGCGAGGGACATATGGATACAACGCCACGGTCAGCGTCTGTCCCGTGGCAACCTGCTGTGACACCTGGGGGCGCGCAGAGGTCGTCGTGCAACCCGAAACCGTCAGCAGCAGCCCCAGCGCCAGCCCGATAGACAACCCCGTTCCCTTGCGCATAAAGCATTTCCTACTTTCATCCGTGAGTGAGTGCGTCGCGAGGAATGCTACATGACTCCCTTAAGTGAAGTGCCGCGACGCTTCTTATAGTTTCACCCACGCCGGTCCGCGGGCCCCTTTCTCCCCCGGGAAGACCCTCGGAGGAGAAAGGGGTTGAAGGTCAATTCGCTCCGGCCAGCCAGTTCTGCCTCGCCTCCGCGGCCGTGAGCGCCCGGCTGTAGATCGCGACCAGGTGCATGTCGCCCACCCAGTAGCGCGCTCCGTTGGGCTCTCCGCCGAGGGCCAGGTTGTAGTTGGTCCAGCCGGAGAGGTTGCCGGTCAGGGTCGAGCTCGCCACCTGGGTGCCGTTCACGTAGATCTTCACCGCTCCGGTGCTCGACCGCGTGTAGACGACGTGGGTCAGGCCCGTGGTCGCCACCGCGCCCGTGGACGTCTGCGCTCCGTCATTGCCGGTGGTCGAGGTCTTGAGCTGGCCGGTGTAGGCCGTGCCGCTCTGGCCCAGGGTGACGTCGCGCTTCGTGGTGTTCTGCGCGATAGTCACGATGGCCGCCGGGCCGGTCTGGGTGGTGTTGTCCGGCGCCACCCAGGCTTCGACGGTGACCTCGTTGCTCGACTTGCAGGCGTTGATCACCTTGGTCGCGTTGCCGGTGTTCTGCACCAGGACCGAGGTGTTGAGCGAGAGCGCGCCCGGCAGCCAGGTGACGGCCGAGGCGCTCCCGATGGTCAGGTTGTACGGCGTGCCCACGCCCGAGACATCGTTGACGGTCGTGCCGCTCCCCTCGTTGAAGGTGTAGAGGACCTGCAGGTTGCCGGTCACGCGGGCCGGTGCCTGCACGGTGACGTTGACGGTGGCCGTGGACGTGCCGCCACCCCCTCCAGTACCGTCGGAGATGGTGTAGGTGAAGGAGTCGGGGCCGACCCAGCCGGCGGCCGGCGTGTAGGTCACGCCCACCTCGGAGGAGATCGACACCGAGCCGTGCGCGCCCTGGGTGACCGCGGTCACGGTCAGAGTCGGGCTGTCGATGTCGGTGTCGTTGGCGCGGACGTTGACCGTCACCGCCACCTCCGCCAGGGTGGTGGCCGTGTCGTTCACCGCCACCGGCGGGTCGTTGACCGGCGTGATCGTCACCGCCACGCTCGCCGAGGCCGTGCCTCCGTTGCCATCGCTGATGGTGTAGGTGAACGAGTCGCTGCCGTTGTAGTTGGCGGCCGGCGTGTAGGTCACCGTGCTGCCGTTGTGGGTCACCGAGCCGTGCGCGCCCTGGGTGACCGCCGTGATGGTGAGGGTGTCGCCGTCGAGGTCGCTGTCGTTGCTCCGCACCGAGACCACGACCGAGCCGTCCTCCGCCACGGAGGCGGTGTCGTTGACCGCCACCGGAGCGTCGTTCGTGCCGGTCACGGTCACCGTCACGGTGCCGACGGCGTTGCCTCCGTTGCCATCGCGGACCGTGTAGGTGAACGAGTCCGGACCGTTGTAGTTGGCCGCGGGGGTGTAGACGGCCTGGCTGCCGCTGCTGCCGCCGATAACCACGGAGCCGTGCGCGCCCTGGGTGACCGCGATCAGGGTCAGGGTGTCGCCGTCCACGTCCGTATCGTTGGCGAGGACAGAGACCGGGACCGAGCCGTCCTCCGCGACGGAGGCCATGTCGGCCACCGCCACCGGCGCGTCGTTGACCGGCGTGACCGTGACCGTCACGGTCGCCGTCGCCGAGCCGCCGTTGCCGTCAGAGGCCGTGTAGGTGAAGGAGTCGCTGCCGTGGAAGTTGGCTCCCGGCGTGTAGACGACCTGCGTGCCGCTGATCGTCACGGCGCCGTTCGCGCCCTGGGTGACCGACGCCACGCTCAGGGTGTCGCCATCCAGGTCGGTGTCGTTGGCGAGGACGGAGACGGAGACCGCCGTGTCCTCGGCCGTGGTGGCGGAGTCGTTGTTCGCGACCGGCGCGTCGTTGGCGGCGCCCACGGTCACGGTGACATTGGCGGTGTCGGTCCCGCCGTTGCCGTCCGAAACCGTGTAGGTGAACGAGTCGGTGCCGTGGAAGTTCGTGGCCGGGGTGTAGGTCACCTGGCTGCTGCCCACGATGACCACGGTGCCGTTCGTGCCCTGCGTGACCGAGGCCACAACCAGGGTGTCGCCGTCCACGTCCGTGTCGTCGCCGAGCACGGAGATGGTCACCGAGCCGTCCTCCACCACGGAGGCCGTGTCGTCTCCAGCCACCGGCGCGTCGTTGACCGGAGTCACGGTCACCGTGACCGTGGCGCCGCCCGTGCCGCCGTTGCCGTCGCTGGCGGTGTAGGTGAACGAATCCGTGCCGTGGAAGTCCGCGCTCGGGGTGTAGGTCACTTGATTTCCAACGATCGCCACGGAGCCGTTGGTGCCCTGGGTGACCGAGACCACGGTCAGCGGATCGCTCTCCGGGTCGGTGTCGTTGGCCAGCACGTTGACCGTCACGGAGCCGTCCTCGGCCACCGTGGCGGTGTCGTCGTTGGCGGTGAGGGCGTCGTTGGACGCGGTGACCGTCATCGCAACCGTCGCCGTGTCCGAGCCGCCGTTGCCGTCCGAGATGGTGTAGGTGAAGGCGTCGGCGCCGTTGTAGTTCGAGGCCGGCGTGTAGGTGACGTTCGATCCGGCGATCGCCACGGCGCCGTGGGCACCCTGGGTGACCGCGGTGATCGTCAGGCTGTCGCCGTCCACATCGCTGTCGTTGCCGAGCACCGCGACTGCCACCTGGTCGTCCTCCACCACCGAGGCCGCGTCGTCGTCGGCCACCGGGGCGTCGTTGGTGGGATTGATGGTCACGGTGACCGTGGCGGTATCCGTTCCTCCATTGCCGTCGTTCGCCGTGTAGGTGAACGAATCGGTGCCGTGGAAGTTGGCGTTCGGCGTGTAGGTCACCTGGCTGCCCCCGACGATCGCGACGGTGCCGTTGGTGCCCTGCGTGACCGCGGAGACGGTCAGGGTGTCGTTGTCCACGTCCGTGTCGTTGGCGAGCACGGAGACGGTCACCGGGGTGTCCTCCGGAGTCGTCGCCGTGTCGTCCACGGCCGTGGGTGCGTCGTTCGCCGAGGTCACGGTCACCGACACGGTCGCCGTATCGGTCCCACCGTTGCCGTCCGACACGGTGTAGGTGAACGAATCGCTGCCGTGGAAGTCGGCGTTCGGGGTGTAGGTCGCGGTGTCGTCGGCATTCAGGACCACCGCGCCGTTGGCACCCTGGGTGACCGCGGTCACGTCGAGCGCGTCGCCGTCGGCGTCGGTGTCGTTGTCCTTCACGCTCACGGAAACCGAGCTGTCCTCCCCCACCGTGGCATTGTCGTCGTTGGCGACCGGCGCGTCGTTTACGGAGCTGACCGTCACCGTCACGGTCGCCGTGCCGGTGCTGCCGTTGCCGTCGCTCGCCGTGTAGGTGAACGAGTCGGTGCCATGGAAGTCGGCGTTCGGCGTGTAGCGCACCTGAGTGCCCACGATCACCGCCGCGCCGTTCGTGCCCTGCGTCACCGCGGATACGGACAGGGTGTCGTTGTCGGGGTCGCTGTCGTTGGCGAGCACCGCGACGGTGACCGGGGTGTCCTCCGTCGTCGTGGCGCTGTCGTCGAGGACGGTGAGGGCGTCGTTCGAGGCGGTGACCGTCATGCTGACCGTCGCCGTATCGGTGCCGCCGTTGCCATCCGAAACCGTGTAGGTGAACGAGTCGGTCCCGTTGTAGTTCGGGGCCGGCGTATAGGTGACGGTGCTGCCGGTGATGGAGACGCTGCCGTGAGCGCCCTGGGTCACCGCAGTGATCGTCAGGCTGCCGCCGTCCACGTCGGTGTCGTTGGCGAGCACGGAGACGGCGACCGAGCCGTCCTCTGCCACCGTGCCCGTGTCGTCGTTCGCCACCGGCGGGTCGTTGACCGGCGTCACGGTCACCGTGACCGTGGCCGTGGCCGTGAGCCCGTCGGGGTCGCGGACGGTGTAGGTGAAGGTGGTCTGGCCGTTCCAGTCGGCGGCCGGCGTGAAGGTCACGCTGCCGTTCGGCTGGAGCGCGGCTGTACCGCTGCCCGAAACACCGGGGACACTCACGCTCACGACTTCGAGCGTGTCGTTGTCCGGGTCGGTGTCGTTCGCCAGCACCTGGATGTTGACCGCCTGCTCCTCCGGGGTGGTGGCGCTGTCGGCGGCCGGCGTGGGCGGCTGGTTCGCGGAGCTGCTGTTGAAGATCGCCTGCGCCCGGGTCGGGCTCGGCGTGGTGACGTTGCCGTGCTCGGCCGTGATCACGATGCCCGGAGCGCCTTCGAGAACGCCGTTTCCGGGACCGCCAAGCCCGCCGATACCGCCGGAGCTGGGGATCGAGCCTTCGAAGAGGCCGGTGCCGGCGCCGGTCTCGGTCAGGGTGAGACTCTCGGAGTCGGCCCCCGCCGTGAGGTTGACCGTCACCGAGTCCACCTGGCCGGCGGTGCCGGCATTGTGGTCCTCCACCCGCAGGCGGACTGTCGATCCCACGGCATACTCGGTCACGACCTCGCCCTGATCGCCGAGGAACCAGGCGCGGGACGGAGCCACGACGGCCACGGCCTCGTCGTAGGCGCTCGCCGTGACCACGTCCGCCCGGTACTCCGGCGAGCCGCTCGTGGATGTCTCCAGCACGTTGTTGTAGCTCAGGGCGCCGCCGGGGGCCACGCTCCGGAGCTCCAGGGTGCCCTCGAAGACGTGGCTCTGGTAGGCGGTCTCCGTCAGCGAGATCTGCTCCTGGTCGCCGCCGTAGAGGCTCCGCAGCATCACGCTGGGCGGGGCGCTGTTGGGGTCGCTGAAGTAGAAGACCCGCAGCCGCGCGACGCCGCCTTCGAGCAGCTCCGCGGTCACCGCGCCCGCCGCGTCGATGAAGTCGACGGAGGTGTAGCGGATCACCGCCCGGTCCGACGAGGTCGTCGAGCTCGTCCAGTCGGTGTGGACGGCCTCGATCTCCTCGTACGCGACCGACTGGAGCTTGCCGTCGCCCTGGCTGGGGTACGTCTGGCCATTGAGGTTTATCTCCAGCGGCAGCGAGCCTTCGAAGATGCCACCGGAGGTCTCCTGAAGGATCAGGGTCTCCAGATCGCCGGTGGTCAGCGAGCGCAGCGCCACCTGCACGGTGTCCTGCACGTTCGGCTGGTCGAAGGTGTGATCCTCGACCCGGACGTAGGCCCGCGAGCCCATGGCGAAGCTGTCGGCCAGCCTGCCCGAGGCGTCGATGAACCAGGTCCGCGAGCTGATCGTGCCGATCGTGGCCACCGCTCCGTTGTACTCGGCCCGCAGCGTGTCGAACTCGTGCGGCGTGCCGACGTCCTGCACCGTGGTCAGCCAGCCATCGTTGAGACCGAGGGTGGAGACCCGCAGCGGGATCGAGCCCGTGAACACGCCCGTGGACGGACCCGTCTCGATCAGGGTGAGCGTCTCGACGTCCGGTCCGAGCGTGGTCCGCAGCGTCACCGCCAGGCTGTCCGCCGACGAGGACTGGTCGGCCGTGACGTCCACCACCCGCACGTAGGCTCTGGAAGCCTCCAGGTAGACATCCGCCGGCTGACCGGACGCATCGACGAACAGCACCGTGGCGCCGGTGATCGCGGCCTGCGCCACGGTCGCGTTCGGCGTGGTCAGGTTGCCGTAGCGGGCCTCGATCGTCAGCCCCGGCAGCACCTGGAGCGAGCCGTTGCCGGTCGCCGGCGTCCCGGTGCCGCTCGCGATCGAGCCTTCAAAGACGTTCGTGTCGTAGCCGGTCTCGGTCAGGGTGACGCTTTCCATGTCCCCGTTGGACGCCTGCACGTTCGCCTGGATGGTCCCCCGGACGAGCGGGTCGTCGAGGTTGTGGTCCTCGACCCGCACGCCGACGCGGTCGCCCGCGGCGAAGCTCGACACCACCTGGCCGAAGCCGTCGATGAACCGCACCCGCGACGGACGCACGACCGCCGTGGCCTGGCCGCTGTAGAAGGCCGTCAGCTCTTCGGGCCGGTACTCCGGGTTGCCGCTGGTCGAGGTCTCCAGGAGGTTGTTGCCCGGCAGACCGCCGCCCGGACCGCCCGAGCGGAGCTGGATCGTCCCCTCGAAGATGTGGCTCTGGTAGGAGGTCTCCGTCAGTTGCACGTACTCCTGGTCGTTGGCGTACCGGCTCCGCACCTGCGCGCTGCCCGGGTTGCTGCCGTTGGTGGGTTCGAACACACGCACCCGGGCGATGCCGCCTTCCAGGACCTCGACGGTCGTGACTCCGGCTTCGTCAACGAACTCGACCGAGGCGTAGCTGAGCGTCGCCCGGTCCGTCGAGGTGGTCGATCCAGTCCAGTCGGTGTGGACGGCCTCGATCTCCTCGTTCGCGTCCGACTGGAGCTTGCCGTCGCCCGGGTAGGGATAGGTCTGGCCGTAGGGGCTCGTCTCCAGCGGCAGCGAGCCCGCGAAGATACCGCTGTCGCGCGTGGTTTCGAGCAGCGTGACCGTCTCCTGGTCGCCGATGAAGAGAGACCGCACCGTCACCTGCACCGTGTCATAGAGGCCCGGCCGGTCGGCGGTGTGGTCCTCCACCCGGATGTAGGCCCGCGAGCCGCGCGAGTAGGACTCCACCGGAGTGCCATAGGCGTCGACGAACCAGGTGCGAGAGCTGATCGTGGCGATGGTCGCCACCGCGCCGTTGTACTCGGCGCGCAGCGTATCGTACTCGTGCGGCGTGCCGACGTCCTGCACCGTGGTCAGCCAGCCGTCGTTCGGAGAGAGGGTCGAGACCCGCAGCGGGATCGAGCCCGTGAACACGCCCGTGGCCGGACCCGTCTCGATCAGGGCGAGCTGCTCGACGTCCGGTCCGAGCGTGGTCCGCAGCGTCACCGTCAGGCTGTCCGCGGACGAGGTCTGGTTGGCCGTGATGTCCACCACCCGCACATAGGCGCGGGAGCCTTCGAGATAGACGCTCGCCGGCTGGCCGGCGGTACCGGCGGCATCCACGAACAGCACCGTGGCGCCGGTGATCGCGGCCTGCGCCACGGTCGCGTTCGGCGTGGTCATGTTGCCGTGAAGGGCCTCGATCGTCTGGCCCGGCAGCACCTGGAGCGTGCCGTCCACGCCCGGCGTTCCGGGAGCGGTCGCGATCGAGCCTTCATAGACGTTCGTGTCGTAGCCGGTCTCGGTCAGCGTGACGCTCTCGGCGTCGACATTGGACGTCTGAACGTTCACCTGGACGGTCCCCCGGACGAGCGGGTCGTCGAGGTTGTGGTCCTCGACCCGCACGCCGACGCGCTCGCCCACCGCGAAGCTCGACACCACCTGGCCGAAGCCGTCGATGAATCGCACCCGCGACGGACGGACGATCGCCGCGGTCTCCGAGCCGTAGCTCGCCGTCAGCTCCTCGGGCCGGTACTCCGGGTTGCCACTGGTCGAGGTCTCCAGGATGTTGTTGCCCTCCAGGCCGCCGCCCGGTCCGCCCGAGCGGAGCTGGATCGTGCCCTCGAAGACGTGGCTTTGATAGGAGGTCTCGGTCAGTTGCACGTACTCCCGGTCGTTGCCGTACCGGCTCTCCACCCGCACGGAGGGCGGGCTGCTGTAAGGGTTGGAGAAGAGGTCGAAGACCCGCAGCCGGGCGACGCCGCCTTCCAGGACCTCGAAGGTCGTGACTCCGGCCTCGTCGATGAACTCGACCAAGGCGTAGCCGATCGTCGCCCTGTCCGACGAGGTCGTCGCGCCCGTCCAGTCGGTGTGGACGGCCTCGATCTCCTGCCCCGCGTCCAACTGGAGCTTGCCGTCGCCCGGGGTGGGATAGGTCTGGCCGTACTGGTTCGTCTCCAGCGGCAGCGAGCCCGCGAAGATCCCGCTGTCGCGCGTGGTCTCGAGCAGCGTGACCGTCTCCTGGTCGCCCGTCTGGAGGGATCGCACGGTCGCCTGCACCGTGTCGTAGAGGCCCGGCCGGTCGGCCGTGTGGTCCTCCACCCGCACGTAGGCGCGCGTGCCGCGGCCGTAGTCCTCGACCGGGTTGCCGTACGCGTCCACGAACCACGTCCGCGAGCTGATCGTGCCGAGGGTGGCCACCACGCCGTTGTACTCGGCGCGCAGCGTGTCGAACTCGTGCGGCGTGCCGACGTCCTGTACCGTGGTCAGCCAGCCGTCGTTCGGCTGCAGGGTCGAGACCCGCAGCGGGATCGAGCCCGTGAACACGCCCGTGGCGCCGCCGGTCTCGGTCAGGGTGACGAATTCCACGTCCGGACCGAGCGTAGTGCGCAGGGTCACCGTCACGCTGTCCACCGCGGACGACTGGTTGGCGAAGAAGTCGGCCACCCGCACCCAGGCGCGGGAGCCTTCAAGATAGACGTTCGCCGGCTGCCCGGCCGCGTCTACGAACAGCACCGTGGCTCCGCGGATCGTGGCCTGCACCACGGTCGCGCTGGGTGTGGTCATGTTGCCGTGGCGGGCCTCGATGGTCTGGCCCGGCTGCACCTGGAGCGTGCCGTTCGAGCCGGCCGGCGTTCCGGGAGCGGTCGCGATCGAGCCTTCAAAGACGTTCGTGTCGTAGCCGGTCTCGGTCAGCGTCACGCTCTCGGCGTCACCATTGGACGCCTGCACGTTGACCTGGACGGTCCCGCGGGCAAGCGGGTCGTCGAGGTTGTGGTCCTCGACCCGCACGCCGACCCGCTCGCCGACCGAGAAGCTCGACACCACCTGGCCGAAGCCGTCGATGAACCGCACCCGCGACGGGCGCACGATCGCCACGGCCTGGCCGCTGTAGGAAGCCGTCAGCTCCTCGGGCCGGTACTCCGGGTTGCCGCTGGTCGAGGTCTCCAGAATGTTGTTGCCCTGCAAGCCGCTGCCCGGACCGCTCGAGCGGAGCTGGATCGTGCCCTCGAAGATGTGGCTCTGGTAGGAGGTCTCCGTCAGTTGCACGTACTCCTGATCGTTGGCGTACCGGCTTCGCACCTGCACAGAGGGCGGGCTGCTGCCGGGGCTGGACAGGGGATCGAACACCCGCAGCCGGGCGACGCCGCCTTCCAGGACCTCGAACGTGGTGACTCCGGCCTCGTCGATGAAATCGACCGAGGCGTAGTCGATCGTCGCCCGGTCCGCCGAGGTCGTCGAGCCCGTCCAGTCGGTGTGGACGGCTTCGATCTCCTCGCCCGCATCGGACTGCAGCCTGCCGTCGCCCGGATTCGGATAGGTCTGGCCGTACTGGCTCGTCTCCAGCGGCAGCGAGCCCGCGAAGATGCCGCTGTCGCGCGTGGTTTCGAGCAGCGTGACCGTCTCCTGGTCACCCCTCTGGAGGGACCGCACCGTCACCTGCACCGTGTCGTAGAGGCCCGGCCGGTCGGCGGTGTGGTCCTCCACCCGGAGATATGCCCGCGAGCCGCGCGAGTACTTTTCGACCGGGTTGCCGTAGGCGTCGACGAACCAGGTCCGGGAGGTGATCGTCCCGGCCGTCGCCACTGCGTCGTTGTACTCGGCCCGCAGCGTGTCGAACTCGTGCGGCGTGCCGACGTCCTGCACCGTGGTCAGCCA
>DATANP010000723.1:0-2181 GCA_036266195.1 Thermoanaerobaculia bacterium | reverse complement strand
CCGGGGCCCTTGCCCTCTACCGGGGCCGCACCTGGGTCACCCGGCCGCGCCCGCACGTGGACCGCCTGTCGTCGGCCTGGCTGATCCGCCGCTTCATCGACCCCGAGGCCGCGATCCGCTACGGCGAGCCCCGGGAGGGCGAAGTCTCCTTCGACATGCCCGGAGCCGAGTTCGGCCACTCCGGCAGCCTCTGCACGTTCGAAACCCTGCTCGCCGCCTTCCACCTGGAAGAGCCCGCTCTCCAAAGCCTGGCCGCGATCATCCATGCCATCGACCTGCACGACCTCGCCGATCCGCCGCCTGAGCTGGCCGGTGTCAAGGCCGTGCTCGACGGCTGGCGGGCGGCCGGCTGGTCGGACGAGGAGCTGGAAAGCCACGGCATCGCCCTGTTCGAAGGGCTGTACCGATCTCTCGGTGCCGGCACGAAACGCCAGACGCGATAAGAGAGATCGCGTTTCCGCACCAGCTTGGAAGGCGACAAGCTGGCGACGTAACCTTCCGCATCGCGACGGAAGCTTCTTTGGCGCAACGTAAGGTTACCTTGCGCCAACGCAACCTTCTTTGGCGCAACGTCACCTTCCATGGCGCAACGCAAGGAAACTTTGCGCCAATGGAATCTTCTTTGGCGCAAGGTAAGGTTCTACGGCGCAATGTAACCTTCTTTGGCGCAATGTAGACTTCTATGGCGCAACGTAACCTTACGTTGCGCCATAGAACCTTACAACGCGGCAATGTCGCGCCACGTTGCGCCATGGAAGTTAACTTTGCGCCACGGAAGGTTTACATTGGCGCAAGGTGGACTTCCATGGCGCAATGTAACCTTCTTTGGCGCAACGTCACCTTCTATGGCGCAAGGCAGGCTTACCGCGCGAGCCCGAAGCGTTCGATGCCGGGATTCCCGACAATCTGTCGCAAGGTCGGCAGGCCGCGGCGCCCCGTAAACCTCGCGGCCTCGTTCTCACTCCACGTCCTGGCCGCTGGCGCCTTCCTGGTGCTCTTCCGGTTCAGGCTCGGAATGTTGAGGATCCTGGCCTCCAGCGCTCTCGCCGGTCTCGTCTGGCACCTTCTCGCCCAATGAAGCAGCGGCAGCATTCCGCTCACTGTCCGCGTGCCATCCCAGCACGATCATCCGGACGAGCTCCTGGCGCACGCACAGCCGGACCATCTCGTCGAGCTTCTCGGGAGGCACGAACCGGAGCACCGAGATCGGATGGTCGAGATCCCCGGGGATCAGTTTCATCTCCGACAGGAACCGTTTCTGGTGCTTCTTCGGCGCGGCGTTGAAGAAGAGCACCAGCGGCTCGAAGCCGATCGCGTCCGCGAAATCCCAGACATGCTGCACCTTCAGCATGATCCGCCCCTTGATGATGCTGGCGATGTAGCCCTGGCCCATGTTGAGATCCCGTTCGAGCCTGCGCTTCGAACGGTCGTCGGCCAGGATCTCCTGGTCCAGAAGCTTGAGGAGGACGAGGACTTCGTCCCGTTGAGGTTCTGCCTTTTCAGGGGTCTCTTTTTCCACAGTGACGCTGATTATATGACCTCAGGTGGAAAAACAGAGGCTCCTCACAGACTCTGTCCGATCTCCGTGGCGAGCCGGGTCCAGGCGGCGGCGCGCCGGGGGTTTCCGGCCTCGCGCTCGGCCTCTTCGCGGCACAGCCGGGCCAGGGCCGGATTCCGGTACTCCTCGGCCGACGTCACTACGGCGAGCCTCGATCTCTGGGAGAGCCGTTTGAGCTGCGCGAGCTGCTCGCGGGCGCGGCCGGGGTCGGCGGGATTCGGCGGCGGCACCTGGAGCAGGCGCCGGACGGCGTGGGCGCTGTGCCGGCGGAGGGCCAGGACGAGGCGGCCGAGGATGGAGCCCGTGCCTTCGCTGGTGCGGAGCCAGGCCCGAATCCGTGCCTCGTAGAGGTGGAGCAGCTCGTCGGCGTCGGTGGTGTCGAACCCGGCCTGCTCCGCCATGCGTTCCAGCTCCTCCCCGGTGATCGGGGCCTTGCCCATCTCGATGCGGGCGAGGACGGACGGCGGAATGCCGGTCTTCTCGCTCATCTGCTCCTGGGAAAGGCCGGACAGCGCCCGGATCAGCCGGGCCTTGAGGTGCTCCGGCTTCAGGGTCTCTCCGCTCATCTTTCTCCTCCACTGACGAAATTGGCGGGAAATCGCCTCCTTCTCCAGCTCCGGGCA
>DATANP010000722.1:0-1893 GCA_036266195.1 Thermoanaerobaculia bacterium | reverse complement strand
GAAGGTCTCGCGGTGATCTACACGGAGGGCTACATCAACAACCAGGGCGGCGAGGAGATCGCCCGGGTCGCCTACAAGCTCCTCGACGAGGGCTTCAAGGTGCTGCTGCTCAATCTCGGCGGCACCAAGATCGTCAACTCGATCGGGATCTCCATTCTCATCGAGATCATCGAGAAGATGATCGAGATCGAGGGCAAGCTGGGGTTCTGCAACCTCACCCAGACGATCGAGAAGACGTTCCACATCATGGGTCTCGCGCAGTATGCCCCCATCTTCCCCAACGAAGAGGCCGCCGTCTCTGGGCTCCGTGGCTGATCCCACGTCCTGGTCCGAGCTCCTCGACCTCTCCAACAACGAGGCCGGCGAAGGGCCTCTCACCGAACGTCTCCTCCACCTCTGGGCCGGCCGCCACGGCGCTTCCGCCGCCGCGGTCTACCTGCGCCGCGACGGCCATCTGGAGCAGGAGTGCGCCGTCGGCGATCCGCTCCCGCAGATCCTCGACGAGAAGGCGCACGACGCCTTCCGCAGTCTCCCGCTCCCCGACGGCCGGCTGGTCTATGCCGGGGAGGAAGCCCGGGATGGCGATCCGCTCACGGTCCTCCTCGGCTCGGCGCTGCGCTCGGCCCGCCTGCGCCGCGAGCTCAAGGACCAGCAGTTCCAGGTGAACTACCGGGTGGTGGAGCTGGAGAATCTGTACGACGTCGGTCTGGCCATCGCCGCGACGCTCGATCTCGACCGCCTCTCCGACGAGGTGCTGCTGCGCGCGGTCTCTCTCCTCGATGCCCGCCGCGGCGCTCTCTATCTCCTGGAGGGGGGCACCTATCTCCTGGACCGGACGTTCGGCGGCAATGCCGCGCCTTCGATCGAGGCCCATGACCCGGGGCTTTCCCTGTGCATGGACGGCGGTGCCGTGCCTCCCAGCCTGCTGCCGGGCGCCACGCATCTGCTGAGCCTGCCGATCGCGGTGGAGGACCGGCACAAGGGGTTGCTGGTGGTGGGCGACAAGGAGAGCCGCCGCGGCGTGGGGCCGTTCCTGGCTTCGGACCGCCGGACGCTGGCGCTGTTCGCGAACCAGGCGGCGATCGCGCTGGAGAACGCCCGGCTGCACCGCGAGGCGCTGGAGCGTGAGCGGCTGGAGCGCGAGATGCAGGTCGCGGCCGAGATCCAGCGCCAGATCCTGCCCAAGGGCGCCCCGGCGGTGCCCGGGTATCAGCTCGTGGGCTGGAACCTGCCGGCGCGCCAGGTCGGCGGCGATTATTACGATCTGCTCGCTCTGCCGGACGGCCGGGTCGAGCTGGTGGTGGGCGACGTGTCGGGCAAGGGCATCCCGGCGGCGTTGATGGTGTCCACGCTCCACTCGGCGCTCCGCCTGCTGCTCGACCATGCGGGGTTCGGACCGTCGCTCCTGGAGCGGCTGAACCGCCACATCCTGGAGTCGAGCGCCGCGAACAAGTTCATCACGATGCTGATCGCGGAGCTGGAGCCGGGATCGGGCATCCTCCGGTATCTCAACGCCGGCCACAATCCGGGCCTGCTGCTGCGGGCGAACGGCCGGGTGGAGGAGCTGTCGTCGGGCGGCATCCCGCTCGGGCTGCTGCCGAACAGCCGCTATCAGCCGCGCGAGCTGGTGGTCGAGCCGGGCGATTTCCTCTGCATCTACAGCGACGGCATCACGGAGGCGGAGTCGATCACCGAGGAGGAGTTCGGCACGGAGCGGCTGATCGGCATTCTCCGCCGGCACGGCGGCCGGCCGCTCCAGGAGGTGCTGGAGGAGATCCAGGCCGCGGTCAGCAACTTCGCGCTCGGCAAGCCGCAGTACGACGACCAGACGCTGGTACTGCTGCGGCGAAACTTCACCCCCTAGCCCCCTCTCCCATCTCCCACCCCGGCCCC
>DATANP010000721.1:0-15656 GCA_036266195.1 Thermoanaerobaculia bacterium | reverse complement strand
CACCGACGGTAAACGTCTCCGACGCGCTCACCCTTGCCCGGACCGAGTCGAATCTTGCACTCGAGGAGGACGCGCAGCCCGACGACATCGCCTATGTGATGTACACGTCGGGCTCGACGGGCAGGCCCAAGGGTGTGGCGGTGACGCATCGCAATGTGGTGCGCCTGGTGCGGGACACGAGCTTTACGCGGTTCGCGGCGGATGAGGTGTTCCTGCAGTTTGCTCCCATTTCCTTTGATGCCTCCACTCTGGAGATCTGGGGGGCTTTGCTGCATGGGGGCACTTTGGCGGTGTTCGCTCCCCACACGCCCACACTGGAAGAGCTCGGGAGGGAGATTCAGCGGTTCGGGGTTACGAGCCTTTGGCTGACGGCGGGTCTGTTCCATCCGATGATCGAAGAGCAGGCGGCGGCTCTTCGCGGGGTGCGGCAGCTCATCGCGGGCGGCGACGCGCTTTCGGTGCCTCACGTCCGCAAGGCTTTGCGCGAGCTGCCGGAGACGCGAATGATCAATGGGTATGGGCCCACGGAAAATACGACGTTCACGTGCTGCCACACGATCCGCGAGCCTCTCGGCGGCTCGGTGCCGATCGGGCGGCCGATTGCCGGCACGCGGGTTTACATTCTGGATGCGGCGATACGGCCGGTGCCTCCGGGCGTTCCGGGTGAGCTTTGCACGGGCGGCGACGGGCTGGCCCGCGGGTATCTGAACAGGCCGGAGCTGACCGCGGAGCGCTTCGTGCCGGACCCGGCTTCGGGGCTGGCGGGCGAACGGCTTTATCGCACGGGGGATCTTGCGCGGTTTTTACCGTCGGGCGCGGTGGAGTTCCTGGGCCGGATCGATCAGCAGGTGAAGATCCGCGGGTTCCGCATCGAGCCGGGCGAGATCGAGGCCGTGCTGGCAGCGCAGGCTTCGGTTTCCGAGGCCGCGGTGGTGGTGCGGAATGTGGGCGGCGAAAAGCGATTGATGGCCTGCGTGGTGGCGTCTCCGGAAACCGAGGCCGATCTGCGGGCCGCCTTGCGCGAGCGCCTGCCGGACTACATGGTGCCGGCCGATTGGATCTTTCTCGACGTCCTGCCTCTCAATCCGAACGGCAAGGTGGACCGCCGGGTGCTCGCGCAGATCGAGCCGGGCCGGTCGGCTCCGGATTTCGAAGCTCCGCGCAATGCCACGGAGGAGCTGCTGGCCGGGATCTGGGCCGACTTGCTCGGCCGGGAGCGGGTGGGCGTCAACGAGGATTTTTTCGAGATCGGCGGCCATTCGCTGCTCGGCACGCGCGTGATGACCCGCGTGCGGCAGGCGTTCGGCACGGACCTGCCCCTGCGCGCCCTGTTCGAGTCGCCCACGGTCGGGGAACTGGCGGAGCGCATCGAAGAAGCGGGCCGGGGCGAGGAGCTCCCTCCCCTGGTTCCGGTTCCCAGGGATGGGCAGATTCCGTTGTCCTTTGCGCAGGAGAGATTGTGGTTCCTGGATCAGTTGGCTCCGGGAAGCCCGGTCTACAACATTCCGTCGGCGCTGCGAGCTTCGGGCGATCTGAATGTTGCAATGCTCCGGCGGAGCCTTGCGGAGCTGGTGCGGCGTCACGAATCCTTGCGCACGACGTTCTCCTCTTCCCAGGTGATTCATCCAGCCTCGGAGGTGCCCCTTCCGGTGATCGATTTGCGATCACTTCCGGCGGAGGTCCGGGACCGCGAGGCTCTCCGGCTGGCGGCAGAGGAGGCGCGGCGGCCGTTCGATCTCGAACGCGGTCCTTTGCTGCGCGCTTCGCTCCTGCGGATGGAGGAGCGGGAACATGTGATTCTTTTCACGCTCCACCACATCGTGGGCGACGGCTGGTCCATGGGCGTGATCGTTCGCGAGGTGGGCGCGCTCTATTCGGGGCTTCCGGTGCCGGAGCTTCCGATCCAATATGCGGACTTCGCCGTGTGGCAGCGTGAGATGGAGCTGCGCGTCGACTGGTGGCGCGAGGAACTGGCCGGCGCTCCGGTCGTCCTGGAGTTGCCCACGGACCGGCCGCGGCCGGCGGTGCAGAGCTTCCGCGGTGCTGTGGAAACGTTTTCGATTCCCGATCTCGGCGGGCTTGCTCGGCGCGAGGGGGCTACGCTGTTCATGGTGCTGCTCGCGGGTGCGCAGGCCCTGCTCGGCAGGTATACCGGCCAACAGGATGTGCTGGTCGGCTCGCCGGTGGCGGGACGAGATCGTGCCGAGGTCGAGGGGCTCGTCGGGCTGTTCGTGAACACGCTCGTGATGCGCGGCCGGCTGGAGGGCGATCCGCCGTTCCGCGAGCTGCTGGCGCGGACCCGCGCCTCGGCGCTTGGCGCGTACGCGCACCAGGAGATCCCTTTCGAAAGGCTGGTCGACGAGCTGTCGATCGATCGGAGCCTTTCGCACAATCCGTTATTCCAGGTTCTCTTCGCGCTCCAGAACGCTCCGATGGGCGATCTGTCTCTGCGCGGATTGACGCTCTCGCCTCTACCTCCCCAGGGGGTGGCGGCGCGGGTGGATCTCGCTTTGTCGGTGGTGGAGACGGAAGGTTTTGCGGAGTACGCCACGGATCTTTTCGATCGGGTGACGGTGGTCCGGATTCTGGGTCATCTGCGGACGTTGCTGGAAGGGGTCCTGACGAATCCGGAGGCTCGGATTTCGGAGCTGCCTCTGCTCTCGGAGGCGGAGCGGCACCAGCTTGGATGGGAGTGGAATGACAGTTGGATCGAGGAGAGTCGGATTCCAGTCTACAAACTTTTCGAAAGACAGGTTGAGAAGACGCCGGACGCGCTTGCGGTAGTCTTCCAGGATGAATCTCTGACGTATGCGGAGCTGAATGATCGTGCCGATGCCTTGGCCTCCTATCTACAGAGACTGGGCGCCGAGTTCGAGGCTCGCGTCGGACTCTTCCTGGAGCGGTCGATCGAGCTGCCGATCGCGGTGCTGGGTATCTGGAAGGCTGGCGCGGCTTATGTTCCTCTCGATCCGGGGTTGCCGGCGGAGCGGCTCGAGTTTCAGAAGCGGGATGCCGGGTTGACGACCGTGGTGACTCAGGAGGTGGTGCGATCAGTTACCGCCGGCGAGGCGCCGGCGGTCCCAGGGGAGGGGCGTCTTGCTTACATGATCTATACGTCGGGCTCCACCGGGGTGCCCAAGGCGGTGCTGGTGGAGCATGGGCAGCTTGCTCATACGATGGCGGCTTGCCGGAAGGCGTTTGATTTCCGACAGGGCGACCGGATGCCCTGCATCGCTCCTTTCTCATTCGACATCTTTCTGTTCGAGCTGCTCAATCCGTTACTCTCGGGTGGCACGGTTGAGATCGCTCCTTTGCGGCCGGCCCTGGAGGTGGAGCGGCTGGTGGAGTCGCTGGCGGGGGCTACGCATTTCCACGCGGTGCCGGCTCTGATGCGACAAGTGGTGGAGCGGGTCCGGGTTCCGCTCGGACTTCGCGAGGTTTTCGTGGGTGGCGACGCAGTGCCTGGCGAGCTGCTGGGCGAAATGGCCAGGGCGTTCCCCTGCGCTCGAATTTTCGTGCTCTACGGGCCGACGGAGGCGACCTTGATCTGTTCGGCATGGCGGGTGCCGGAAGGCGCTTCGCGGACGCTTCTTGGGCGGCCTCTGCCGGGCTCGGCGCTCCGGCTGACCGGGCCGGACGGTTCCGCGGTGCCGGTCGGCGTGGCCGGCGAGATCCGGATCGGCGGCGGGGGAGTGGCGCGCGGTTATCTCAATCAGCCGGTTCTCACGGCCGAGAGATTCGTCCCGGGCGAGGCCGGCCGGTGGTACCGCACCGGCGACCTGGCCCGGCGGCTGCCGGACGGCACGCTGGAGTTCCTCGGCCGGATCGACCATCAAGTCAAGATCCGGGGCTTCCGCGTCGAGCTGGGCGAGATCGAGGCCCGGCTCCGCGCGCATCCCGCGGTGCGGGAGGCGGTCGTGCTTTCCAGGGGCGAAAGTCTGGCCGCTTACGTGGTCGGCGAGGAGGGTGAAACCGCCCTCCGCGCCTGGCTCGCCGCGGCCCTTCCGAATTACATGATCCCCTCGGCCTGGGCCTTTCTCGACGCTCTGCCGCTCTCTCCGAATGGCAAGGTGGACCGCCGCGCGCTGGCTCGCATCGAGCCGGAGCGTTCCGTCTCGGGGTTCGTCGCCCCGCGCACGCCCACCGAAGAGCTGCTGGCCGGCATCTGGTCGGACCTCCTGCAGGTCGAACGCGTCGGCGCCAACGATCGGTTTTTCGATCTCGGCGGCCATTCGCTGCTGGCTGCCCGCCTGACCTCGCGGGTGCGCGACACGTTCGGGGTCGAGCTGCCGGTGCGCACCGTTTTCGAGGCTCCGGCCCTGGCCGATCTCGCTTCCCGGATCGATCAATCGGGCGACGCTCCGCGCCTGCCTGTGATCGTTCCGCGGCCTCATGGCGGAGAGGCGCCGCTCTCGTTCGCGCAGGAGCGGCTGTGGTTCCTCGAAAAGCTTCAGCCGGGCAGCTCCGCGTACGACATGCCCATGGCCGTGCGGCTTCGCGGCCGGCTCGACGTGGAGGCCCTGGAGGCCGCTCTTCTCGCAGTGGCCCGCCGGCATGAGACGCTCCGCACCACGTTCGCGGAACGGGCCGGCCGGCCCGTGCAGGTGATCGCTCCCGAGCCCGGTTTCGAACTGGTCAGGGTGGATGTTGCGGATATCGAGGAGGAGGCCGCGCAGCCTTTCGATCTGGCCCGGGGACCGCTCGTCCGCGCGCTGCTGGTGCGCTGCGGCGCGGAAGAGCACCTGGTTCTCTTTACCATTCACCATGCGGTGGCCGATGGATGGTCCATGGGCGTCCTGCTCGGCGAGGTGGCGGAGCTTTATGCGGGAAGGACGCTCGCCGAGCTTCCGGTCCAGTACGCGGACTACGCGGTGTGGCAGCGCGAATGGCTGCGGGGCGAGACGCTCGATCGGCTGATCGCGTTCTGGCGCTCGGAGCTGGCCGGCGCTCCCACGGTTCTCGAGCTGCCCGCGGACCGGCCGCGCCCGCCGGTCCAGCGGTTCCGCGGCGCTTCGGTGCCCTTTGCGCTGGAAACCTTTTCGCGGCCCGAGGGCGTCACCCTGTTCATGACGCTCCTCGCCGCGTTCCAGGCGCTGCTCTGCCGCTACACGGGACAGGACGACCTGCTCGTCGGCGTGCCGGTCGCGGGCCGCGAGCGGACCGAGCTGGAGGGATTGATCGGGTTTTTCGTGAACACCCTCGTGCTCCGCGGCCGGCTCGCGGACGGGCCTTCGTTCCGTGAGCTTCTGGGCCGGGTGCGCTCCACGTCGCTCGCGGCGTTCGCCCACCAGGCGCTTCCTTTCGAGCGGCTGGTCGAGGAGCTGGAGGTGGAGCGCAGCCTCGCTCATGGTCCTCTCGTGCAGGTGACGTTCGCGCTCCAGAACGCTCCGATGGGGCCGAAGAGCCTGCCGGGTCTCACCCTGGAGCCGGTGAGCCTCGGCGCGGCCACAGGGGCCAAGTTCGATCTCAGCCTCTCGGTCTGGGAGACGGAGGAGGGTCTCGCAGGCAGCGCCGATTACGACGCCGATCTTTTCGACCGGTCCACGATCGTCCGGCTGCTCGGCCATTTCGAAACGCTTCTCGCGGCGGCGATGGACGCTCCCGGTCGGCGGGTGGCGGAGCTGCCCCTGCTGAGCGGCGCCGAAGCGCGGCAGATCCTGGGGGAGTGGACCGCGACGCGGGCCGAGCATCCGGACGTACCCGTCCACCGGCTGTTCGAGGCGCGGGCGGCGGAGAGGCCGAACGCTCCGGCCGTGGTTTCGGAGGAGGGGGTCCTTACTTATGGCGGCCTCGACCGGCGCGCCAACCGGCTGGCGCACCGCCTGCGCCGGCTCGGGGTGGGGCCGGAGACGGTGGTGGCGATCCGCATGACGCGCTCGGCCGAGCTGGTGACCGCCGCGCTGGCCGTGCTCAAGGCGGGAGGCGCCTATCTTCCTATCGATCCGGCGCAGCCGGAGGAGCGCGCCGATTTCCTCATGTGCGATTCGGGCGCCCGGCTTCTCCTGACCCGCCTGGGCTCGCTGCGCCACGAGCCCGCCGATCCGCTGCCGACGATCCAGGAGCCGGCGCACCTCGCTTATGTGATCTATACGTCCGGCTCCACCGGTCTGCCCAAGGGCACCGAGCTGACCCATGGCGGGTTATCCAACCTGGTGGCCTGGCACCGGCGCGCCTACGACGTGCGGCCGGAGGACCGGACGACCCTGCTCGCCGGGCCGGGCTTCGACGCGTCGGTGTGGGAGATGTGGCCGGCGCTGGCCTCCGGCGCTTCTCTTCATATTCCGGCCCAGGAGACGGTCGCCTCGCCGCCGGATCTCCTGCGGTGGATGGCCGAGGAACGGATCACTCTATCGTTCCTGCCGACGCCTCTCGCCGAGGCCGTTCTGGCCGAAGCCGTTCTCGTCGAGATCAGGCCGCCGCTCTCCCTGCGCGCGGTGCTCACCGGCGGCGACCGGTTGCGGCGCCGGCCCGATCCGGAAACGCCGTTCGTTCTGATCAATCACTATGGTCCGACCGAGGCCACGGTGGTAACGGCCTGCGCCAGGGTCGAGCCGATGGGCGATATGGGGGATCGTCCGCCGGTCCTCGGCCGGCCGCTCGACAATCTCCGGGTTTATGTATTGGATCGCGAGCTACGGCCCGTGCCCGTGGGCGTTCCGGGCGAGCTGTGCGTGGCCGGCGTGGGGCTGGCGCGCGGGTATCGCGGCCGGCCGGACCTCACGGCCGAGCGCTTCGTGCCCGACCCGTTCGCGCAGGGCGAGCGCCTGTATCGTACGGGCGATCTCGCACGCTGGCTGCCGGCGGGCGATCTCGAGTTCCTCGGCCGACTGGACCATCAGGTCAAGATTCGCGGCTTCCGGATCGAGCTGGGTGAGATCGAGGCTGTGCTCTGCCGCCATCCCGCCGTGCGGCAGGCGGCGGTGCTGGTTCAGGAGGGGCGGCTGGTGGCATATGTGGCCTCACCCCCTGACCCCCTCTCCCATCTCCCGCCTGCCCCCCGCCGGGAGAGGGGGGACGTAGCTGGGACGATTTTGCCGGGATCGCAGGAAGAGGCCTCGACGGCGTTCCCCCTCTCCCGGGGTCGGATGGAAGGGAGATGGGAGAGGGGGCCAGGGGGTGAGGCCCTTCGCACCTTCCTCGCCGACCGCCTCCCCGAGCCCATGATTCCGGCGGGCTGGGTGTTCCTGGAAAACCTTCCGCTCACTCCGAACGGCAAGGTGGATCGCAAGGCTCTCGCGCGGATCGTGCCGGAGCGTGAAGGGGTTGGCGGACAGCTCACTCCGGCGGAGGAGGTGCTGGCGGGGCTCTGGTCCGAGCTGCTCGGGATCGATTGCGTCGGACGGAACGATGGGTTTTTCGAGCTGGGCGGCCATTCGCTGCTCGGCACCCGGCTCGTGTCGCGCATCCGCGACGTGTTCGGAGTCGAGCTGCCTCTCCGGGCGCTGTTCGAAGCACCTCGCCTGGCCGATCTCGCGGCTCGCATCCAGGAGAGCTCCGGGATCGCGGCTCCTCCGGTTGAAAGGGTTTTCCGCCAGGGGCCGGTCCCGCTCTCGTTCGCGCAGGAGCGGCTGTGGTTCCTGGACCGCATGGAGCCGGGTGCCGCGCTGTACAGCATCCCGGCGGCCCTGCGCGTGCGCGGCCGGCTCGACGTTCCTGCTCTCCAGGCGGCGTTCCAAAAGATCGTCGAGCGCCACGAAATTCTGCGCACGACCTTTGCCCAGGAGGACGGCGCGGCGTTCCAGGTGATCGCTCCGGCGATGGAGGCTCCTCTTCCGGTCGTGGATCTTCAGGAAAGCGAGGTGGCGGATCTCCTGCGGCGCGAGGCCCGGCGGCCGTTCGATCTCGAACGCGGTCCTCTCCTCCGGGTCCTGCTGCTGCGGACGGGGGAGGACGAATGGATCATCCTTCTGAACCTCCATCACATCGTGGCGGACGGCTGGTCTGTGGGTGTCCTGGTGCGCGAGCTGGCGGGCCTCTATTCGGGAGAGGCCCTGCCGGAGCTGCCGGTCCAGTACGCGGACTTCGCGGTGTGGCAGCGGCGGTGGCTTTCGGGAGAGGCGCTGCAAGCGCAGATCGATCATTGGAAGACGGCGCTTGCCGGCGCAGCCCTGGTGCTCGATCTGCCCTGCGATCATCCGCGCCCGCCGGTCCAGACGTTCCGCGGCGCACACCTGCCTGTGGTTCTTCCTTCGGTCCGGGACCTGGGCCGCGGGCAGGGCGCGACGCTTTTCATGACGCTCCTCGCCGGGTTCCAGACGCTGTTGCACCGATATACGGGCCAGGACGACGTGGTCGTCGGCCTGCCGATCGCGGGCCGGCGGCGGAGCGAGCTGGAAAAACTGATCGGTCTGTTCGTGAACGCCCTGCCGCTGCGCGGCCGGATGGCGGGCGATCCCACGTTTGCGGGCTTCCTGGCGCGGGTCCGGACTGCGGCGCTCGACGCGTACGCTCACCAGGATCTGCCGTTCGAGCGCCTGGTGGAGGAGCTGGAGGTCGAGCGCAGCCTGTCCCGGCATCCCGTGTTCCAGGCGGTGTTCTCGCTCCAGAACCTCCCGCTCGGCGAGGTGCGGCTGCCCGGCCTGATGCTTTCGCCGCTCGACCTCGACAGCGGCACCTCCAAGGTGGACCTCCTGCTGTCGCTCTCCGAGACGGACGAGGGCCTGGCCGGCGCCTGGGAGTACAGCACGGACCTCTTCGATGCAGCCACGATCGAGCGGATGACCGGCCATCTCGCGACTCTTCTGACGGCCGCCGCGGACGATCCGGACCGGCGCCTCTCCGACCTGCCGCTCCTGACCGCGGCGGAGTCGGTCCAGCTTCTGGACGAGTGGAACGACACGGCCCGGCCCGCGGCCGAGGACCTCTGCCTCCATGACCTGTTCCTGGTCAACGCCGAGCTGCACCCGCACGACGTGGCCGCGGTCTGCGGCGACCGGCGCCTGACCTATGGCGAGCTGGCCGGCCTGGCCGAGGGGCTCGCCGAGCGGCTCTGTGCCGCGGGCGTCGGGCCGGAGGTCCTGGTCGGCCTCTGCCTGGAGGAGGGACTGGAGAGGCTTGTGGCCGTGCTCGGCGTCTTCCTGGCCGGCGGCGCCTACCTGCCGCTCGATCCGACCCATCCCGCGGAGAGGATCGCGTACATGGTCGAGGATGCGGGGGTGGAGTTGGTGGTGGATCGGGAGGGACCTCACCCCCTGGCCCCCTCTCCCATCTCCCTCCCGCCCGACCCCGGGAGAGGGGGAACCCTGCTGGGGCGGCGAAGCATTGATCCGGCAAGATCGCTCGGGATGCGTTCCCCCTCTCCCGGCGGGGGCCGGGCGGGAGATGGGAGAGGGGGACAGGGGGTGAGGCCCTCCAACCTCGCCTACGTCATCTATACCTCCGGTTCCACCGGCCAACCCAACGGCGTCATGGTCACCCATGGCGCGGCCGTGCGGCTGATCCTTCATGCAATCGACGAGGCCGGGCTCGCCCGGCACAGCCGGGTGCTCCAGCACGTTTCGTTCAGCTTCGACGCCTCGGTGCTGGAGACCTGGACGGCCCTGGCGTCGGGCGGTACCCTGGTCATCGCGCCCCGCGAGGCCCGGCTGTCGGGCGAGGGGCTGGCGGAGATCGTGCGGCGCGAGGGGGTGACGTTCGCGGCGGGGACCCCTTCGGTCCTGGCCCTGCTGCCGGCCGATCTGCCGAGCCTCGACACGTTCCTGGTGGGCGGCGACACCTGCCCGGCCGAGCTGGCGGACCGGTGGGCGCCTCCCGCCTCGGGCCTGCGCCATCTTTATAATTGTTACGGTCCGACCGAGACGACCATCTATGTGGCCGCCGCGGACCTTCGGGGTCCGTTCCGGCGCGAGCCTCCGATCGGCCGGCCGGTGGCGAACGCGCGGGCCTATGTGCTCGATCCGAACGGCCGCCTGGTCCCGGCCGGGGTTCCCGGCCAGCTCCACATGGGCGGACCCGGGCTCGCCCGCGGCTACCTGGGCCGGCCGGCGCTCACGGCCGAACGGTTCGTACCCGATCCCTTTGGCCCGACTGGCTCGCGGCTCTACCGGACGGGCGACCTCGCGCGCCGGCTGCCGGATGGGAATCTGGAATTCCTCGGCCGGGTGGACCGGCAGGTGAAGATCCGCGGGTTGCGCATCGAGCTGGGGGAGATCGAGGCCGCACTGGGGGCCCATCCTGCGGTTCGCGAGACCGCGGTGCTCGTGCGCGAGGTCCGGGTCCAGGGAGACAACCGCCAGCTCGTCGCCTACGTGGTATCGCGGGCGGGGCGGGCGGGGGAGGGGGCGGCGGACCTGACCTCGGACCTGCGCGCCTGGCTGCGCGAGCGGCTGCCCGAGTACATGGTGCCGGCGAGCTTCAACTTTCTGGAAGCCATGCCGCTCACGCCCACCGGCAAGGTGGACCGAGGCGCGCTGCCGGGCCTCGAAGCGGTCCGGATGCCTGATCGCGAAGCTACCGAGCCGCGCGACGTGCTGGAGCTGCGCCTGGCCGCGGTCTGGGCCGAGGTCCTCGGCCTGCCGCGGGTGGGCGTGCGCGACGGCTTCTTCGACCTGGGCGGCCACTCGCTGCTCGCCGTCCGGCTCCTGGCCCGAATCCAGCGCGAGCTGGGCCGCGACCTGCCGCTCTCCGTGCTTTTCGACGGCGGTACGGTCGAGCGCATGGCCGCCCTCCTGCGCGAGGACGCGCCGGTCTCCTGCCTGGTGCCGATCCAGCCCGGAGGCGAAAGGCCGCCCTTCTTCTGCGTCCACCCGGCGGGCGGCGACGTCCTGGGCTACGCGGCGCTGGCGCGCCTGCTGGGGCCGGACCAGCCGTTCCACGGCCTCCAGTCGCGCGGGCTCCTGGCGGGCGCCGAGCCCCACCTCCGCGTCGAAGACATGGCTTCGGCCTACCTGGAAGAGATCCGCCGCGTCCAGCCCGAAGGCCCGTACCGGCTCGGCGGCTGGTCGCTCGGCGGCCTGATCGCGTACGAGATGGCGCGCCAGCTCCGGGCGCGGGGCGAGGAGGTGGCGCTCCTGGCGATCCTCGACGCCTCGCCCGGGTATGGGGGCGAGGAGGAGTCCGACCTCGACCTCCTGCTCGACGTGGCTGCCTACGTCGAGAGCCTGCGCGGGGTGGACCTGCGCCTGACCTCGGACGACCTGGCCGAGGCGGGGCCGGACGGCGCGTTCGGCGTGCTGCTGGAGCGGCTGCGCGAGGTGGACCTCCTGTCAGCCGGCGATCGGGGCGGGGGCGAGGACCAGCTCCGGCGCGTGCTGGCCGTGTACCGGGCGAACACGCGGGCGGCGCGGTCCTATGTGGCCGGGCCGTACCCGGGTCCGGTGACCCTCGTCCGGACCGGGGGTGGCTCGCCGCCGGACCTCGGATGGGGCAGAATCTCGGGCGGCGTGGTGGAGGTCCACGAAGTCCCCGGCGCGCACCTGTCATTAATGGCCGAGCCGCACGTCCACGCGTTGGCCCAGCGGCTGCGGTCCTGTCTCGACAGGGCCGCCCGCGAGCAACTGAGCCTGAGCTCACCCTAGGAGATGACGACATGAGACGAGCCTGGATCCTGATACTGCTCTCCCTTTCCGCCGCTTCGATCGGACTTGCGGCCGGTACGCAAGCCGATCTCGACGCCATGCTGGCCGCCGACCGCGAGTTCGGCAGCCAGTCCGCGACGAAGCCGGTCAAGGAGGTGTTCCTTTCCCATATCGCGGACGACTCCGTGCTCTTCCGCGGCGGCGAGGCCGTGCAGGGCAAGCCCTGGACTGCCGAGCAGCCGAGCCCTCCCTTCAAGCTCTTCCTGAGGCCGGCCGCGGCGGGCATCGCGCTCTCCGGCGACCTCGGATGGACGATCGATCCCTATGACCTGCACCCGGACGGGAGCGACGAGGTCCACTACGGCGAGTACCTGTCGGTCTGGAAGAAGCAGCGGGACGGCCGCTGGCTCATCGCGGTGAACTCGGGTGTCCACCTGCCGCAGGCGGGCGCGGCTCCGAGCGAGCCGAAGACCTGGAAGGGTGGCGAGCCGGACGCCGGCAAGGAGGACCCCGCCCGGGAGTCTGCCGAGTTGCTCGCCGCCGACCGCGAGCTCGGCGAGGCCACTGCTTCGGGTACTGGGGGCACCTCGGCGGCCTACCTGGCGCGGCTGGCCGGAGACGGCATCCTGCTGCGCAACGGCGCCGCTCCGTACGAGGGGACCGAGGCCGCGCGCGGCGCGCTCGCCAAGGCCCCGGCGAAGATGGCCTCGCGCCCCACGGCCGGCGAGGTGTCGGGGGCCGGCGATCTCGGATACACCTACGGCACCGCCGACTGGACGGAGGGCGGCACCACGACCAAAGCCAACTACCTGCGGATCTGGGAGAAGCGAGGCGGGGCCTGGAAGCTCAGGGTCGACTGCCTGGCCGAGGTCCCCGCGCAGTAGCCCTCAAGGAGCCCTGGAATGAGACGATCGCTCGTGATCCTGATCCTGTCGTGCCTGTCCGCCCTCAGCCTGTCGGCCATGCCTGTGCCGCCGAACGGCCTCGAGACCGACTTCCGGAACATGGTGGAGACCGAGCGCGCGTTCTCGAAGCTGTCGGAGCAGAAGGGCATCAAGGATGCGTTCTTCACCTACATCGCGGACGACGGCATCCTCTTCCGCGGCGGGCAGTTCGTGAAGGGCAAGGCCTGGACGCAGGAGCATCCCAACCCGCCGGTGGGGCTGATCTGGTGGCCGACCCATGCCGGCATCTCGTCGTCGGGCGACCTGGGCTGGACGACCGGTCCGTACGAGTTGAAGCAGGGGAACGAGACCGGCCACGGCAACTTCATGACCGTGTGGAAGAAGCAGCCGGACGGCAACTGGCGCTTCGTGATCGACTTCGGCAACGACTATGCGACGCCTACCGGCGACAAGGGTACGCCGGCCCTGCGGCCGGGACAGACCCGGGCCACGGCGTCGAAGACCGACCCGGCGGCGCTCAAGGACTCGCTGCTGGCGGCCGACCGGGACTTCGGCCAGGCCACGGGCAAGGGCACCGCGGCGGCCTACCTGGCCCGGCTGGCGGAGGACGGCGTGATCCTGCGCAACGGCGCCCACCCCTACATGGGCCGGGAAGCCGCCCGCGGCGGCCTGGAGAAGGAGCCGTCCGCGATGACCTCGCAGCCGGTCGACGGCGGCGTCTCGGCGGCCGGCGACCTGGGCTACACCTACGGCCAGGCCGAGTGGAAGAAGGGGGACGCGGCGGCCAAGGGCAGCTACATGCGCATCTGGGAGAAGCGCGAAGGCGAATGGAAGCTGAGCGCCGAGGCCCTCGTAGAAGTCGCCCCGCCCCCGCCCCCCGCACCGGCCCCGAACTGAACCCCTCCTGAGTCCAGGAGGGAGGGGGCGCCCTCTCCCGCGCGCCAGCGCGGGGGAGGGAAGGGGAGGGGTCTTCTTCCGGGGACTGGGAGCGCCGGCTTCCTGCCATCCTGAGGCAAGGCCTGCTCTTGGCGTCTCGCCGGACGAATCCAACGGCTCGTTGGATGCATCACCCGGCCCATTGGAAGCATCCAACGGCGCGCCGGACGGAGAAACCGGCCGACTTCTCTATCCAACGTCTCGCCGGATCGATCCAACGTCTCGTTGGACGCATCACCCGGCCCGTTGGAAGCATCCAACGTCTCGCCGGATGGAGAAACCGGCCGACTTCTCGATCCAATGGCTCGCCGGATGGAGCCAACGTCTCGTTGGATGCATCACCCGGCCCGTTGGAAGCATCCAACGTCCCGCCGGATGGAGAAACCGGCCGACTTCTCGATCCAACGTCTCGCCGGATCGATCCAACGGCCCGTTGGATCCATCACCCGGCCCGTTGGAAGCATCCGGCGGCTCGCCGGACGGAGAAACCGGCCGTCTTTTCGATCCAACGTCTCGCCGGAAGCATCCAATGGCTCGTTGGAAGCGTCACCCGGCCCGTTGGAAGCATCCGGCGTCTCGCCGGACGGAGAAGTTTTCGGGAATTTTTTCCCAAATTTGAAGGGACCGGCTCAATCCAACCGCGAGCTGCGTATCCTGGGCGGCCTTGAAGGGCAGGCAGGGCTTCGGCAAACGCCTCGCCCGGCTGATCCGTAGAAGAACTGTTTCAGCGGGGTCTTCAGAAGGTGACCTGGAGCCCCATGGTTCATTGACAACTTGAAGGACGCCGGCCTCCGAGCCCAAGGACGCCGGCGTCCCACCCCGGAGGACCCACCGGCCGTCGGGAGGCGGTGGGTCTGGGGTAGACGTGTGCGGAGCCAGAGCGCTCCTCGAATGCCGGACAAAGCTGGAATTCAGCGATCCGGCGGCCTCGTCGGAGCCGTCGCCTCGGGGGCTACGGACCTCAACGACCTCCACGAGCCTCCCGACAATCTCAACGGAGGATTCCTGAGCACCTGCCGCTGACAGCCATATGGACCGGCTGCCGCGCACGCCCTTGCAGCCATCCCTTCAATGCGCCTGAAGGACCGGATATCTCCAGCTTTCAAGCACAAGTACAAAAGAGTCGATAGGCATTCGATCTCCTGCCGCTAGTTCGTGGCCGCCTATACAGCGGCAGGATTGACTTCGAAGCGCTTGCGCGCCTACACTTTTTAAGTCTCAAGCATCAAGAACTTGCGTCGCGTAGCACGCAGGAAATGGGAGTCCTTCGCCTTTATGCGAGTTGAAGCAAAGGACGACGGGGTCGGGTCGGTCGGACGGTAGATACCAAGGTTCGCCGGCGAGAAGGTCGGACGTGCAAGATGCCGCGTTGCTGAACCGGAGAAGTACAGAACGGTCAGATATACTTGCCAGTTGCCATGAGGTTTGAGAAGAGACGGACGGTCGCAAACGCGGGCGTGATCTACGTCCAGAAGGTCGTCAACGAGCACGGCTCGATTTTTCATCCCGTGCACCAGGAGAACGATCTCGGCGTCGATGGCTTCATCGAGCTTGTAAAAGCCGAGGAATCGTCATGCCAACTGGTGGCGGCCCAAATCAAAGCAGGCGATTCATATTTTCCGAATTCTGGCGACGAATTCGTGATGAATGTCGATCAGCGCCATCTCGATTACTGGCTCAGCTTCACTGTGCCCGTGGTTGTGATTGGCTACTCGCCCAGCCGAGACATGGCCGTCTGGGTTTCCGTCGGTGATTACGTTCGAATGGCGCGCGATTTCTATAGAGGGCCCGTCAAGCAGATTCGGATTCCCGCGATCTGCAAGTTTGACGCGGATTCACTTGCAAGGGGCGTGACAAGTGTGGCTGTTGGTTCCGACGCGCGCTTGGTTCTGCAGGCCATTAACATGTGTTTGAGTGACAATGCCCAAGAGCGATTCGACGGATTGTCGATTCTCTCAATTCTACCTGATTCACGCTGTCACAAGATCACTTGCCTAATGGCGCACCGGTTAATGATGGACACGGACATCAAGACAGCCGAATCCGCGGTATTTCTCTTCGGGTTCTACGCCGCGCTCAATGTGCGGTTGTGGGCTACCGTCGGCCCGGAACAGCATGGGCAATGCGAGTTGGCCTTTAATCTGTGCAAGGATCTTAGCTTATTGATCCGGCCATGAGATGTTGAACTTTCCGTGGCGGGCGCGTAGAATAAAGCGCACATGGAAACGACAAACGGAAAGAGGCTTTCGACCGAGGTGCTCAACGAGCGACGACGGCAGGCCGTCAAGCTCCGGCTGAG
>DATANP010000720.1:0-13045 GCA_036266195.1 Thermoanaerobaculia bacterium | reverse complement strand
CGCCGCGCGGCCCGGTCCGCCTGCAAGGGGGATCAACCAGTGGTCGCCGCTCGGTCGCCGTGGCCGTGGAGAGCTTCAGCCAGTACCGCCGGCTGTTCGGCGGCTTCGAGGGTCCGGGCCGCCTGCCGTTCGCGGTGGCTTCCTTCTTCGAGCAGGGGGGCAGGCGGGCCTACGTCGTGCGCGTGGTGCACGGCTACGGCGATCCGCTCCTCGACGCCGCCGGCGTGGCGCGCGGGCTCCTCGGCGGGGTCGTGGTCCCTGTCGGGGAGCCCGCCCTCCTCGCGCGCAGCGAGGGGAGCTGGGGCAACCGCCTGCGCGCGGCGCTCGGCTGGTCCGTGGCCCCGCACCACTTCGAGGCGGCGTCCACGACCTCGCTCGTCCTGTCCGCCGCCGACGGCCTGCCGGCCGGCACGCTGCTCCGCCTGACCCTGCCGGGCGGCGCGCGGCTGCTGCGCTTCGTCTCGGACGTGATCCGCGAGGAGCGGCCCGACTCCGGGGGGTACAGGTGGCGCGCGATCTTCGAGGCCCCGTCCCCGGCCGTGCCCGAGGCGATCGAGATCGTCGAGGGTGTCCTGGCCGTGGACGACGGCGACGGCCGCATCGAGCGCCACGCCGGTCTCGGCCTTTCGGCGCTCCACCCGCGCTGGATGGCGTCGGTCCTGGCAGAGGAATCCGAGCTGGTGGCACCCGACCCGTCCTGGGTGGCTGGCGACCTGCGGCCGGTGGATGGAACCCGGCTGCCCGCCGATCCGGTCCTGCCCGCGCCCGAGCCGCCGCAGTTCGGGGGTGGCGTGGATCGGTACGCCGACGTCGTGCCCGGCGACTTCTTCGACGACGGCTGGGTGCTCGGCGATCCGGACCCGGGCGACGGCGTCCATGCCCTGGTGCAGCTCGACGACCTGTCGAGCGTGGTGGTGCCCGACCTCTATTCGCCGGGCCCGCTCGTCCCGCCCGAGCCCCTGCCCGGAGGGGAGCCGCAGGGGAGTGGCGGCTTCGAGCCCTGCCTACACTGCCTCGACGAGCCTGAGCCGGCGCCGGAGATCGTGATGCCTGACCTGGCCGGCCTGCTCCTCGATCCGCGCGACCCGATGGACCTGGAGACGATCACCGGGCTGCAGCTCCGGCTCGCCGGCCTGGCCGAACGACTGGGACGGTTCATCGTGCTGCTCGACGTGCCCCCGGGCCTGAGCCAGCGGCAGATCCTGCGCTGGCGCTCGCGCTTCGCCACGTCCTGGGCCGCGGCCTACCACCCGTGGCTGCGCGTATCCCGTGCCGACGACCGGCGCGACGCCCTGATCCGGGTGAACCCGTCGGCCGTGGCCGCCGGCCTGATCGCCCGCCAGGAGCTGCTGTTCGGCGTGCCGCACGGGCCGGCCAACGCCCTGGCCGCCGGGGTGGTGGACGTGGACGAGCGGGTCTCGCCGGCGCGCCACGACGAGCTTCACCCGGCGGGGGTGAACGTCTGGCTGCGCGAGCGCGACGGCGTGCGCCTGACCGCGGCGCGCACGCTGGCCCGCGACGCGCGGTACCGGCAGCTCTCGGTGCGCCGGCTGATGCTGATGCTCCGCCGCGCCCTGGAGCAGCAGACGCAGTGGATGGTGTTCGAGCCCAACGGGCCGGCCCTGCGCGGCGAGGTGCGGAACCTCCTGCGCCTGTTCCTGCGCCAGCTTTTCCGCGCCGGGGCGTTCCGCGGCGCCACCGAAGCGGAAGCCTTCTTCGTGCGTTGCGACGAGGAGCTGAATCCGCCGCGGGTGGTCGATCGGGGCGAGCTGATCGCCGAGGTCGGCGTGGCGCCCGCCGAGCCCATGGAATTCCTGGTCGTCCGCCTGGCGCGCGGCGCGGACTGGACCGTGACGGTGGAGGTCTGAGCCATGGCCGACCGGCTGCTCCGCACCTTCCGCTTCCGCGTGCAGCTCCGCCGCAGCCCCGAGGCCGAGGCGGGGAGCGCGGGCACCGCCAGCGACTCGCCGGAGCCGGGCGGCGATCCGCTGGGCGACGGCGCGTTCCAGGAGTGCTCGGGCCTGGAGGTGGAGATGGAGGTCCAGGACTACCAGGAGGGCGGCCGCAACGACGGCGTCATCCAGCGCGCCGGGCGGGCGAAGTACGTGCCGATCGTGCTCAAGCGCGGCATGTTCCACGCCGAGGGCGGCCGGGCGAACACGGACCTCTGGCGCTGGTTCCAGGGCGCGGTATCGGGCACGCGCCCGCTGGCGCGCTACGACGGCACGGTCGAGGTGATGAGCGAGGGCGAGGACGTGGTGGCGACCTGGGTGTTCCACCGCGGTCTGCCGGCCCGGCTGCGCGGGCCCCAGCTCAACGCCCAGACCGGCGAGATCGCGATCGAAGAGCTGCACATCGCCCACGAAGGCCTGCGCCTGGAGGAGGACTGATGGAGCTCCTCAAAGCCGAGCTGATCGAGCTCAAGCCCGGAGATCCGCCCGTGGAGGTGCCGGACTCGTCGGTGCCGGTGCAGTTCAACCCCACGACGCTGCGGCTGCAGATCTCCAACCAGGCCGAGGGTGGCAAGGCCCAGGGCCGGCCGGCGCGGCAGTACATCGCGACCTCGACGGTGCTCTCCATGGACCTGGTGTTCGACACCGCCGACGAGGGCACCTCGGACGAGCCGCGCTCGGTGCGCGAGCGCACGGCCATGGTCGAGCGCTTCGTCCTGCCCAAGGAGAAGGGGACCGAGGCGCCGCCCAAGCTGCGCTTCCGCTGGGGCGACGGCCTGCAGTTCGACGGCGTGGTCAGCTCGGTCAACGTGGACTTCGACCACTTCGCGGCCAACGGCGTGCCGCTGCGCGCCAAGGTGGGCCTGAGCCTCACCGAGCAGGACGCCAAGTACCAGGTGGTGCCCGCGCAGGACAAGGCCAACGCCCGCCAACCCGGGGAGAACAAGCCGGGGCTTCCCGGCAGCGCCGGACTGTCAGGCGGGTTGGGGGGAGGACTGGGCCTCTCGGCCGGGATCGGACTTTCGGCGGGCCTGTCCATCGGCCTCTCGGCAAGCTTCGGCTTCTCGGCCTCGGCCAGCCTCTCCCTGGGCGGCGAGACGGCCGCCGGCTTCGCGGCCCGCATGGGGCTCGATCCCGGCGCGTGGCGCGGCCTTGACGTCGATCTGAGCGGCGGGCTGACGCTGGAGGCCGGGGTCGAGGTCGGGTTCGATGCCAGCCTGAACGCCAGCACAGGCCTGGGAGCAAGCGTGGGCTTCGGCGCCGGGGCGGACGCGCCGGCCGAGGCTGCCTTCGGTCTCAAGGCGGACGCGGCGGTCAGCTCCGGCTACAGCGCCGCGATCGGCGGCAGCCTCGATCCGCAGCTCGGCGCGGGCTTCGCCCTGTCCGCGGCCGGCGGCGTGACGTCGGCCGTGGAGTCGGTGGCGATCGTCAAGACCACCGCGGCGGCCGAGGCGTCGCGCGAGGCCTTCGCCCTGCCACCCGCAGTCACTCCTGCGGCTCCGGCGCGGCCGGGCCTGCCCGAGCAGCCGCGCGCGCCCCTGGCCCTGTCCGGCGTGCCGAGCCCGGCGCGGCAGGCCGCGGCTCCGCCCGCGCCCCGGCCGCCGCGCGTCGATCCGCGCGCCGCGAGCTTCGGCTTCGGCGTGCCGCTGCGGCCGAGCGTGCCGAGCATGCCGGAGAATGCGCTGCCGGCTCCGGCACGCAAGACCCGGGACGAGCACAAGGGGCGTTCGGGACGGCCGGGCGGCTGCGGCTGCGGCTGTGGAGGGAAGCGATGAGCACCTACGTCCAGAGGGCGGTGACCGAGGTGGTGCCCGAGCCCGAGCCCGTGGCCGCCACGGGCGAGAAGCCGGGGGAGGGCCGGTGGGAGAAGGAGGACCGCCTGCGCCAGCAGATCGAGCAGCAGCGCCGCCTTGCGCTGCGCACCCGCGCGGAGGGGTTCGATGACTGAGCCCATGCTCACCCAGACCGCGCCGGCCCTGACGGTGGACGGCCAGCTCCGCGCCGAGCTGAGCCACGACCTGATGCGGCTGGAGGTGGAGGAGACCACCGAGGGGCTCAAGACCCTGTCGGCCCGCTTTCTGGCCTTCGGCCCGCGGCCCGGCGTGCCGGACGGCATTCTTCATCTGGATGGCCGGGTCTTCGACTTCGGCCGCACGTTCGACGTCGCCCTGGGTTCCGGCGAGGACCCGCGCACGGTCTTCCGCGGCCGGATCAGCGCCCTGGAGGCCGACTTCGAGGAGGGCAGCGTGCCCGAGGTCGTGGTGTTCGCCGAGGACCGCTTCATGGACCTGCGCACCACCCGCCGGATGAGGACCTACGAGCGCATGAGCGACAAGGCCATCGCCGAGGAGATCGCCGCCCAGCACGGCCTCACCGCCGAGGTGGACGCCGACGGGCCGACCTACGACCTCGTCCAGCAGTGGAACGTGAGCGACCTCGCCTTCCTGCGCGAGCGCGCCCGCCGGCTGCGCGCCGAGGTCTGGGTGCAGGACGACACGCTGTTCTTCAAGAGCCGCGACAAGCGCGGAGCCACCGAGCTGACCCTGGTGCAGGGCGACCACCTGCTGCGCCTCCAGGCGCGCGCCGACCTCGCCCACCAGCGCACGGCGGTGCGGGTCTGCGGCTACGACGCCGCCGACCGGGCGGCGATCGACGAGGAGGCGGGCGGCGATGTCATCCAATCCGAGATCGCCGGTGGGCGCACCGGGCCGGACGTGCTGAAGCGGGCCTTCGGCGAGCGCGTGTCGCACCGCGTGCGCGAGGTCCCCCTGACGTCTTCGGAAGCCGCGGACTGGGCGCGCGCCGATATGCTGCGCCGCTGCCGCTCCTTCGTGCAGGTGGCCGGCACCACCCGCGGCAGCGCCGACCTGGTGGTGGGCAGCGGGCTCACCCTCCAGCGTGTCGGCCCGCCGTTCGAGGGCGCCGGCTACCACGCCACCCGCGTGCGCCACACCTTCGACCAGGAGCAGGGCTTCCGCACCCATTTCGAAGCCGAGCGGCCGACCATCGAGGAGGGCGCATGAGCCCGGACGGCGGCTTCCTCCCGTTCTACGGCCTCTACCCGGCGCTGGTCACCGACCTGGTGGACCCCGAGAAGCTCGGCCGCATCCAGGTGAAGCTCCCCTGGCTCGGCGGCGAGGGCGACGGCGTGCGCGCCTGGGCCACCCTGCTGTCGCCCTACGCCGACAAGGACCAGGGCTTCGAGGTGCTGCCCGAGGTGGACTCGCAGGTGGTGGTGGCGTTCGAGGCCGGCGATCCGCGGCGGCCCTACATCGTGGGCGCCTGCTGGAACGGCAAGGAGCCGCTGCCCGAGGAGGCCGCGGCGGCCAACGACAAGCGGCTGATCAAGACCCGCTCGGGCAGCGTCCTGGAGTTCGACGACAAGGCGGGCGCGCCCAAGGTCACGCTGTCCATGAAGAGCGGCCACAAGGTGGTGCTCGACGACGCGGCCCAGACCGTGACCCTGACCCACTCCGGCGGCTCCACGGTCGTGTTCACGGCCGGCGGCCAGATCGAGCTGCGCGCCAACGTCTCGGTCGACCTCTATGCCTCGATCGTCAACGTCCACGCCCCCATGGCGATCTTCGACGGCGTGGTCAAGTGCCAGACCCTGATCGCCGAGACCGCGGTGGTCTCGCCCTCCTACACCCCGGGAGCCGGCAATGTCTGGTGACGCGCGCTGCGAGCACCCGTGGAAGCTGGTGGGCCCCTGGTACCGCTGGTCGAAGCCGGGCATACCCGCGGCCGGCCGTCTGTCGCGCCCGATCTTCCAGAAGTACGCCTCGGCGACCTTCATGGACGAGTTCCTGGCCGAGCCGCAGCGCTCCCTCAAATACAAGGACGAGGACCAGGGGCACCGCGTGGTGCCGGGGAAGATCTCGAAGTACGCGCTCTCCAACCTCCGCCTGGAGCGCACCGGCGTGCGCAAGCTCTTCCTGCCCACCCACGGCCGCTTCTACCTGGTGGTGTGCGAGCTGTGCTGCGACCTGCCGGGGTTCCCCGGCGCGAACCGCGACGGCGTGTGCGAGGCCGGCTTCGTGGTGCGCCGGCGCCGGGTCGAGGCCCCGCCCGCGGCCCGCAAGCAGGTGGCGGACGCCCTGGTCGAGCTGAGCGCCGCGCAGGCGAAGGTCTCGGCGTTCCAGACCCTGGGCCTCGACAAGATGAGCGCCTCGGTCCAGATGAAGGAGCAGCAGGAGGCGCAGCAGTTGGCGTTCGGCAAGCTGCGGGAGATCGCGGTCGGGTTCGGGGTGAGCATCGACCTCCAGGGGTGGATCCCGGGCGCCCTGCCCGGCACCGGCTCCTGGCAGACGGTGGAGGAGACGCCGGAGGAGACCGAAGAGGCCATCCTCCCCCTCTACCCGCTGATCCCCGATCCGGCGAAGCCCCGCCACTCGGCGGCCGGGCGGACGGTCTGGTTCGGCGTGGTGCCGACCGGCGGCTCGGACCAGGACGATCTCGGCAACCCGCGCTTCGACGACCGCAGCCTGTACGAGGTGCGCTGCTTCGTGCGCCGCCACCGGCCGCCCTGCCCGAAGAAGAGCACGCGCCGCGACTGCCGGGGGCCGCTGGTCTGGAGCGAGGCCACGGAGCGCTACCAGCTCGCGCCGCACTTCGACCTCGAGGGGACCAACCTGAAGCCGGTGAACATCCAGCTCCCGGACCTGAAGGCCCTGGAGGCGCAGGCCCTGCCCATGGGCGAGTCGGCCGGGGTGCGCATGATCTCGCCGCCGGACTCGGCCATGGAGTTCGACATGGACGGCACCGAGCCCAAGAACGGCCGGGTCGAGGGCGCGGCGATCTGCTCCTTCGCCATCCCGCTGATCACCATCGTCGCCTCGTTCGTGCTCAGCCTGTTCCTGCCGGTGGTGGTCTTCCTGTTCGGCCTCTGGTTCCTGCTGCGCCTCAAGTTCTGCATCCCGCCCATCGTGTCGATCGACGCCGGCCTGGTCGCCGCGCTGGACGTCGACTTCAAGGCGGGGATCGACTTCGAGCTCGACCTGGACGTCTCCGCCAAGCTCGACCTGCGGGCGGACATCGAGGCGCAGCTCGACCTCAACTTCAGCCCCGACGTGAGCGCCGGCCTCAAGACGAAGTACGCCAACGACTTGAACGCCCTGGCCGGGCTGACCGTGGACCTGGCGAGCGACTTCCGGCAGAGCGCGCCGCCCGAGCTGGCCGAGGCCTTCCCGCCGCACGATTCAGCCCCAGCCGCGCGCAAGAGCCTGCCCTCGGTCGCCCCCCGGCTGGAGTACTACGAGCGCGTGGAGCGCCCGGAGGCACTGGCATGAGCGCGCGCTCGTTCCTCGGCCGCGGCTGGCGGTTCCCCGTGCTGCCCGACCCCCAGACCCGTGCCCTGGCGCCCGTGGAGGGCCCGGAGAAGGTCCGCCAGGCGATCGTCATTCTGCTGGAGACCGAGCCGGGCGAGCGCCTGATGCGCCCGTCGTTCGGCTGCGGCCTGCGGCGCTACCTGATGAAGCCGAACACCGCGGCCACGCGCGCCCTGATCCGGCAGGACGTGGAGCGCGCCGTGTCCGCGTTCGAGCCCCGCGTCCGGCTGCAGGGCGTGCGCGTCGAAGCCGGCGACGATCCCGCCGAGGTGCGGATCGAGATCGCCTACGTCCACACGCGCGACAGCAGCCCCGGCAACCTCGTCTACCCGTTCTACCTGGAGTAGAGCATGCCCCTGCCAAGGCCCATCCTCGACGACCGCTCCTACGAGCAGCTCCGCGACGAGCTGATCCGGCGCATCCCGGTCTACTCCCCCGAGTGGACCGATCACAACCCGACCGACCCCGGCATCACGCTGCTGGAGCTGTTCGCGTTCCTCGGGGAGAACCTCCTCTTCCGCTTCAACCAGATCCCGGAGACCGCGCGGCTGGAGATGCTGCGCCTGCTCCAGGTGCCGCTGCGGCCCGCCCAGCCCGCCCGCGCCGTGGTAGCCCTGACCACCAAGGAGCCGGCCGGCGTGCTCGTGCCCCAGGGCAGCGAAGCCAAAGCGGGGAACCTCCCCTTCGAGACGCTCACCGAGGCGCGCGTCCTGCCGGTCGAGGCGCGGGCCATGTCCAAGGCCGCCACCGAGCAGCCGGACGAGGAGGACGAGCCCGAGGTCTTCGGCTTCTTCCTGCGCGCCGTGGACGCCCTCGACGGCCTGGCTTCGACCCAGCAGGCAGCTTGCTACCGCGCCGAGACCGTGCCGCCCGCGGGCGACGGCCTGCCGGTGGACTTCGGCCAGGCGGTGGACGGCATGGTCTGGGTGGCGGTGCTGGCGCCGGACGAGGACACGGCCGGGCTGCGCAAGACGATCTCCGAGCTGCCCGATCCCGCCCACCTGAACCTGGGCTTCATCCCGGACCGCGAGGTGCCCTCGGCCGCCGAGGTGGATGCCTGCCCGGGCGAAGGCGCCGCGGACCCCCAGGGCGCCGTGGAGTGGCAGATCTCGACCGGCCGCATGGACGCGGACGGCAACCCTGTCTACCTGCCGCTGCGCCTGGGCGGAGACACCACCCGCGGCCTGCGCCAGGAAGGCGTGGTGCGCCTGCGCCTGCCGCGCCGGACCGACGACATGGGCGTCTTCCCGCTCGGTGATCCCGACCTCGCCGGCACCGGCGACCTGCCGCCGCAGCTCGACGACGACACCGCGGCCCGGGTGGCGTTCTGGGTGCGCGCCTTCCACCATGACGGCGTCCGCTTCGGCAAGGTGCTCTGGGTGGGCGCCAATGCGGTCGAGGTGGAGCAGGCGCGCAAGGCCCGCACCGAGCTGCTCGGCCTGGGCACGGCGCAGCCGGACCAGCGCCTCCGGCTGGTCCACCGCCCGGTCCTCGCCAGCAGTCTCGTCCTGGAGGTCGAAGGCCCCGAGGGCTGGACCTCCTGGCGCGAGGTGGACGGCTTCCACGCCTGCGGCCCGACCGACCGCTGCTGGGTGCTCGACCCCGAGGCCGGCGAAGTCCGCTTCGGCAATGGCTTGCAGGGCTATCCGCCCCAGATCGGCCAGCGCATCCGCGCCGTGGGCTACCGCTACGGCGGCGGCGCCGAGGGCAACGTCGCGGCCAAGGGGATCTCCAAGCTCGCCACCTTCGCCAGCGTCAAGGCCGCGAACCCGCTGCCGGCCTGGGGCGGGGCGGACGCGGAGCCCATCGCGGAGGCGCTCGCCCGCATCCCGGGCGAGCTGCGGCGGCGCGACCGCGCGGTCACTGCCGGCGACTTCCGCGAGCTGGCCCTGATGACGCCGGGCGCCGGCGTGGGCCGCGCCGAGTGCCTGCCGGTCTTCCACCCGCACACCCGCAACCCGCGGGCGGCCGGGGTGGTCTCAGTCGTGATCTGGCCACGCGAGGACTCCCGCCATCCCACCGCGCCGCGGCCCGACCGCACCTTGTTGCGCGCGGTCTGCCGCTGGCTCGACTCGCGCCGGCTGGTCACCACCGAGCTGTACGTGATCCCGCCGACCTACCGCAAGGTGGCCGTGGCCGTGGGGCTGCGCGCCAAGCCCGGCTATGGCGTCGAGGCCGTGCGCCACTGGGTGGACCAGGTGATCCGCCAGTACCTGGCGCCGCTGCCACCCTACGGCCCGGCGGGCGAGGGCTGGCCGCTCGGCCGCCGCGTGCACGGCCCGGAGCTGGAGGCTGCTGCCCTCCAGGTCGAGGGGGTCGAGTTCCTCGAAGGGCTCAGCGTCGCAGGCTGGGACGAGGCCGCCGGCGCCTGGGTACCCGGCACGGTCGAGCTGGAGCTGGACGAGGTGCCGGAGCTGACCGAGATCACCGTGGTGGAAGGCCCGCCCGCGGCGCCCGGCGAGGCCCTCGGGCCGGTGCCGCCCGAGAAGACGCCGGTGCCCATCCCGGTCCTGCGGGAGGAGTGCTGACCGTGGCCGACCTGCGTCCGTTCGCGCTCGTGCAGAGCGAGGACCAGTGGCGCCGCTCGGCCCACCTGGGGACCTCCCTGCAGGTCGGGCCGTCCCAAACGGCGGCCGTGCAGCTCGCCTGGGAGACCGAGGAGGTCGTGGAGGTCCCGGACGGTCCGGCGCCGACCGCAGCCGGGCTCGCGTTCGATCCCTGGTGCCGCCTCTATCACAGCCTGCCCGAAGAGGGCCGCGTCGAGCGGCTGCTCTGGGCCGCGGCCGATCCCCTGGCAGCGGTGGAGGAGAGGCCGGCGCCGGTGTCGCTCTTCGCGGATGAAACCCCAGAGGGCGGCGACTTCGCGCCTGGAGAGGGAGAGACCGGGGTGCTCGCCGATCCGCGCGGTCTCGCGGTCGATGCGGAGGGCCGCCTCTTCGTGGCCGAAACCGGGGCGCTGCGCATCCTGGTCTTCGACCTCCAGGAGCGGCGGCTGCTCCGCCGGGTCCTCCTGCCCGCCGCCCCCCTGGGGCTCGCCACGGACGGCCGCAAGGTCTGGGCGGCCCTGGCCGGGACTCCGTCCCTTGCCGTGCTGGAGGCGCAGACCGGGCCGCGGCTCGTGGCGCTCCCGCCAGGCATCGATCCGCCCACCCGTCTCGCCGTGGACCCCGACGGGAAGCTCTGGCTTCTGGCCGGCGGCACGGTGGTCCCGCTGGACCGGCCGGGCGAAGGGTTCTTCGTGCCGGGCGCGACCGACCTCGCCTTCCAGGAGGACGGCGCACTCGTGGTGGCCCGCCGGCCCGGCCAGGACTTCCTGCGCTTCCGCCTGCGGCCCGGGGGGCGCGACCGCCTGCCGCAGCTCAAGGCGCGCGGCTACGACGGCCGGGGGATCGTGCGCACGCCGGACGGCCGGATCGGCTTCTGGAGCGCCCGCGGGTTCCGCCACGCCGTGCCGGCGCGCCAGCGCTACCTCGCCTCCGGCCGGGTGGTCACCTTCCGGCTCGACAGCGGCGACTTCCAGACCGTGTGGGGGCGGCTGTTCCTCGACGCCTGCATCCCCAAGGAGACGGAGATCCGGGTGCATTTCGCCACCGCCGACGAGCCGCCCGAAGAGGTCATGCTGGCGCGCACGCCGCCGGCCAACGCCGAGGTCATGGTGATCTCGCGGCCCGACCTGTCGCCGCCCATGCCGCCGCTCTCCCTGGTGCCCGCCGAGGGCGAGGTCCGGCAGAAGCTTCACCGCCGCGAGACCGGCCGCGAGATCCCCTGGACCGAGACGGCGGAGGACGACCCCTTAGAGACCTACGAGGCTCCAGTCATCGCTCCGCCCGGCCGCTTCCTGTGGGTCACCCTGGAGCTGTACGGCGACACGCAGGTGACGCCGCGGGTGCGGAGCGTGCGCGTCGAGCGCCCGGCGCACGAGCTGCTGCGGCACCTGCCGCGGGCGTACTCGCGCGACGAGGCCGCGGCAGACTTCCTGCGCCGCTACCTGGCGCCGCTCGAAGGCTCGCTCGCCGAGCTGGGCGCCCGCGCCGCGGCCCGCCGCGCCCTGCTCGACCCGTGGAGCGCGCCGCCCGAGATGCTGCCCTGGCTCGCCGGCTTCGTCGGCCTGGTGCTCGACGAGCGCTGGCCGGTCCAGGCCAAGCGGCGGCTCGTCGAGGAGGCGGCCTGGCTGTTCCGTTTCCGCGGCACGGTGCCGGGCCTCCGGCGGTTCCTGGAGATCTACCTGGAGCGCCAGGTCCTCTTGGTCGAGCACTTCCGCACGCGCGGGGCGGGCTCGTTCGAGGCCCACGCCCACCGCTTCAGCGTGGTGATCCCGGCGGCGCTCGACGGCGAGCAGCTCGACGTGGTGCGGCACGTCCTGGAGGTCCACCGCCCGGCCCACACGCTCTACGACCTCTGCACCGTGGGCACGGGGATGAGGGTGGGAGTCGGCCTGCACGTCGAGCTGACCTCGGTCGTGGGCCGCTCCAGCGAATTCCGCGCGCTCCAGGTCGGAGCCGCGGCGCTGGGCCGAGGATCGGTGATCGGCCGTCCGGTGGCCGGAACGCGGACCGGCAAGAGCCGCCTGGGCCGGGACAGCCGGGTGGGATGAGCTATGGAGAGCCTGCGCATCGACCGCCTGGAGGCGCGCTACCGCCTGCCCCTCTCCCGCCGGGAGGAGAGCCAGCGGCTCGACCGGACGCTCCGGCTCGTGCTCGACGAGGCGCTGGAGCGCGCCCTGGAGCGGCTCGGCTATCCGCTGCACGAGGAGATCTGCATCCGCGAGATCCACGCGCCGGTGCGCCTGCGGCTGTCGGCGGACGACGACGAGCTGGCGCTCGCCTGGAGCCTGGCCCTGGCCCGCTCGCTCGGCGAGGCCGTGCGCGAGGGGCGGACGGACCAGGTGGCCCGCTACGGTTCGCGCGCCCAGGCTCTGGTGGACTTCGCCGCCGGCGTGGCCAGGGGAGACCTGCGGCGCGCCTGGGCCTGGAGCCAGCTCGGCTTCGGCCCGGTCTCCGACGGCTTCTCCTTCGAGGAGGCCGGTATCGCCCTGGAGCGCACGCTCCTGCGGGAGGGCGCCTCCATCGTCCCGGTGCTGCGCGCCCTGGCGGAGGAGGGGCTGACCATCCGCCTCGTGCGGCGTCTCCCTGCCGCGTCCTGGCTCGCCCTGGCGGAGGAGGCGCTCGGCGCCGCCGGAGCGCGCGCCGCGGCGGAGGCCCTTTATCGGACCCCGCCGGCCTCGGACGTCTCGCCGGAGCCGGTGGAGACCCTCCTTCCCGAGCTGCGCCGGGTGCGCCGCGCGGTCCGCGTCTCCCCACTGGCACGGATGGTCCTGGCCGAGTCGTCTCTCCCCCCGGAGGTCCGCTCCGCCCTCGCCGTCCTCGCCATGCTGGACGCCGATCCCGCTCTCCTGCGCCGCGCCTCCGCGGCCGGGATCCGCGCGCTGGTGGAAGCCGCGGTCCGTGCCTCGGTCCTGGAGGAATCGGCGGAACCGTCTGAAAGCGCGCCTTCCCTGTCCAGGGCCGGATCCCGGCGGGAGCGGAAGGAGAGGGAGACGGGCCCGGCCGCGACCGGCACCCTCTCCAGGGCTTCCGCAACCCGCACCGCCTCCGAGGCCACGCCGGTTCTCTCCGAGCCTTCCGTCTCCGAGCCCGCGCCCGGTCTCTCCCTCTCCGAAACCGATCCACCGGAGCCGGCCGAAGACCTCGCCCTGCCGGTCCGGGCGAGCGGCGAGACGCGGCGCGGCGGCCTTCTCTTCCTGGTCTCCGTGCTGGACGACCTCGG
>DATANP010000719.1:0-12034 GCA_036266195.1 Thermoanaerobaculia bacterium | reverse complement strand
CCTGTAGGCCGAGGTGGCCCATCAGGGCGTACTCCTCGTCGATGGTGACCACCACATAGGCGGTCTTTGTCGACTTGCCGTCGCCGGATTTGAGGATCGAGTCGATGACGCCCTGGAACACGTAGCGGTGGTGGGCGGCCGCCTTCTCGTCCTTTCGCTTCTCCGCGATCTGGATGCCGGCGAAGTGCGCCTCCATGTTGAGATAGTTCTGCGCGAGCATCCCATCCACCATCGCCTGCGCCCCGTCGAGGTTCCCCTGGCGCAACAGGGTGAACGGGTGACTCTCCGAGTCGCCGTACGGCTCGTAGTCGTCGAGTTGGGTCTGGAGCTTCCGCATCCGTGCGAAGTCCACGGAGGCATCCGATTTTTTCACCCGTTCGAGGAGCGCCTGGAACTCCTGCTTCGGGGATACCTGATTCTCCTCTGCCCGGAGCGCGACGGACAGAAGACAGAACGCCGACAGGGTGATCGCTGCGGAAAGGCGGATGGTCTTCGAGGACATGGCGCCTCCTTCGGGTGTGCTTTCAGGATTAGACACACGAGAAGAGCAAAAGGTTCCCGCGCCGAAACCTCCCCCGCGCCGACTGCGTATAAACGAGGCAGGAACCGGTGTGCCCCGGCTCATCCAATTCGAGGGAGGTGCTCGTGAAGGGATTGCTCTCAGGCGTCGCCGCGCTGGGCCTGTTGGCCCTGGCTGGGCCGGTGACGGCCGCTGATACGTACAAGGACTATCACCCGTTCGCCGATGTCGAACGGCAGCTTCAGGCCTGGAGCCAGGAGCATCCGCAGGAGGTCAAGCTGGTCACCATCGGCCAGTCCGCCGGCGGCCGGGCTCTCCATGTGGTCCGGATCGCGGCTCCTGGCGGCGCCGATCCGGACAGCCGGCCGGCCGTGTTCGTCGGCGCGAACCTCGCCGGGTATCACAACGCCGGCACCGAGGCCGCTCTCGACCTGATCCGGACCCTGCTCGACGCTCCGGCGGACAGTCCGGCGGCGAAGCTTCTCGGTTCCTACAGCTTCTATGTCGCGCCGGCCCTCAACCCGGACGCCCATGACGCGATCTTCGGCAAGCCGCGCGCCCGCCGCGGCGGCGACGGACTGAAGATCGACCACGACGTCGATGGGCTGGAGGGCGAGGACCCCACGGACGATCTGAACGGCGACGGGGTCATCACGAAGATGCGGATCCCGGATCCGGCGGGCGGCTGGCTCGCGGATTCGACCGATCCTCGGGTGCTGGTCGAAGCGGATTCGATGGATCAGCGGGCAGGCGCATTCCGGGTCGTCAGCGAGGGCCGCGACGACGACGGCGACGGAGAATTGAACGAGGACGGCACGGACGGGATCTGGCCCGACAAGGGCTTTCCTCACGCGTTCCCCTATTCGACGCCCGAGGCCGGACCGTGGTCGAGCTTCGCGCCCGAGACCAAGGCCCTGCTGGACTTCCTGCTGCGGCACCGCAACGTCGCCCTGGCCGTGGTCTACGGACCGGCGAACAACCTGCTCGCCGCGCCGCAGAGCCTGGGCGGCGGCGGCGATCTCGGCACGCAGAAGTTCAAGGTGCCGCCCCAGGCCGCGAAGCTCCTCGGTTTCGATCCCGAGCAGGAGTACACGATCGACCAGGTCTGGGAGGTGGCGCAAAACCTTCCATTTGTCCGGCAGAACAACATCACGAAAGAGCAGCTCCAGCAGTTCCTCGGCGCCGGCCCGGCCACGAAGGTCGATCCCGCCGACCAGGCCTATCTCGACAAGTTCGCTGAAGCCTACAAGGAGCGCCTGAAGAAGGCCGGCCTCTCCGCCGACCGGCCCGGCGCGCAGTATGGCAAGGGAGGGTTCACGCCCTGGCTCTACTACCAGTACGGGGCCATGGCCCTCGAGCTGGACGTCTGGGGCATCCCCAAGGCCGAGAAGAAAAGTGAGGAAAAGGCGGACGGAGCCCTGACGCTCGACAAGGTCGCGGCCATGACGACCGAGGAATTCATCGCACAGGGCGAGGAGAAGATCGACGCCTTCCTCAAGGAGAACAAGGCTCCCGCCCAGTTCAACGCGAAGATGGTGATCAATTTCCTGCGCGGTGGACAGATCGATCCGAAAGGCATGGTGGAGCGCATGAAGCAGATGGGCGCGGGGGGCGGTGGCGGCGGCAAGCCCAGCGAGGCGGGGACCCGCGAGCGCGAGGTGCTGGCCTGGGTCGACGCCAACGCTCCGGGCGCCTTCACCGCCTGGGCTCCGGTCACGCTGCCCGACGGCACGAAGGCCGAGGTGGGCGGACTCGATCCGTTCATCGAGGTCAATCCTCCGATGTCCATTCTCAAACCGGCCCTCGCGGCCCATACGGAGACGGTGCTCGATCTGGCGGGCAAGCTGGCGAAGGTGGAGATCCTGTCGCTCGACGTCGCCAGTCTGGGCGGCGGCATCTACCGGGTCAAGGCGGTGGCCGGCAACCGCGGCTACCTCCCGACCCACACGAAGCAGGGGGACCGCGCGAAAGTCCATCTGCCGGTGCGCCTCACGCTCCAGACGGGCAAGGGTGTCGAGATGGTGACCGGCTATCCGTACGCGGTCGCCGATCGTCTCGAAGGAACGACCGGCAGCCTCACGGGCGAGTGGCTCGTGCGGGCCGAGCCCGGCGCGAAGATCGTGGTCGATCTGACCACGGACAACGCCGGCCGCGATCAGAAGACCGCCACCGCCAGGAAGGGAGCGTGAACGCCATGAGACTGCTCAAGACCTTTTTCGTGCTCGGCGCCCTGGCGCTCCTCGCGGTCCCCGCGCTCCCATCATCCGCGGAGCCGATCCAGCCGCGGGGGACTCCGCCGGCACCTGCCTTCAACCGCCTGCGCTCGTACGAGGAGATCGTCGAAATCCTGAAGGGTTATGCCGCCGCGTATCCCGAGTGGACCCGGCTGGAGAGCATCGGCAAGAGCGCGCAGGGCCGCGACCTCTGGATGATCACGATCACCAATCCGGCGACCGGCCCCGAGCTGTCGAAGCCGGCCATGTATGTGGATGGCAACACCCACGCGAACGAAGTGCAGGGCGCCGAGGCCGCGCTCTACACGGTCGGCTACCTCCTGCAGAGCTACGGTAAGCTGCCGCGCGTGACCGAGATGCTCGACCGGTCGGTCTTCTACATCCTGCCCGTGGTCAATCCCGACGGCCGGGCCCTGTGGTTCAAAGGCCCGTCGGATGAGGACTTCCCGCGCACGGTGATGGTTCCGGTCGATGACGACCGCGACGGAGTGGCCGATGAGGACGGCTACGACGACGTGGACGGCGATGGCTACGTCACCACGATGCGCAAGAAGGTCCCGATGGGCCAGGGCACGCACAGGCTCGATCCCAAGGACCTGCGGCTGCTCGTGCCGGTCGAGCCCGGCGAGCTCGGCGACTGGGTCGAGCTTGGCGGCGAGGGCTACGACAACGACGGCGACGGCCGGGTCAACGAGGACACGGTCGGCTACGTCGATCCCAACCGCACCTGGGGCTTCTCCTGGGAGCCGCGCTACGTGCAGGCCGGTGCCGGCGACTATCCGCTGTCGATCCCGGAGACGCGGTCGATCGCGACGTGGGCGCTGCGGCACATGAACGTGGCCGCGGTGCAGAGCTTCCACAACAACGGCCAGATGATCCTCCGCGGACCCGGCGCCAAGGCCGATCCTCCTTACTCGCCGCAGGACCTGAAGGCCTACGATCTGATCGGCAAGGAGGGCGAGAAGATGCTGCCGGGCTACCGGTACTTCATCTCGTGGAAGGACCTCTACACCGTCCACGGCGCCACGACCGATCACTTTTACAGCCTCATGGGCGCGCTGGCCTTCACCAACGAGATGTACAACCCGCCGGCCGACTTCGACAAGAACGGCGAGATCAGCGACGAGGAGCTGATGAAGTTCAACGACGTCCTGTCGCTGGGCCGGCAGTGGGTGGACTGGCATCCGTACGATCATCCGCAGTACGGCAAGGTCGAGATCGGCGGCTTCAAGCGCGACGTGAACCGCGTCCCCGAAGGCTGGGCGCTGGAGGACGAGACGCACCGCAACAGCGCCTTCGTCCTCTTCCACGCCTATCATCTGCCGAAGCTGTCGATCGGCAGCCCACAGGTCGAGAAGGTGGGGGACCGGCTGTGGCGCCTGGAAGTGCCGGTGCTCAACGAGCGCGCCATCCCGTCCATGACCGCGGTAGCGGTGAACGGCAAGCTGCACCGGCAGGACATCGCCACGGTGAGCGGGGGCAAGGTGATCGCGAGCGGCCTGGTCGACGATCCTTATCTGAATAAAGTCGAGCTTCAGGAGCACCGTCCCGAGCGCCTGATGGTGCCCGGTGTCGAGGGCGTCTCGACGCGCATCCTCTTCTTCCTGGTGGAAGGAGACGGCGAGGTCACAGTGACCTACGACAGCGTGAAGGGCGGTCGACTATCCAGGACGATCGCGCTGCGCGAGACGAAGTGAAGGGTGGAGCGGTCCGCCGGCCTCAGGGGAGGCGGACCGCTTTTTCAAACAGGTCTTCGATCGCGCGCTCCGGGTGATCGCAGAGGCCGGCATGGACAGGCGAGATCTGGATGATCGTGCTGCGCGGGGCCACGAGCCAGTGGAAGCGCTCGCGCAGGGAGAGGCGGCCGATGGGCCCGGCGTCCGGAATTCCATCGCAGATCTTCGGGATGGCTTCGAGGTGCCGCCGGACCAGGTCCATGTCGATCTCGGGCCAGAGGGCCCGGAGGCGCGGCTCGTCGACTTCGATCTTGGCCTTGAGGAAATCCTTTTCGAGACAGAAGAGGATCACTCCGGCGTTGATGCTCTCTCCGCGCTCGACGCGCGGCACCACGCGGATGACCGCGTAGTCAAACGAGCTTCGCTCGGGCATTCACCGCCTCCTCCAGAAATCCCGACGTCGCCAGCCGCCGCGTCAGAAACGTGACATATCCGGCGCGGCGGTCCGCCGGCGTGTCGGTGCTGCCTTCGGGCACCAGCCAGTCCTCCGGGATCTGTTCGACGATCTGTTGGAACAGGGTTTCGTCCAATTTGGCGCGCAGGCGCCGGTCGGCCTCTTCGAGCCGGCTGGCCCACGGCAGCAGGACGTGGTCGCGGACCGCGGCGAAGCGGCTTTCGGCCATGGTCTCCAGGCTCGGCCAACTATGATGGAAGTAGAGCGCGGCGCCGTGATCGATCAGGTACAGGGTCTTATGCCACCAGAGGAGGTTTGGGTTGCGCGGCGTGCGGTCCACGTTGGTGACGAAGGCGTCGAACCATACCGTGTCGGACGCGATGTCCATCTCGGCGCGGTCGGCCGCGGCGTCGAAGGTGGCGGAGCCCGGCAGGTAGTCGAGCGCCAGGTTGATCCCGACGCTCCCTTTGAGGAGATCGCGGATCTCCGGGTCCTCCTCGTTCCGGCCGAGCGCCGCATCCACTTCCATGAGGACCAGCTCGGGCACCTTGAGGCCCAGGGCCCGGCCGATCTCTCCCGCGATCAGCTCGGCCACGAGCGCGAGCGGGCCCTGGCCCGCGCCGCGGAACTTGAGCACGTACATGCCCAGGTCGTCGGCCTCGACGATCGCCGGCAGCGAGCCGCCCTCCTTGAGCGGCGTCACATAGCGGGTGGCGCAGACGGTGCGAAGCATCACGAAACGGCGGCTTCCAGCATCTTGATCGTTCCGGCCGTGGCGTCCACCTCGACCTCCAGTCCCACGGGCAGGGTGAACTGCCGTTCGATGTGACCGATCATGGCTCCCGACCAGACGGGGACTTCGAGCGGCAGAAGGTGGTCCTGGAGCACGTCGGTGACCGTGAGCGAGCCGAAGCCTTCGCCCGGATCGCAGTCCGTGCAGTGGCCCCAGATCACGGCGCGGGCTTTCGAAAGGATGCCGGCGAGACGGAGCTGGGTGAGGATCCGGTCGATCCGGTAGGGCGCCTCTTCGACGTCCTCCAGAAAGAGGATGCAGCCGTCCCAGTCCGGCAGATAGCCAGAGCCGACGAGACTGGTCAGAACGGTCAGGTTGCCGCCGAGCAGCCGGCCGCGCGCGGTGCCGGGCCGGAGGGTCTGCACCCTGTTCTCGGTCTGCACGAGGTCGTCTTCACCGACCTCCTTCAGGTTTTCGAAGGTGGCCGCCTCGCCGTCCTGCAGGACCCTCTTCATGTAGCCGACGTTGAACGGGTTCCATTGTGAGTTGCCGACCGGGCCGTGAAAGGTCACGAGGCCGGTCTTCGCCTGGAGGGAGAGCAGGAGCGCGGTGATGTCGCTGTAGCCGAGCAGGATTTTGGGGTTGCGCCCGATCGTCTTCCAGTCGAGGAGCGGCAGGATGCGGGCACACCCCCAGCCGCCGCGGACGCAGTGGATGGCCCGCACCTCGGGATCCGCGAACATGGCGTTCAAGTCGGAGGCGCGCTGCTCGTCCGTGCCGGCGAAGTACCCTCGCCGCGCGAGCAGGTTCGGTCCGCGTTTCGTCTTGAATCCGAGAGCGGTCAGCGACTCGGCCACGATCTCGACGTTCGCCGGCTCCCAGGAGGCGCCGGCCGGGTTCACGAGGCCGACCGTATCGCCGGGGCGCAGGCGGCCGGGTTTCCGGATCGCGGCGGCTCCGGATTGAAGTGCGGAGAGCGGTCGGGCGAGGGCCAGCGCGGCGGCGCCGGCGAGCGCCTGGCGGCGGGTGGTGTGCATGGCGCGGGATTCTACTGCGCCCGGACCTTTTCGATCCTGCGGTCGCGGTCCTCCTCGATGCGGCGCCGCTCGCGCACGTACTCCTCCTCTTCCTCCTGGCGCTTGACCGGATCGAGGCCCTTGCGCAGCCGGTCGCGGTGCAGGATCTCGAGCTCCGCCAGCTTGGCCTCGGCCTGGCGGCGGAGCTCCGCGACCTTCTCCTTGACCTCCCCGGACAACCCCTCCTCCCGCGGCCGCTCGATGCCCTGCCTCTCCAGCCGCTCGAGCGCCAGCTCATAGGCCGACTTCATTCCCGATGCCTTGTCCTTGTCTGCCATGCCGGACAGGATATCATTGCCCGGCGCGCCAGATTGGCACGAAAAGCGTCTCTTCCGCCCGGAAAACCCGGGCACCCGATTTGCTCTAGCTCGGCCCTGGCTCTTGGAGGGATCCTCTTCCCATGATCGAAGCACAGAACCTGGTCCGCCGCTATGGCGGCTTCACGGCCGTGGACGACATCTCCTTCTCGGTCGGCGAGAAGGAGATCGTCGGCATCCTCGGGCCGAACGGCGCGGGCAAGACGACCACGATCCGCATGATCACCGGCTTCCTGCCGCCCACCAGCGGCAGCGTCACGGTGGCGGGCAAGGACCTGTTCGAGTCGCCCCGCGAGGCGCGCCGGCAGGTCGGGTACCTGCCCGAGAACGTCGCCCTCTACAACGAGATGCGCGTCGAGGAGTACCTCGCCTACCGCGCCCGCCTCGAAGGGCTCTCCCGCAACGAGGCGCGCGACGCGATCGGCAACACCGTCGAGCGCTGCCTGCTTTCGGACGTGCGGCGCCAGATCATCGGCACCCTCTCCAAGGGCTACAGGCAGCGGGTGGGGCTCGCGACCGCCATCCTCCACAAGCCCCGGGTGCTCGTCCTCGACGAGCCCACGGTCGGCCTGGACCCGCGCCAGATCATCGCCATCCGCGAGCTGATCCGCGAGCTGGGCCGCGAGCGCACGCTGCTGCTCTCGACCCACATCCTCCCCGAGGTCGAGCTGCTGTGCAGCCGGGTGGTGATCATCGACCGCGGCCGTATCGTGGCCCAGGGCACGCCCGACAGCCTGCGGCAGACCAACCCCAACCTCCGGATCACGCTCAAGGACGCGCCGGCCGACGTGCCGGAGGTCCTGGGTCTGATCCATGACGTGACCGGCGTCCATTCGTCCGGGGACGGCGGGTTCGTGGTGGACTTCCGCAATGGCGCCGATATCCGCGAGGAGGTCTTCCGGACCGCGGTCGAGCGCGGCTGGGTCCTCCTGGAGCTGGCCCGCGGACGGGCCTCGCTGGAGGATCTGTTCGTCCAGCTCACCACCCACGACGTTGCCGCCGGCGGGGATAGCCAGGAGGTGCCGTCATGAAGGCGGTCTGGGCGACCTATCTCCGCGAGTTGCGGGCGTTCTTCGTCTCGCCGCTCGCCTATGTGGTCCTGTTCTTCTTCCTGATCGTCAACGGGATCGTGTTCGGCAATCTGGCCTCGATCCTGAGCGACCCGCGGTCGCCGGCCGGGCCGCCGATGACGTACTTCTTCGGCAGCACCACGCTGATCCTCCTCATCCTCGGCGTGGTGCTCACCATGCGGCTGATCAGCGAGGAGCTGCGCAGCGGCTCGATCGAGGTGCTGATGACCGCGCCGATCACCGAAGGCCAGGTGATCGCCGGCAAGTACCTCGCGGCCCTGACGTTCTTCGCCTCGCTCTGGCTCCCCACCGTGATCTACGCGGTGATCATCGACGCCTACAGCGAGGTGGACTGGGGGCCGGTGCTCGCCGGCTATCTCGGCATCCTCTGCGTGGGCGCCCTGTTCCTGGCGGTCGGCACCTTCGCGTCGGCCACCACGAGCAGCCAGCTCGTGGCCGCCATGGTCACGGCCGCGCTGCTCTTCCTGCTCTTCCTGCTCGGCTGGTTCACCGACATCTTCGCGGGCGAGACCGCGAAGCAGATCTTCTCCTACCTGAGCCTGGGCGAGCACCTCGACGAATTCTCCCGCGGCATCGTGGACAGTCGGCGCCTGGTGTTCTACGTGTCATCCACCCTGTTCTTCCTGTTCCTGGCCAGCCGCGCGCTGGAAGACAGGAAGTGGAGGTAGCGCATGGCTGACGTGAACCGCCGCTGGCTCGTCCGGACGGGCACCCTCTCGGCCGCCGTCCTCCTGATCGCCGCCCTGCTCGCGATCGTCAACTACTTCGGCTGGAAGTACCACAAGCGCTTCGACTGGACGTCGAGCGACCTCTACACGCTCTCGGACAAGTCGAAGAACGTGCTCAAGGACCTCAAGCGCGACGTCGAGTTCATCGTCTTCCTGCCGCCCGGCGACGAGCTCTACCAGCCCGTGCAGGAGCTGATGTCGCAGTACGGCGCCGCCTCGCCGCGGGTGAAGACGCGCTTCATCGATCCGCAGCGCAACCCGATCGAGGCCCAGCAACTCATCCAGCAGTACCAGATCTCCGGCTACGGCGTAGTCGTCCAGAGCGGCAAGGACCGGCGGGCGATCCCCAGCGACAGCCTGGCGGAGATGGACTTCTCGGGCATGGAGATGGGCCAGGCCCCATCGCTCAAGGGGTTCAAGGGCGAGCAGCTCTTCACCGGCACCATCCTGCAGCTCAACGAGGGTCGCAAGCCCAAGGTCCTGTTCACCACCGGCCACGGCGAGCGCTCGCTCGACAGCCAGCAGCCGGACGGCCTGGCCGGCATCCAGCAGATCCTGGGCGCCGACAACTTCGACGTGGAGGAGTGGTCGGCGGTCGGCAAGACCGCGATCCCGCCGGGCACGGACCTCGTGGTCGTGGCCGGCCCGCAGAGCCCGTTCCTCAACCCCGAGCTGGACGCCCTGACCGTGTATCTCAACGGCGGCGGCCGGCTCCTGGCGCTGCTCGAGCCCAATCTGGGCCGCACCGAGGGTTCCGGCCCCACGCCGAGCGGCTTCGAGCCGTGGCTCCGGCAGTTCGGCGTGCGCCTCGACAGCGACGTGGTGGTCGATCCTCCGAACACCATCCCGGGCTACACGGCGGCGACCCTGTTCGCCAACGAGTTCGGCAGCCACCCGGTGACGAACGCGCTCTCCCAGTCGCGCCTGCCCGTGCTGTTCTCGGTGGCGCGGTCGGTCGGCAAGGCCGGGGAGGGGGCGAACGTGACCGAGCTGCTCCACACCTCGGGCGACGGCTGGGGGGAGACGAACCTCGCGGCGCTGGCCGAGGTGGAGAAGGGACCGCAGGACGTGCCCGGGCCGGTGCCGCTCGGCGTGGCCGCGGAGTCGGAGCGCAACGGCAAGAAGATGCGCCTCGTGGTGTTCGGCGACGCCGACTTCGCCACGAACCAGCTCATCCAGGCGAACTCGCCGAACGCGATCCTGCTCTCGAACGCGCTGAACTGGCTCGTCGAGCGCGAGACGCTCCTGGCGATCCCGCCGCGCAAGACCGAGCAGGTGAGGCTCAACCTGACCAAGGAGCAGTCCTGGACCGTCTACGGCGTCGCCCTGCTTCTGCTCCCGTCGCTGGCGGCGATCGCGGGCTTCGTGGTCTGGTCCCGGCGCCGGAGGTAGCCCATGAAGCCGCGCACCCTGCTCGTGTTGCTGGTGCTGGTCCTCGGCCTGGGCTCGTACATCTGGTTCTACGACAAGGAGCAGCCGTCCAGCGAGGAGCGCACCGAGCTGGAGAAGAAGGCCATCCCGCTCAAGAAGGACGAGGTCACGGCCGTCTCCCTCCAGTCCGACGCCGGCACGGTCCGGCTGGAGAAGGCGGGCCAGCCGGCGCCGAAGAAAGAGAAGAAGGAGGACGACGAGCTGGCCGTGGAGCCGTCCGCGGAGTGGCGGATCGTCGAGCCTCTGAAGGCCCGGGCTGATACCACGCTCGTGGAAGGATTGCTCGACGCGCTCGGCGCGCTCGACACGGTCCGCAAGCTGGACGACGTGAACCCGAAGGAGGTCGGCCTCGACCAGCCCCGGGCCACGGTGAAGGTGAAGACCGCCGACGGCGAGAAGGTGCTGAAGATCGGAGCCGAGATCCCGACCAGCGGCACCACCATCGCGGCGCTCGAAGGAACCAAGGGCGCCGTGGTGGTGAGCGACTCGATCCTGACCGACATCCGGCGCAATCCCGGCGACTGGCGCGACCGCCAGATCTACCGGGGAGACCGCGACCACGTCCAGCGGATCACCCTGGCGTCGGGATCCCAAAAGGTCGTTCTGGCGAAGCAGGGCGACTCCTTCCGCATCGAGAGCCCGATCAAGGACCGGGCGGACCGCGACAAGGTCGACGACCTCTTTGCGGAGCTGAGCGGCCTCACGGCCGAGCGCTTCGTGGACGGAGGCGCGCCGATCCAGCCCCAGACTGTGGTCGAGGTGATCTCCGACGAGGCTCCGCCGTTCCGGATCGATCTGGGAGCCGAGGTCGAGACTCCGGCCCCGGAGGGTGAGGACCCTATGGCGGCCGCGAAGACCTACGAAGCGAGATCGGGAGGCCAGCAGTTCGAAATCCGGACCCGCTTGGCCGAGGCCGCAGCCCGTCCGGCGGCCGAGTGGCGGGCCACCTCCCTCTCCTCGCTGGAGACCTTCGAGGTGGAGACCGCCACGGTCCAGGACGCCCAGGGCTCGCTCTCGCTAAACCGCGCCGAGCCGGACTGGAAGCGCGGCAAGGACACGATTTCCTACCTGCCGGTCAGCGACTTCCTCTTCTCCCTGGTCGGCGCCAAGGCCGACCGACTCCTGACTCCGGACGAGGCGGTGGCGGTCGGGATCACCCCCAACGGCAAGCCGGTGCTGACCATCACCCTCGGCACCAAGGGGAAGGGCCAGGAGACCCTGAAGCTCTTCGCGCCGGTCGCGGCCGGCACCCCGGCCACGGCGAGCGACCGGAATCTAATCCTGCTCCTGCCGCCGGGTACGCTGGGCGAGGTCCAGGGCAAGCTGGCAGAGGTGAGGAAGGCGAAGCCTGTCGAGGCGAAGTGATCCCTGGGATTGCCGCCTTACGCGCTCAGAAGGGAAATACGATCGATGACCTGAAAGCCTTCTCGGCGAGCTGCCGTGACAAGCCGGTCATCCAGGCAGACGACCTCCAGGCTTGCGGGGCGGCCTTCGGCAGCCAGAAATGCCGCGGCGAGTTGGAGGGCATCCGCGGCTCGGAGGTCGTGAACGCGGAGAAAGCGCTTGGCGGAGACTCGGATAGACTCCACCGGATCGATGAGATTCCAGGTCTGAGCGAGTTTCTGGATCTGTTGAAACACATCGCTCGTCTCCGCCGGGGTGAGCTTCCCCATCCGTTCGAGCCTCGCCATCGCAGAGGCACATTCGACTTCGGCTCCCCACCAGACTGCGACGCTCTGCTCGTCCTGGAACAGGGCCTCCAGAGGTCTACTGG
>DATANP010000718.1:0-8865 GCA_036266195.1 Thermoanaerobaculia bacterium | reverse complement strand
GAACGGAACCGGAGGTGGGGGTCGCCCAGATCGGCGCAGAGTTGGCGGAAGCTCTCCAGGCCGAGGCGGATGCCCAGCCGTTCGAGGCGCGAAAGGACGGCGTCCGCGCTCAGGGCTGGTACAGATGGCGGAGGCAGCGCGCGAGCGTCTCCTTCATCTCGGCGCGCTTCACCACCAGGTCGAGGAAGCCGTGCTCCAGGAGGAACTCGCTCCGCTGGAACCCCTCGGGGAGGCTCTGGCGGATCGTCTGCTCGATGACGCGCGGACCCGCGAAGCCGATCAGGGCGCCGGGCTCAGCGATGTTCAGGTCGCCCAGCATGGCGAAGGAGGCGGTGACGCCGCCGGTCGTCGGATCGGTCAGGATCGAAATGTACGGCAGGCGCGCGTCGCGCAGGCGGGCGAGGGCCGCGGAGATCTTGGCCATCTGCATGAGGGAGAGCACGCCCTCCTGCATGCGGGCGCCGCCCGAGGCCGAGACCACGATGAGCGGCCAGGTCCGGTCCAGGGCGCGCTCGGCGGCGCGGGCGATCTTCTCACCCACGACCGAGCCCATGGAGCCGCCCATGAAGCGGTACTCCATGGAGGCCAGCACCACCGGGATCTCGTCGAGATGGCCCTGGACGACCACCACCGCGTCGCGCTCGTCCACCGCCTGCTGGTAGGTCTTGAGGCGGTCGCGATAGCGCTTCGAGTCCTTGAAGCCGAGCGGGTCCGTGGGGCTGATCCCGGCGAACAGCTCGCGCGGCTCGGGCTCGTCCAGGAGCAGGGCGATGCGCGCCCGGGCGTCGATCCGCATGTGGAACTCGCACTTCGGACAGACGCGCAGGTTGCGCTCCAGGTCGCGGGAGTAGATGACCTCCTTGCAACCGTCGCACTTGACCCAGAGCCCCTCCGGGACCGTGCTGCGCGGACGGTCCTGGCGGACGGGCTTGGGCTGTTTGGTCTTCTTGAACCAGGCCATGGGATTTGAACGGGGCGGACGGCGAGCCCCGCCGGAGATCACTCCGCGGAGTGCTGCGCTTCCTCGGCCTCGAGGTCGTTGTCGATGCCCAGCCGCAGGCAGGCCGCATCGTACATCTGGCGGGAGGCCTTCTTGGCGTTCTGCAGCTCGGCCAGCCGGTCCTTGACCTTGGCGAGCTCCTCCTCGATCAGACGGTCGAGCTCTTCCATCTCCTGGCGGGTGACCGCGAGGGTATTCTCGTAGAACTTTCTCTGCTGTTCGTTCAGCGTCATATCTCCTCCGGCACTAGCGGAGGGTGAGGATACTCTGGATCGCCGGAGCTGACAAGTTCTGTCGCCCGGCGATCGCTCAGGGCTGCGGCGGAGGCTCGCCCTCGTTGGCCGCGGCGTCGGCGGCTTCCTTCTTCTTCCGGGCCGCGGCCTGCATGCGCTCGATCTCCTTCTTGTACTTCTCGAGCTCGGCCTCCTTGGACCGCCGGATCGCCGCCTCGCGCCGCCCCATCTCCTCCTTGACCATGCGCTCGATCTCGTCCTGCGACAGGCCGGGCGCCTTCGTGGCGGTGGTCGGGGTGGCCGCCGGAGTCTGGGCGACCGGCGCGGCGGGCGGCGCAACCGGTTGAGTCACCGATGTCCCCGATCCTGCGGCCGGGCCGGACGAGGGGCTCGCCGTCCGCGGCTTCCGGAGCAGGAAGAAGAACATCAGGATCGCCGCCAGGAGCAGGACGACGATCAGGACGTACAGGAATCTGCGGCTGCTCCGGGCGGGCTCCTCGACGTGCACCTCCCCGAGCGGCGCCACCGCGGCCACGGGCTCGGGCTCCGACGGCGCGGCGGGCTCGAACGAGGGGAACGAGGGGTCGGCCGCGAAGTCCGCGAAGTCCGGCATGTCCACGGCCTGGGCGGCCGGGCCGTAATCGTCAGCCGAGAAGCTGGGCGGCGGGATCTTGACGGACGCCGCCGGAGGAGGCGGAGCGACAGGCTCGGGCTCCGGTGCGGCCACGACCGGTGCGGCCACGGGGGCTACAGGGATGGCCGCGGGCGCCGAGAGCTGGCTCCAGTCGCCGCTCGACGGCTCCTCGTCCAGCACGCGCTGCACGTAGGCCGCGAGGTCGGTCGGGCCGGGCGAGAGGTTGAGAGCGTGGAGCACGGTCTCGATCCGCTGCTTCATCTCGCCGGCGCTCGCGAAGCGGTTCTGCGGCTCGTGGGCCAGGGCGCGGGTCACGATCTCGTCCACCTCGGCCGGGATCGACGGGTCGTACTGGCGCGTGGGGCGGATCTGCCCCTGGCGCACGGCTTCGAGCACCGCGATCTCGGTGTCGCCCGTGAACAGGCGCTCCCCGGTCAGCATCTCGAACAGCACCGCGCCGAGGGAGAAGAGGTCGGAGCGCGCGTCCACCGGCCGGCCCCAGGCCTGCTCGGGCGACATATACTGGAGCTTCCCCTTGAGCGCGCCCATCTGGGTCTGGCCGGCCTTGGACACGGCCTTGGCGATGCCGAAGTCGCACAGCTTCACGTCCCCCTCCAGGCTGAGGAGGACGTTCTGCGGCGACACGTCGCGGTGGACCAGGCCCATGTCCCGGTCCTCGAAGTCGCGCTTGCGGTGGGCATAGTCGAGGGCGCTCGCCAGCCGGGCGGCGATGAACAGGGCGAGCGCGAGCGGCAGGCGGATCCCCTTGCGGCGGCCGGCGTTCATCAGCGACCGCAGGTCCTTGCCCTCGACGTACTCCATGGCGATGTAGTAGTCGCGGCCGATCTTGCCCAGGTCGTAGATGTGGACGATGTTCGGGTGGCTGAGCTGGGCCGCCAGCTTGGCCTCGTCGATGAACATGCCGACGAACTCGGAGTTGTCGGTCATGTGGGGCAGGATCTTCTTGATCGCGACCGTCTTCTGGAAGCCCTCGACGCCGCGCATGCGCGCCTTCCAGACCTCGGCCATGCCGCCGGCCGCGATCTTTTCCAGGAGCGTGTACTGGCCGAAGCGCTCGCCGGGCTGGTCGCCGCTCTCCTCGTGGATCGCGGAGAGCACGGACAGGGGCGGGATCTGGATGCGCTGGGTGGCCGCCACATCCATGACCGGCGCGACGCTGCGAGGCGGAGAGGCCGGCGGCGGCAGGTCGGGGAGGTCCGGGAGCTCGGGCAGCGCCTCGATCACCGGCTCCGCGAAGACCTCGGAGATGTCGGGCAGCGGATCGGCGAGCAGCTCGGCCTCGGGGAAGATTGGCGGCGGCAGAGGCGGCGGAGGAGCCTCGGGCGCCGGCTTCGGGATCGGGACCCTCACGGTGGCTGCCCCGGCCGGAGACACCGGGGGCGCCGGTGGAGCGGCCGGCGGCGGCGGAGCCGGCGGGCGGCGCTGAGTCAGGCCGTCGAGAGCCGCGGAGATATCGAAGTCGGACCTGGACGGCCGGGCAGCAGCCGGCGGCGGCGCGGCCGGTCTGGGCGGTGCCGGAGCGGCGGCGGGCTTCGGCCGGGAGCCCAGCTCCAGGGTCGAGAGCGTCTTGCTGAGCAGGGCGTCGACGTCCGAGTCCGGCGCCGGCTCGGGGCGGCGCGGCGGCGCCGGAGCGGGTGCTGGGGGCCTTGGCGGCGCCGGAGCGCTCTGGACCGGAGGCGGAGGTGCCGGCGCCGGGCGCTTCGGCTCCTGGCCGAGGCTGCCGAGGTTCATCACGCCGGAAAGCGTCTTCTCCAGCTTGCGGTTGATCTCGTCGTCGTCGAAGGCCGGGCGCGGGGCCGGGCGCGGCGGAGGAGCCGGGGCGGGAGGCGCGGGCGCGGCGGGCTCGTCCGCCTCGACCTCGGCCAGCACGTCGCCGAAGATGTCCGCCGAGGTGAGCATGACGTTGCGAGGAGCCGGCGCCGGGGCCGGCACGGGCGCTGGTACCGGCAGACTCCTCTGCACCAGGTCCCGCAGCTCCTGATCCGTGAAGTCCGGGGCGAGCACCAGGCCCGGCTTGCCCGAGCTGCGCGAGAGCGCGCCGGCCACGGCGTCGGCCGCGGGGACCGAGAAACTGACCAGGATCAGGTCCGGCCGCTCGACCGCGGCGACCTGCTGCGCCTCGCCCGGGCCGCCCACCACCCGGATCGCCCAGCCTCCGGCCCCCAGGGCGGCGTGGATCCGCTCGCTGGAACGATGCTCGGGCTCGACGACGAGGATCGACGACATACGGGGTTCTCCTGCTGAAAGACAAGCCTTTCTAACACTCCGCGGGGCGGCAGTCAATCGGAAACTCCTCGAAGGGCCTGATTTTTGAGAGATTTACCCGCCGGTCCGGGGGGCGGTGTAGAATGGGCGCCTTCCGTCTCGTCCCCCGAGGAGCCAGCATGTCCGGCCATAGCAAGTGGAGCACGATCAAGCACAAGAAGGCGGCGACCGACCTGCGCCGCGGCAAGGTTTTCAGCAAGATCCTCAAGGAGATCACGGTCGCGGCCCGGCTCGGCGGCGGCGATCCCAAGGGCAACCCCCGGCTGCGCACGGCCCTGCTCGAAGCCCGCTCCAACAGCGTCCCGGGCGACAACATCGAACGGGCCATCAAGAAGGGCACCGGCGAGCTGGAAGGCGAGGCCTATGAAGAGATCACCTACGAGGGCTTCGGACCGGCCGGGGTGGCCATCCTGGTGGAGGTGACCACCGACAACCGCAACCGCACCGCGCCCGAGATCCGCCACCTGTTCACCAAGCACGGCGGCACCATGGCCGAGGCCGGCTCCGTGGGCTGGCAGTTCAAGCGCCGCGGCTGGTTCGAGATCGAGAGCGGCGCCATGACCGAGGAGCAGCTCATGGAGCTCGCCCTGGAGCTGGGCGTGGACGACGTCTCCGTGGAAGAGGGCCGCTATGAGCTGGTCACCGCGCCAGAGGACTTCAACACGGTCCAGGAGGCGCTGGAGGCCCGCAGCGTGCCGCTCGCCGCCAAGGAGCTGGCCATGCTGCCGCAGACCACGGTGGACGTCCCGGCCGAGCGCATCAACCAGGTCCTCCGCCTGATGGAGGCGCTCGAGGACCACGACGACGTCCAGAAGGTCTGGGCCAACTTCAACATCGACGAGAACGTGCTCGCCGCGGCCTCTCGGTAACATCGCCGTTGACTCCTCTCCGGATCCTGGGTCTCGACCCCGGCAGCCTCCACACCGGCTTCGGCCTGGTCGAGAAGCACGGCTCGTCCGTCCGGCTGATCGAGGCCGGCCGGATCTCGCTGCCGAAGAACCTCGAGGTCCCGGGCCGGCTGGCCCGCCTGCTCGGCGAGCTCGGCGGGCTGGTCGAGCGCTGCCAGCCCGGCCTTGCCGTGCTGGAAACTCCGTTCCACGGCATGAACAGCCGGTCGCTGATCGTCCTCGCCGAGGCGCGCGGGGTGCTCCTCGCGGGCCTCGCGGGCCGCGGGATCGAGATCCGCGAGTACGCCCCGGCCGAGGTCAAGTCGGCGGTCACGGGCAACGGCCGGGCCGACAAGGAGCAGGTCGCGCGCATGGTCCGCCTGCTGCTCGGCGCCAAGGGGGAGGGCTGGCCGCCCGACGCGACCGACGCCCTGGCGCTGGCGATCTGCTGTTCCCAGAGGCTCCGCTTCGACCGTCTCCGGGACGGGGTGACTTGACGCGCCGGATTGCGTCTATAATCCTCGCCTCTCGGGGTTTATTTCGGGGACCGCGGCGACATGGCATTCCAGGGTTCTCTCAAAGAGCTTCCACTTCCAGACATCATCCAGCTCGTCTCCGTGTCGGGCAAGACGGGCGTTTTCTCCCTGCGCCGCGACGGCGACGCCACTGGCGAGATCTTTCTGCGCGCCGGCCAGATCGTCCATGCCCACGTGGGCGACCTGCAGGGCGAGGAGGCGGTCTACGAGCTCGCCATCTGGCCCGAGGGCGAATTCGTCTTCACGCCGGGCACCGAGACCCAGCTCACCACGATCCAGAAGTCGAACACCAACCTCCTGATGGAGGCCGCCCGGCGCATCGACGAGTGGCAGGTCCTGTCGAAGCGCATCCCGTCCACCCGCCTGGTGCCGGTGTTCACCAACCAGGCGGCGACCACCTCGGTCTCGCTCACACCGCAGGAGTGGGGGCTGATCTGCAAGATCGACGAGCGCCGCACGATCGAGGAGATCGCGGTCGGCCTCGACATGAGTCCCTTCGAGGTGTGCAAGCTCCTCTACGGGTTGATCACCTCCGGCCTGGTCTCGCTCAACGAGGACCTGAGCCGCCTGGGCACCGAACGCCTGCACAAGCTCGGCTCGCCCGAGCTGCACCGCCTGGCCGAGGGCATCCACGAGCAGGCCCGGGGCATCCTCTCCGGCCATCCGCGGCAGATGGACCTCGACGTCCCGTACCGCATGAGCAAGGCGGAGATGGACGGCGGTCGCGGCGTGGAGGCCGTGCTCGACCTGGTGCGCGCGGACGAGAAGGTCGTCTCCTCCGCGCTCGGGCCGCACCAGAGCAAGATCTTCCTCGAGCGCGTGGCGCAGCTCCTCAACGCCTGATCGCGCCCGATGGCCGGGCTACAATCCTGTCCATGACATCACGGGCGCTCCCCGCAGTCCTCGCCAGTACTCTCCTCGTAGCGCTGCTCGCGTCCCTGCCGCTCCACGCTCAGGAGCCGGCTCCTCAGGAAACTCCGGCTCCCCAGCCGGCGACCGAGACTCCGGTCCCGCCGGCGGACACGCCTCCCCCCCCGGCGGAAGAAGAGCCCCGGCCCAAGCCGCCCGAGGAGCGCTTCCTGCCCCGCCTGGACGTCTACTTCCCCGAAGGCGACCTGGACCTCCGGGTGAACCACCTGATCAGCAAGGTCTTCTTCGAGGGCCAGGTCAAGTACAACTTCGTGCGCGGCGACATCTCGGCCTTCCTGCGCTACCGCTACTACGGCTACAAGCGGATCTCCCAGTTCACCGTCTTCGACTCGATCGAGTTCGACGACATCGAAGACTTCTCCAGCGACTTCGACCGCACGCGGGGCACCCTGCTCCTCCTGCAGTGGCCGCACAGCTACCACTCGCGCACCTTCCTCCTGACCGAGCTGGACCGGATCAGCAGCAACAAGGAGGAAGAGGCCAAGATCCTGCGCCTCGGCCGCACCAATACCTTCGTCAGGCTCGGCTACCAGCTCGGCACGCCGGACGACGAGCGCTCGAACGCGATCGTGGGCGAGACCCGGGCGCGCAGCGAGCGCCTGTTCACCGCCTTCCGCGAGATCGGGCCCGGCGGCTTCGGCCTCACCGGCGCGCTCACCTCGGGCTTCGACGTCGGCATCGGGGACTTCGACTACCTCAAGCTCGAAGGCGAGGCCCTCAAGCGCTTCGACCTCACCGACCGCACCTTCGTGGCCGGCCGGCTCCACGGCGGGACCTTCCTGCGCAAGGGCGAGCGCGACCCGCGCGACCTGCCGGAGCCGATCGACGATCTCGACCTCCTGGCGATCCCGCGGGGCGAGTTCTTCCGCCTCGACGGCCGCGAACGGCTCAAGGGCGTGAGCGAAAAGACACGGGGCACCGACGTTCTTTACACGACCTGGGAGCTGTTCTTCCCCTGGTTCCTGCGCGAGAACCGCCGTTTTCTCAAGCTCGACTGGCAGAACTGGTACTGGATTCTGTACACGGGAGCCGGTACCGTCGGAAATGAGAGTAATATCTACACGGATTTCGGTTCCTACATCCCCGACGTGGGGGTGGGATTCGAGTCCTCCCTCCGCCTGAAGAAGTACAGGTTCTTCCTTTCCGGTATCGTGGCACAAGCTTTGAAAGGGGATGGGGGAGTGGAGGCGCGTGTCTCGGTCAAGTCGTATCGCTGAGAGTGCTCGCTACACTACGATACGATTCGGTGGGGGCGTCCGTCTGGAGGAGGAGCGTTCCGCTGGAAAGCAGGGCAAATTCCGCAGAGGTGGCCCCGACAGGAGGGATCTCTCTGCCGTTCCAGGCTTAAGGCCGGAGGAGAACGCATGAAAAGACGCATGTTGTTGTTTTTGGTGGCGCTGTTGTGTATAACGCCCACCGTTGCGTCGGCCGGAGAGGAAGCAAACGGTCCGACGGTGACGGGGGAGACGGGGCTTTTCACCCTGCTGAGCGGTGAAACCCTGCCACAGGGTGGATGGTCGTTCGGGCTTTATTACAACAACTGGGATCGGACGTTCGATCTCAGCGGGTTCCCGAACCCGGACGATCCGCACTCGCCGCTGTGCGCGCGCTGCGTCGGGAGCCTCGACTGGAACCGGCTGAGCGCCAGCCTGGGCTACGGCATCACGGACCGGTGGGAATTCTCGGTCATGGTGCCGTACGACGACTACGAGTTCGACAACGACGACCTCCCGGGCGCCGACCTCGACGGCAAGGGGATGGGGAATGTCCGCGTCGGCACGAAGTTCCGGCTCTCCGGCACGCCGGGTGAGTTCGACACCTCGAAGACCGCCCTCAACCTGTTCGTCGAGGCGCCGACCGGCGACGACGAGGTGGCCTCGGACGACATGGGCTTCGGCGGCGGCTTCGAGTGGAGCCGGGCCAACTGGGTGTTCGACGTCGGCTACCGCGATCCGGGCGGCAGCCGGGACGGGTTCGACCTCGACAGTGAGCTCCATGCCGGCATCGGCCATTCGGCGTCGGTCTCCGACCGTCTCGACTGGATCACCGAGCTGGTGGGCACCTTCTACGACGGCGGGGACATCGGGTTCGATGACGCGGTCGACCTGACCACCGGCGGCCGCCTGTGGCTCGGCGAGTCCGGGAACTGGGCCCTGAACTTCGGGCTCCGCACCGACCTGCTGCAGCTCGACCAGATCGACGAGCACTGCCCGATCGGCGGCCTGCTCGGCCTGACGATGTTCCCGCGCTTCATGCGGCCGGCTCCGCCGCCGCCGCCCCCGCCGCCGCCTCCGCCGGCGCCGCCGGAAGAGGCCCCGGCTCCCACTCCGCCCCCGCCGCCCCCGCCGCCGCCTCCGCC
>DATANP010000717.1:0-7981 GCA_036266195.1 Thermoanaerobaculia bacterium | reverse complement strand
CCCGGGACGCCGTGGTCCGCATCACCACGACGGCCATCTGCGGCTCCGATCTCCACCTCTACAACGGCTACATCCCCACCCTGCAGAAGGGCGACATCCTCGGCCACGAGTTCATGGGCGAGGTGATGGAAGTCGGCCGCGAGGTGAAGAACCTGCGCGTGGGCCAGAGGGTGGTGGTGCCGTTCTGCATCGCCTGCGGGCGCTGCTGGTACTGCCAGAACGAGATGTTCTCCCTGTGCGACAACTCGAACCCGAACGCCTGGATGGCCGAGAAGCTGTTCGGCCATTCGCCGGCCGGCCTGTTCGGCTACTCCCACCTGACCGGCGGCTACGCCGGCGGCCAGGCCGAGTACGTCCGGGTCCCCTTCGCCGACGTCGGCCCGCTCCTGGTGCCCGACGGCATCGAGGACGAGAAGGTCCTCTTCCTGAGCGACATCTTCCCCACCGGCTGGATGGCGGCCGAGAACGCCGGCATCAAGCCCGGCGACACCGTGGCGGTCTGGGGCTGCGGCCCGGTCGGCCAGTTCACCATCCAGAGCGCCTGGATGCTCGGCGCCGAAAGGGTGATCGCCATCGACCGCGTGCCCGAGCGGCTGCTCCTCGCGCAGAGCTGGGGCCGCGCCGAGATCGTCGACTACGAGGAGGTCGACAGCGTCATCGAGACCCTCCGCGAGATGACCGGCGGACGCGGCCCGGACTGCTGCATCGACGCGGTCGGCATGGAGGCCCACGGCCACACCCTCGACGCGCTCTACGACAAGGCCAAGCAGGCCGTGCGCATGGAGACCGACCGTCCGCACGTGCTGCGCGAGGCCATCATGGCCTGCCGCAAGGGCGGCACGCTGTCGGTCCCCGGCGTCTATGGCGGCGTGATCGACAAGTTCCCCATGGGCGCCCTGATGAACAAGGGGCTCACCCTGAAGACGGGCCAGACCCACATGCAGCGCTACATGCGCCCGCTGCTCGACCGGGTGCTCAACGGGGAGATCGACCTGTCGAAGGTCATCACCCATCGCCTGCACCTGGACGACGCCCCGGGTGCGTACGACGCCTTCAAGAAGAAGCAGGACCATTGCATCAAGGTCGTCATGAAGCCCGGATCGAATGGCCACGGAGAGGTTCACGCATGAACGACAACGGGAACGGAACCAGGGCGGCGCTGATGGCCGGGGCCGCCGGACTGGGAGCTGGTATCGGGCTGCTCGCGGTGGCGCGCGCGGTGCGCCGCCGCCCACGCCTCGACCTCCGGGACCGAGTGGCTCTGGTCACGGGAGGATCGAGGGGACTCGGGCTGCTCATCGCGCGCGAGATGGCGATGGAGGGGGCCCGCCTGGCGATCGTCGCCAGGGATCCGGACGAGCTCGATCTGGCCCGGAGGGAGCTGGCGGCGGTGGGAGGGCTGCGGGTGCTGGCGCTGCCCTGCGACATCCGGAGCCAGGAGGAGGCGGAGTGGGCGGTGGCCGCCACGGTCGAGCGCTTCGGAAGGCTCGACGTGCTGGTGAACAACGCCGGGGTGATCCAGGTCGGTCCGATGGAACACATGAAGCTCGAGGACTTCGAGGACGCCCTGCGCGTCCACTTCTGGGGTCCGCTCTACCTGACCGGAGCGGCCCTGCCGCACCTCAAGAAGGAGGGGGAAGGGCGGATCGTGAACATCTCCTCGATCGGAGGCAAGGTCGCGATCCCGCACATGCTGCCCTACAGCGCGAGCAAGTTCGCGCTCTGCGGGCTGTCCAACGGGTTGCGGGTGGAGCTGGCGAAGGAGGGGGTCTATGTCACCACGGTCTGTCCGGGCCTGATGCGCACGGGCTCGCACGTCAACGCCCAGCTCAAGGGCAAGCGCAGGAAGGAGCTCGCCTGGTTCGCGCTGGCCGACGCCACGCCGCTAACTTCAATCAGCGCCAAGCGTGCGGCGCACCGGATTGTAGAGGCCTGCCGTTACGGGGAGCCGCACCTCATCATCACCCCCCAGGCGCGCTTCGTGGCCGCCGCGGCCACCCTGGCGCCGGGCCTCACCGCCCGCGTCCTGGAGCTGGTGAACCGGCTCCTGCCCTCGCCGTCGAGCCTCGACGGAGACGAGGCCAGGCCCGCCTGGCAATATCCTTCCTCCTGGGCCCCGTCGCTCCTCACCCGCCTCTCCGACGAGGCGGCCGTGGAGAACAACGAGCTGCACTGGAAGGAGGCCAACCTCTACGGCAACGGGGGCCTGCCGGAGCCCCGGCTTTCGTGACAAAATAGGGGCGCGGCACGCCGCGTCCCTATACTTTTTTCCCGCTATGAACAACGCCGAGATCGCCAGTGTCCTCGAGGAGGTCGCGGACGTCCTCGAGATCAAGGATGAGAACCCGTTCCGCATCCGCGCCTACCGGAACGCGGTGCGGTCAATCGAAGTCCTGACCACGCCGCTCTCCCGGATGGTCGAGGAGGGCAAGCCGCTCACCAGCCTGCAGGGCATCGGCAAGGAGATGGCGAATCACATCAAGGAGATGGTCGAGACCGGCACGCTCGGCTACCGCGACCAGCTCCTGGCCGAGATCCCCCGGTCGCTGATCGATCTGGTTCGCCTGCCCGGCGTCGGTCCGAAGAAGGCGAAGAAGCTCTGGGATGAGCTGCAAATCTGCAGCGTCGAGGAGCTGGAGGAGGCCGCCAAGGCCGGCCGCATCGCGGGCGTCGCCGGGTTCGGCGCCAAGACGCAGGAAAAGATCCTGGCCGGCATCGAGCAGCACCGGCAGCACACCAGCCGCATGCTCCTGAGAGAAGCCGAGCGCTCCGTCGAGCCGCTGGTCGGCTATCTCCGGGCGATCCCCGAGGTCGAGCGCCTGGAGGTCGCCGGCAGCTACCGGCGGAAGAAGGAGACGATCGGAGACATCGATCTCCTCGCCATCGCGACCGTCCCCGGTCCGGTCATGGAGGCCTTCGTCCACTATCCCCAGGTCCGGCAGGTTCTGATGTCCGGCGAAACGCGCTCGTCGGTCACGCTCGGCTCGGGCCTCCAGGTGGACCTCCGCGTGGTGCCGCCGGAGTGCTACGGTGCCGCGCTGGTCTACTTCACCGGCTCCAAGGAGCACAACGTCAAGCTCCGGCGCCGGGCCGTGGAGCAGGGCCTGCGCATCTCCGAGTACGGCGTCTTCCGCGAGCCCGGAGGGGATCTGGTTACGGCCGGGCGCGAGGAGGCGGACGTCTACGCCACCGTCGGCCTGCCCTGGATCCCGCCCGAGCTGCGCGAGGACCGGGGCGAGATCGAGGCCGCCGCCGCGAAGGCGCTGCCCCGGCTGATCGAACGCCAGGATCTCCGGGGCGACCTCCACATGCACTCGGTCTGGTCGGACGGCCGCAACACCATCGAGGAGATGGTCGAGGCCTGCGCCGCTCGCGGCTACGAGTACATGGTGATCTCCGACCACAGCAAGGCGCTGGCGATGACCAACGGCCTCGACGCCTATCGCCTGCGCGAACAGTGGAAGGAGATCGCCGAGGTGCAGGCGAGGCACCCGGAGATCCGCATCCTGAGATCCATGGAGGTGGACATCCTGGCCGACGGCTCCCTGGACCTGGAGGACGAGATGCTCGCCGGTCTTGATCTCGTCCTCGTCTCGCTCCACTCGGGGCTGAGCCTGCCCGGCGATCAGCAGACGGAACGCGTGCTGCGGGCTCTGGAGCACCCCGAGGTGAACGTCTTCTGCCATCCGACCGCGAGGATCATCAACCGCCGCAAGCCGGTGGAGATGGACGTGGACCTCGTCCTCCGCCGGGCCGCCGAGCTGGGCGTGGTCGTCGAGCTGAACTCCAGCCCCCACCGCCTCGACCTCAAGGACGACCACCTCCGCCTGGCAAAGCGACTCGGCTGCCGGGTCGTGATCAGCACCGACTCCCACAAGCCCACGGAGCTGGACCTGATGCGCTGCGGCATCGAACAGGCCCGCCGCGCCGGCCTGGAACCCGGAGACGTCATCAACACCCTACCCTACGAAGACATGCGCAAGGCCTTCGAACGAAAGACACCGGCACGGCCGCGCACAGACGTACCGTAGAGACGCCCCAGTCCGTCCTCCCGAAACCTGACCGGGTCCCGAAACGCCGGGGCGTCTCACCCTCCCAGCCGCCGATGCCCCCCTGATCGCGCGCCCCACCGTCGCGACACGGGATCCACACCGCCTGCAACGGAACGGACGCAACATTTCCTCCGAACCCGGCTCCGGCGCCTCCCACCCCGATGCCCTGCCCCTGCGCCCCCGCTCCGCATCTCCCCGCCGCCCCTCCGTTGCAACACAAACCCGGCACGGCAATGTCCGCGGCGCCTACTTGCAACGCAGAGGAGCCTCCCCGCAACGCGGCGGAGACTGTTTGCAACGCGAAACAGTGTCTCGCAGTGTTGCAGGAGTCCGGGGCCGCGTTGCGAGAGTCGGGGGCCGCGTTGCCTGGGTCTCCGTACGCGTTGCAACCGGCTTCCGCTGCGTTGCAGGAGTGTACATTTGCGTTGCCTGACTCTCCAGTTGCGTTGCGGGAGTCTCCCGTAGCGTTGCAACAGGCTTCGTGTGCGTTGCAGGAGACAGCGGCGGCCCCGCCGGACACCTCGGCTGCGTTGCGCGAGGCTCCGTGGGTGTTTCGGGAGGCTCGCGTTGCGTTGGCGGAGACTCGCGTTGCGTGGCAGGAGGCTTCGGCAACGCTCAAGGACTCTGAGAGTTCTCTCAGCCTCACTCCGGCAACTCGGAGATCGCCTGCTGGAGTCCCTCGCAGATCCGGGCCAGTTCCGCCGGAAGCCCCGCCGGCAAAGGTGGCGGCTCCTCGCCCGCCGCCACTGCCCGCAAGAATGCGCCGATCTCGGCTAGAGGAGAGGGCAGTCCGCAAAGCGTCGCCACGGCTTCCGCGGCCTCCGGATCAAGCTCCGCTCGCGAAGCCCGCACCGCGTAGATCGCCTGCGCCAGAGCGAGCAGCGGCTCGGCCAGTTGCGCCAGCCCGGCGCTATTCACTCCACCGCGCCGCTGCCTCAGCTCCGCTAGCTTGGCATCGCGTTTAGCTGCCCACTCAGCCGCCGCTGAAGCGTCCCCTCTCTCTTCAGCGACCTCGGCGAGGTTGGCGTAGACCTTCCAGATCTCCGGATGATCGAGCGGTTCCCGGATTGCAAGGGCCTCGTGGAATTTCCGCTCCGCCAAGTCGATATCGCCAAGCATCTTATGCAGCACTCCAAGTTGGCAGTAAGAGTTCGCCGCACCAACCTGATCATTCCTTTCCAGCTTAATCGCCAAGCTCTCCTCGATCGAGGATAAAGCCCGGCGCAGCCAGACCGCCCGACTTTCGGCATCTGCGGCCTTATCGGCGCGATCCTGATAGAGGACGCCAACATTCTGGGCGATGACGCCGAGTTGCGCCCGGTCGCCCAGAGCAAGGGCAAGCTCGCGGGCCCGCCCGTACCAAGCCTCCGCGGCATCAAGCTGACCGCGTTGCCTCTCCGTCGAGGCGAGCAAGTCGCAGGTCTGCATCTCACTTCCGGCATTCCCTGTCTGCTGGAAAAGCAGCATTGCCTGCTTATAGAGTTCGGCCGCCTGTGTTAGATTTCCTACATCATCTTGCAAACTTCCCTGGTGCACCAAGAAGATGCCCTGAAGCTCAAGGTCACCGATATGCCGCGCCAGAGTGAAAGCTTCTTGGTAGCGGCTGTCTGCCTCGACCCAGCGTTGCTGATCGCGCAGAATCTTGGCGCATTGGCCGATGCCGGCCGCTACACTCCGCTCGTGACCCAATTGCTTGTCGATCTCCAGCCCCCTTTCCGCTGCCGCCAGAGCATCGTCGAGCCGACCCAGCGCCCGGTAGGCATTGGCCAGATCGCCCAGCGCGACGGAGAGATTGCTCTGGGCGGCCTCGTCCGGCACCTTTTCGAGAATCTCGATGGCTTTGAGGCTCGGTTCGACTGCGAGGTCCGGACGATGGGCGTTCACGAAGATTTGCCCTAGATAGACGTAGCTGGTACCAAGCTGGAAAGCGATGTCTCCACCGCTCGCGAGCCGTTCCGTTTCAAGCCTCTCAATCAGTTGTTGCAGAAGGGCTACCGCCTCACTGGTCCGGCCGCGGCTCATCAGAGAGAAAGCCTGGTCACAAATCGCGGCCCAAGCCGCATGGTCGAGCCCCTCATCCTCAACCATACGCGCGCAAACCCAATCGGCCAGCGCGTCCCGCTCGCGAAGCCGGGCCGCCATTCGGAGATAGCGGCCCAGCGTGTCGGCCAACTGCCCACCAGCCTGGCGATCGCCTCGCCGGAATGCAATTTCGAGAGCTGAACGGAAATTGGCCTCCTCCCGCTCCATAAGCACCATGCCCGCCGCTGCCGTGCGCCCCCCGAGCGCGGCAGCGACCTCCCGCATCACCGCCAGGTAGACCGCAATGAAGCGTTGCTCCACCGCCTCCATCTCCCCCACCTCCTGCCTGCGGGCAGCGTAGGGCAGGGTAGGGTGGAAGCGGAGGAAGGGAACGTTGAACGCCTCAAGCTCTTCCACCCGCAAGAGCGCGGTCGCCTCCAACTCGGCCCGGATCGCCGACCAGTCATTGGGCGAGAGCTGCGTAAATAGGAGAATGTGATCTTCGAACGTCCCACCCTGGAACCAAGCCAACCAGGGCAAAACCCCTCGCGCCGCCTCACTGAGCCGCGAGGCAGAGAAGGCCAGCGACGCCAGCAGCGACTTGTTCCGCCCTTCGTCGGCGGTCTCATCCTTGAACCGGTCGAGCAGGCTCCCGAAATCCGCGCAGATCTCTACCGGCGTGAGCGACTTCAAATGCGGCCCCACCAGCGAAAGCGACAGCGGATGGTCGCCCAGCATGTCTAGCAGCTTTTCGATCTCCTCCCGCTCGTACCCCTTCCGTTCGAGGTCGATCGACTTGACGTCTGCAATGGCATGCACCAGATGCAGGCTGTCGTGCCGCTCGAGCCCTTGAAGCAGATGCTCCTTGGTGCCGGGTAAGGCCGCATCCACCGGACGGCAGGTGACGAGCAGCCGGCCGGCGCCCTTGCCCTCGGTTAGCGACTCGTAGAGGCGCCGCAGGCGCGCGCGTTCCGCTTCCGGGTAGGCGGCGGGACCGCCCTGCTCGCCCTGCTGGAACTGCGGCAGGGTCGACTCGAAGTTGTCCCAGACCAGCAGGACCCGCCGCTCGCGGAAGAGCTGAAGCGCCACCTTCTGCTGCTCCTCCCCAGGGCGCGAGGCGAAGCTCACTCCTTCGAGCGCGCGGCCGAGCTCCTGGACCACCCGCTCGACCGTGGCCGGCTGCTCGAAGCTCACGAAGACGGCCTGCTCGAAGCGCCCGGTGCGCAGCCACCAGAAGGCCGCCTCGCGCGCGAGCGCCGTCTTACCCATGCCGCCACCGCCGGTGAGGAGCACGGCCGGATGGCGCTCGAAGGCACGCTCCAACTCCAGCAGGTCCCTGGACCGGCCATGGAAGCGGTACATCGGCTTTGGCGGAAAGCCGGACAGCCGCTCCTCCGGCCGCGCTCGGACCGCAGCCTCCTTGCTGGCCCTGGGCTTCTTCGTCAGGAGCACCGGGTCCGCGCCCACCTGGTAGAGCTGCGGAATGAACCAATCCTGCAGGTCGATTGTGGCCTCACCGGGTCCCAGATGCAACCAGCGCTGCGGCTTCGCCCGCAGGGCCGAGCGCGCTTCGGAGAGCGCCTGCCCCACCGAGAGTCCGCCCGTCAGCTCGCGGTAGAAGCGCTCCACCAGGATGCGCGAGGCCTCCACGTGGACCGAGTGGCTGAACGCCACCACGCTGCCCACCCCGCTTTCGAGCAGGGCCGGCGCCAGAGAGCCGAAGACGGGCTGGTCCGACAGGTCGGACGTGCGGCAGGCCTCCAGCATCACCAGAGGGATGTCGAGCCGCGCCAGTAGATCACCTAGGCGGCGGCCGGGCACCAGATCCATGCCGCGGTCGTCCGTCTCAAAGCAGAGCGCCCCCACCCCGGTCTCGGGCAGGTAAGTGCCGTGACCGTCGAAGTGGA
>DATANP010000716.1:0-22890 GCA_036266195.1 Thermoanaerobaculia bacterium | reverse complement strand
AACGCCGGCAATTGTTTCCGCCCCTGCCAGAAGGTCGGGCCTTCGGCCCAATGTTTTGAGGGTGCCGGCGAGACGCCAGCGGTCCCAGGGAAAGCGCGCCGCGCTCAGGGTATTAGCGATCCAGCAATTCAGACGTGACGGAGCACTAGGACAGCGTGAGAAGCTCTCCACGAAGGCGAGAGCATGGAAGGTGTGGGCGAGGGAGCTCATCGTTATCCTCGCACCACGTCTCCTTCTCCATCCCGGATCGGGTTTCTACATCGGCTTGAAGGGTTGCGGACTGGCGATGTCGGCTTCCGGATCGCGACAGAAGCTTCTATGGCGCAACGTAAGGTGACGTTGCGCCAACGGATCCTTCTTTGGCGCAACATAACTTTCTTTGGCGCAAGGTAAGGAAACTTTGCGCCAACATAACCTTCTTTGGCGCAAAGTAAGATTCCATGGCGCAACGTAACCTTCTATGGCGCAATGTCGACTTCCATGGCGCAACGTAAGGTTGCGTTGCGCCATAGAACATTACAGCGCGAGAACGTTGCGCCACGTTGCGCCATAGAAGTTGACCTTGCGCCAAAGAAGACTACGCTGGCGCAAAGTAGACTTATATGGCGCAATGTAACCTTCTTTGGCGCAACGTCACCTTCTATGGCGCAAGGTAGGCCTACGGCGTGAGCGCGAAGCATCCGCGGCTTACGCGCGGCTCACCAGGGCGCCAAGGAAGCCTGGTGAGCCGCGTATGTCCTTCCTACGGCGCGAGCACGGTCCCGACGAGTTGCTCGGTGCAAGCGTCGGGCGTACCGGTCTGCGCCCGGGTCACGACCAGCCAGCGGCCGTCCGGCAGGCTGGCGATGGCCGCGCTCACCCCGTTCTCGGCGAGCAGCAGCGGCGTGCCCTGGGGGGCACCCTGGTCGTCGAGCGCCTGAGCGAAGACGGTCTGGCGGTCCGAGGTGGACGCGCGGAAGACCAGCAGGTAGCCGCTGCCGGTCGACGAGGCCTCCAGGTCCAACAGGACCGCGGCGGCAGCGAAGCCGGCCGGGATGGGAAGGGTGTGCAGGGCGGAAACCTTTCCGTTGCTCACCGCCCGCGTGTAGACGGTGACGAGGCCGGTGGTCGGGTCGACGGTGATCGGGGACGCCACGGCGAGATCGTTGCCGTCCACCGCGAGCAGGAGGTTCCGGCCCCCGCCGATATTGGCGATCCGGTTCGGGAACGGCAGGTTGATCGGCTTGCCCACCGGTGCGCCGGAGGCGTTCAGACGCCGGGCCACCACGCCGGTAAACTTGTCGCAGGTGGCATAGGCGGCGACGAAGGTGTCGTTCGGCTGGCGATCCACCTCGAGATAGCCGAGCCAGCCCGAGGCCTTGCGCGTGACGCGGCTCTCGGCCGAGATCGGCTCGCCGTCCGGATCGATGCGGCTCGCGAGAAGCCCCCGGCTCCGGCACGTGTTGGGGCCGTAGTACGGCGGCTCGACGCGGAACTGCAGCGAGTCGCCGCCAGCGGCGGGGGCGATCTCCAGGAAGTTCTTGGTCTCGAAACGGCCCGGCTCGCCGATGGGGTTGCCGTCGAGGTCCAGCGACATCCGGTAGGCCGCCTCGGGATCGTCCGGGTCCTCGCCGAAGTCCAGCACGTTGAGCGCCAGCTCGTAGCGGCCGGCCCAGGTGCCCACGGATTGGATGACGTTGAGACCGCCGTGCAGGATCAGCAGGGACACCGGCGCACCGGTGGCCACCAGGTCGCGCCCGAAACGCTGCCCCTTCACGTCGAAGTTGTAGTCGTCGACCCAGATGATGTCGACCGCGCCCTTCGGGGTCGCGATCACCTCCACGTCGGGGGTGAACGAGCAGGGGCCATCCTTGACGAGCGTCAGCGGGGCTCCCACCGGAGTGAGGGCCTGGGCAGCCACGGGAAAAAGCAGGAGGGCCAGGAAGGCCAGGAATCGCCGGTTTCGCAAAGTCGCCTCCTTTCGTCCTTACTCGCCGAGCACGGTCCCGACGAGCTGCTCGACGCAAGCATCGGATGTGCCACTCTGCGCCCGGGTCACGACCAGCCAGCGGCCGTCCGGCAGGCTGGCGATGGCTCCGTTCACCCCGTTTTCGGCAATGTTCAGCGGCTCTCCCTGGGGAGCGCCCTGGGCGTTGAGCACCTGGGCGAAGAGTGCCTGGCGTTCCGAGCTGGACCCGCGGAAGAGCAGAAGGTAGCCGCTGCCGGTCGACGAAGCCTCCAGGTCGATGACTTCGCCGATGCCGAACATGAAGCCGGCTGGGGATGGAATGCGGTGCAGGTCGGAGACCTTCCCGTTCACCGTCGCCCGCGTGTAGGCGCCGTCGATGTCGGGGTTCTGGCTGCTGAAGACCACGGCCGCTACGGCGAGGTCGTTGCCGTTGCCGCGCGCCGCGAGCACCAGGTCGCTGGCCGGGCGCGGGAACGGCAGGTTGATCGGATTGCCCACGGGGACGCCGTTCGGATTCAGACGCCGGGCGACCACGCCGAGGAACTTCTCGCAGGTGGAATAAGCGGCGACAAAGGTGTCGTTCGGCAGGCGGTCCACGGCGAGCGGGCCGCTGACCCACCAGCCGGAGGCGCGGCGGGTGACGCGGCTCTCGCCGGACAGGGGTGCGCCGACCGGACCGATGCGGCTGGCGAGGAGCCCCTGGCTCTTGCACGTGAGCGGACCATAGAGGGGCGGCTCCGTGCGGAACTGCAGCGAGTCGCCTCCGGCGGCGGGAGCGATGCTGTGGAAGTGCCTGGTCTCGAAACGGGCGGGCGTCCCGATGGGCTCGCCGTCCAGGTTCAGCGAGATCCGGTAGGCCGCCGCGGGATCGCTCGGGTCCTGGCCGAAATCCGCGACATTCAGCGCCAGCTCATAGCGGCCCGCCCAGGTGCCCAGGGGATGGATGACGTTGAGTCCGCCGTGTACGAGCAACAGGTTCTCGACAGGGCCGCCGGTCTGAAGGTCGCGCCCGAAGCGCTGGCTCTTCACGAATTCTTCCCAGCCGTCCACCCAGACGACGTCGACCGCCCCTTTCGGCGTCGCGATCACTTCCAGGTCGGTGATGAACGAGCAGGGGACGTCATCGGCGATCGTCAGCGGGGCTCCCACCGGCGTGAGCGCCCGCGCGGGGATTGCGGCCAGGGGAAACAGAAGCAGGAGGACGGCCAGGAAAGCTCGGTGGTTTCGCAAAGTTGTCTCCTTTTTGCCTGGACAGACCGGTGCCTGTCTTCTCAACAGACCCAGTATATAGATGCGCGGTTTACCGGCCGGAAGCTGTCATACAATCCCGCAACCATGGGCAAGAGCCGGCTCGAAGCCTTCAGCGATGGCGTGCTCGCCATCATCATCACGATCATGGTGCTGGAGCTCAAGGTGCCTCATGGCGAGAGCTTCGAGGCTCTTCGGCCCCTCACGCCGGTGTTTCTGAGCTATCTGCTGAGCTTCGTGTACATCGGGATCTACTGGAACAACCATCACCACATGCTGCACGCGGTGCGCACGGTGACCGGGCCGATGCTCTGGGCCAATCTGCACCTCCTGTTCTGGCTGTCGCTGATCCCCTTCGCCACCGGCTGGATGGGTGAGAACCACTTCGCGGCAGCGACGGAGGCGGTCTATGGCGCGGTGCTCCTCATGGCCGCCATCGCCTACTACATCCTGCAGCAGCTCATCATCGCGTCGCAGGGCCCGGACTCGATCCTGAAGAAGGCGGTCGGGACCGATTGGAAAGGCAAGCTGTCGCCGCTCGCCTACATCACCGCCATCCCCATGGCGTTCGTGTCGCGCTGGATCTCGCTCGGGCTCTACGTCTTCATCGCGCTGATCTGGCTGGTGCCGGACCGGCGCATCGAGCACGCGCTGGCGGCCGGCGAAAGGTGATCGATAAGAATCTAAAGGACTGCAAAGACTCCAAGGACGTCAGACCGCAGTCTTGATGTCCTTGCAGTCCTTGCCGTCCTTTCCGTTCTCACGCCAGCAGCGAAGCCGCGTGGCGCGCGGCTCCCAGGAGGGCGGCGCGGTCGTTGAGGATCACCCGCACGGGCACGGCTTCCAGGAAGTTACGGAACCGGCCCTTGTCGAAGAAGGCGTGGAGGAAGTGGCCGTCCAGCAGGCGGGGCAGGAGCTTGGGCGCAATGCCTCCTCCGAGATACAGCCCGCCGGTGGCGGTCCCCACCAGGGCCAGATTGCCGGCCGCCGCTCCGTAGGCGGATACGAAGAGGCCCACCGCCCGCGAGCAGAGGCCGCAGGCCTTTTCCTGATCTTCGGAGAGCGCCGCCTCCCCGATCACTTTCGAGGGGTCTTCGCCCGAGTCGAGCGCCTGGCGGACGCGCGGGTTCTCGGGCAGGCCGGCGCGGTCCCGCAGGTATTCATAGATGTTGAAGAGGCCCGGACCCGAGACCACCCGCTCCACGCTCACGTGTCCGCCGAAGCGCTCCTGGAGGTGCGTGAGGAGACCGATCTCCTCCTCGGATCGCGGCGCGAAGTCCATGTGGCCGCCTTCCGAGGGGACCGCCACCCAGGCGCCTCCACCCCCCCCGATCCTCGGCATCAGGGCCATGCCGAGTCCGGTGCCGGCGGCGATCAGGGCCACGTTGCCCGAGCCGGCGGTGCCCGGCACGCCGCGGTGCAGGATCGCCAGCTCGGTCTCGGTGAGGAGGGGAATCCCCTCCGCGGTGGCTACGAGGTCGTTGATCAGGACCAGCGCATGGCCGCCGATCACCCGCGCCAGCTCGGCGCCGTCCAGCTCCCAGGCGAGGTTCGTGGTGCTGGTGCGGTTCTCGATGACCGGGCCGGGCACGCCGAAGCAGGCGGCGCGCACCTGCCTCGCATCGTCGCCGAGGAACTCCTCCAGCATCGGGGCCAGCCCGGGATGGTCGGCGCTCGCGAACCGGGCGCTCCGCAGCAGGCGCGGAAGTCCGGCCTCGACTTCGAACAGCCCGAGGTTGCTCTTGGTCCCGCCGACGTCGCCGGCCAGGACCACGGCCCTTCCAGCCATCAGCCGCCGAGCGCTTCCCGCAGCCGCGCGAGGCCGCCGTGGAGGTCCGAACCCAGGTTGACCCGCATCACCCGCCTCCCCCGCTGCTCGAGCGCCTTGCGGTCGCCGTCGGCCTGGGCCCGGACCAGCTCTCCGAAGGTGTAGTCGGTCTCCGGCACGGGGAGGTCATGACCCGGCTCGTCCACGATCTGGAGGAAGCGGCCGGTGTCGGGACCTCCCTTGTGGAGCTGGCCGGTCGAGTGGAGGAAGCGCGGGCCGTAGCCGAGCGTGGTCGCGAAGCGGGTGCGATCGCGCAGCCGCGCCTGGATTTCGTGCAGGGCCTCGGTCGTACCCGGCGTCGGAGCCAGGTAGGCGTGGAGGCCGAGGTAGGTCCCCGGGCCCGCTCCGGCCAGCCAATGCTCCAAGGCGCTACCCAGGGCAGCACGATCCTCGACACGGACCTCGTCCGCTGGTCCGGCCGCGGACGAGCGCTCCTGCATGGCGCGCTTCGCCAGCTCCTTGGCGAGTTGCACGTCAGGCTGGTCGAAGGGGTTGACCCCGAGCACGGCGCCCGCGGCGGCCGTGGCCATCTCCCAGCGGAACATCTCGCGGCCGAGGTCCGCCGGCTCGTTGAGGCGGAAGCGGGCCACCGGGTGGCCGGCCGATTCCAGGGCCGAAAGGCGTTGATCCAGGTTCCGGTCCTCCCCCAGGAACAGGCCGACGAAGAAGCGGTCGTCGCCATAGGCTCCGGGCTCGGCCGGGCGTTCGCCCACGACCGGCACGATGCCGCGGCCGATCTTGCCGGTGCTCTCGGCGATGAGCTGCTCGATCCAGTCCGGGAACGACTCGATGCCGCGCGAGGCCAGGAAGGTGACCTTGTCGCGGCCGGCCAGGGCCAGCTCTCCCAGGGCGGCGCCGAGCTGAAGGCCCGGGTTCGAAGCGGCCGGCCCGGTGCAGGCCTCGGCCATGGCGCGTCCGCGGACGAGGATCTCGCGGACGTCGGCTCCGATCAGCGCCGCGGGCACGAGGCCGAACGGAGTGAGGGCGCTGTAGCGGCCTCCGACGTCCTCCTGGGCGTTGAACACGGCGCGGAAGCCGCGCTCCTTCGCCAGCTTTTCGAGCCCGCTGCCGGGGTCGGTGATCGCCGCGAAGCGGCGGCCGGCCGAGGAAGTGGAAGCCAGGGACTCGCCCACCCACTGCCAGAAGGTATAGAAGAAGGACATCATCTCCGTGGTCGAGCCCGACTTGCTGGAGACGAGGAACAGGGTCTTCGTGGGGTCGAGGCGGCCGGCCAGCGCTCGCACGGCTTCGGGATGGGTGCTGTCGAGCACGGACAGCTCCGGGTAGCCGGAGGCGGAGCCGAACGTCCGGGCATAGACCTCGGGCGCCAGGCTGGAGCCGCCCATGCCGAGGACGATCGCGTCGCGGAAGCCTTCGGAGCGGATCTCCTGGGCGAAGCGGGCGAGGTCCTCCGCCTGGGTGCGCATCGACTCCGGGAGCTTGAGCCAGCCGAGGCGGTCGGTCAGCTCGGGGACCGGCGTCTCGGACCAGACGGTGTGGTCCTTGGCCCACAGGCGGCGGCCGAAGCCCTGCGCCTCCCAGCGTTCGAGCCGGGCCTGGACCGCGGGTTCCCAGCGGCCGAGGCGCAGCTCTCCATTCGGTGTCCCGGACGTGACAGTGCGGCTCTCCTGCATCAGATCGCGATCGCTCATGCTCATCCCTCCTCCAATCCCGGACTGCCACTCTATGCAAAAAGTATGGCCGTGGGCTACGATCCCACCCGCCATGAGAGTCTCCGTCCTACTGCTGATCCTCGGAGTCGTCATGGGTTGCGCGGGCGAGGGCTCCGATTCCGGCCGGACCTACACGACCCGCGGCCAGGTGATCCAGCTCCCCGACCCGGCCAATCCCGGGACCGGCCTCACGCTGAACCACGAGGCCGTCGACCAGTTCGTGGACCGGCAGGGCGAAACCGTGGGCATGGACCCGATGAGCATGCCGTTCCCGGTCTCCAAGGACGTTTCCCTCGACGGGATCCAGGTGGGCGACGTGGTCGAGTTCGATCTGCACGTGGACTGGAGCAAGGAGCCGGCGGCCGAGATCTCGAGGATCCGGGAGCTGCCGGCGGGCACGAAGCTCGACTTCCGCGCCGCGAAGCCTCAGAAGGAATCGAAGTAGCCATTCAATCAAACGGAAGGAGATTCATATGCCGGTACGCAAAGCCAACGCCGTCTGGGAGGGCACGCTGAAGGAAGGGCAGGGGAAGCTCTCGCTGGGCAGCGGCGCCTTCGAGGGCAAATATTCGTTCGGCTCCCGCTTCGAGGAGAACCCCGGCACGAACCCCGAGGAGCTGATCGCCGGCGCGCACGCCGGCTGCTTCTCCATGGCCCTCAACGCCGCGCTCGGCCGCGCCGGCCATCAGCCGAAGCGCATCTCCACCACCGCCAAGGTCCACATAGAGAAGGTGGGCGAGGGCTTCGGCATCACCCGCATCGAGCTCGACTGCGAGGGCGAGGTGCCGGGCATCGACGACGCCACGTTCCAGGACTTCGCCCAGAAGGCCAAGGAAGGCTGCATCGTCTCGAAGGCGCTTGCCGCGGTCCAGGAGATCACGCTGAACGCCCGCCTGGTGAGTTGAGCCCTCACCCCCCGGCCCCCTCTCCCGGTCCCCGGGAGAGGGGGAGACTTGCGAAAAACCTACAAATCGCCGAATTGCTATTTAATCCTTGACTTCGTCTTTCCAGGCTTTTACGCTGCTTCTGCTCACACCTATGTGGCAGATGTAACGAAGGAGGTCCCTCCCCATGGCCTGGAAGCGCGACGACCAACCCATGAACACCCCCGACCCTTCCATGAACGCACCCCGTCCCGCGGCCCCCGCCCCCGTGGCCTCTCCGCAGTCCGAGCCGCGCCGCTCCGGCGAACGCGCGACGATCGGACCGTCGATCATCATCAAGGGCGATCTCTCCGGCGACGAGGATCTGATCATCGAGGGCCGGGTCGAGGGGAAGGTGGACCTCAAGCAGCACAACGTCACCGTGGGCCGCAGCGGCCGGGTGAAAGCGGACATCGTCGGCAAGGTCGTGACGGTCGAGGGCGAGGTGGACGGCAACGTCTTCGCCCAGGAGCAGGCGATCCTGCGCCAGGCCGGCGCCATCCGCGGCAACATCACGGCCCCCCGCGTGATCCTGGAGGACGGCTCGCGGTTCAAGGGGAGCATCGACATGGAGTCGTCGCGGGAGCATCGGCATGAGGCGCCCAGCCGTCCGCAACCGGTCGAGAGTGGCAAGCAGGCCGAGCCTGCGGGCCGGGCGGCGCAGGCCGGATGAGCTGGTTCTCGCGCTCCCGCAAGGAAACGGCTCCGGCCGTCGCCCAGTTGGAATCCGGGCCGGAGGTCCATCGCTCGCTGGGTCTCGCGGCGCTGCTGGAAGGCATGCGGCGCCGCGGCCAGGGGCTGCGGATCCTGGATCTCGGGCCGGCGGTCGGCGCGAACGTGGAGTTCCTGTCTCAGCTCGGCTGCAAGCTGCACATCGGCGACCTCTATGCGTCACGCACCTCGGCCACGGACGGCGAGGAGCTCGGCGTCGAGTTCTTCGAGCAGCTCTTCCCGCCCGACACCCGCTTCGACGTGGTACTCGCCTGGGACCTCTTCAACTATCTGCAGCGCAAGGAGCTGGCCCGCCTCGGGACGCTCCTCCGGCGCAACTGCCGGCCGGGCGCGCTGGTGTTCGCCCTCATGTCCATCCAGAAGCAGATCCCGGCGCAGCCGTACCGCTTCCGGATGCTGGATGGGGGCGAGCTGGTCTACGAACGGCGGACCAGCCTGGAGCGGCCCGGGCCGCGTTACGCCCCGGCGGAGATCGCCTCGGCCCTGAAAGGGTTCCGGGTCGACCGCTCGTTCCTCCTGCGCCACGGCATCCAGGAGTACCTCTTCGTCCGCGAGGATGAGGAGGAGGAGACCAGGGTCTTGTAAAACCTCACCCCCTGTCCCCCTCTCCCATCTCCCACCCACGCCCCCGCCGGGAGAGGGGGAACCCTTCTGGGGCGATCTTGCCAATTCACGGCACATCCGCTGGCATGCGTCCCCCCTCTCCCGGGGTTGGGCGGGCGGGAGATGGGAGAGGGGGACAGGGGGTGAGGTCCCTCCGATAGATCGCGTCCACGACCTCGCTCACCCGAACGCTCCTCCCGATCGCCGGATCGAAGCGCTCTCCGTTGCCCAGGCGGCCGGCCCAGTCGAGGATCGCCTTGCCCAGCCAGTCGCGCGACTCGCGCACGGTCACCTCTTCGGACCGGCCCGAGAAGCGGGCCAGCTCGAAATCGTAGAAGCTGCCGTCCACGTTGCGGAATTCGGCCCCGCCGCCGGTCCCGAACACGGCGAGGCGGATCACGCAGTCCCGGCCCGCGTGCGCATTCCAGCTCACGGCTACCGAGACCGAGGCGCCGCCCTCCAGCTCGATCCGCGCGCTGGCGAAATCGTCGACCCCACCTGTGAGCGGCTCTCCGCCTCGCCAGGCGCCGCCGTGGACCGCCTCGACCCCGGGGTCGCCCAGGAGCCAGAGCGCCAGGTCGATCAGGTGGACGCCGAGGTCCATCAGCGCGCCGCCGCCGGCCAGGCGCGGATCGAAGCACCAGGGCTTGTCGGGTCCATAGGCGTTGTGGAAGACCGTGTCCACGCTGAACACCCGGCCGAGCTCTCCGGCCGCCATGGCACGCCGCAGCTCGCGCGCGCCCTCGGTGAAGCGGTAGGAGTAGTCCACGCCGAGCAGCCGGTCGGCGCGGCGGGCGGCCTCCACCATCTCCCTCGCCTCGCGGGCGTTCAGGGCGAGCGGCTTCTGACAGAAGACAGCCAGCCCGCGGTCGAGCGCCGCCAGGGCCTGCGGCGCGTGCAGGGAGTTGGGGGTGGCGATGACCATGCCGTCGAGCTCGAGATCGCCGGATCGTTCGAGCATCTCGTCGAGATTCTGGAATCCAACCGCGCCGGGGTAGGCCTTGCATGTCTCCTCCAGGCGCTGGGGCGCCGACTCGCAGAGGGCCGCCACCTCGGCGAGCCCGGCAGCGGCCACGGCCTCCAGCCGCATGGCGCCGATCCAGCCGAGTCCCACGAAGCCGAGCCGCGGAGTCATCGGGCCAGCACCAGCGACTTGAGGAAGCCGTCGGGCCGCTCCTCGGTCATGCGGAAGGCCTGGTTGATGTCGGCCAGCGGGAAGGCGTGGGTGATGAGCGGATCGAGGTCGAGCTCTCCGGCGGCCAGCAGGCGCACGCCCTCCTCCATGCCGCTCCGGTAGACCCCGGGGTCGCGCTCGTGGGCGTTGATCACGTCGATGCCGTGCCAGTTCCAGAGCTGCATGTTGACCGTGCGCGGGCCGTCCTGGTGATAGCCGGCGACGATCAGCCGGCCGCGCACCCGGACCAGATTCGTGGCGAGGTCGAGCGGCGCCTGCTTGCCGGTGGCCTCGATCACCACGTCGGCCTCTCCCACCCGGCCGCGGACGTCGTCGTCATAGGTGAGCACCTCGTCCACCCCGAGGCGCTCGGCGAGATCGCCATCCATCCGCCTCCGCGAAACCGCGAAGACCCGGGCCGGCCGGTGGCGCCTCATGAGCTGGAGCAGCAGGGTCCCGAGGAACCCGGTGCCGAGGAGCACGACGGTGTCGCCCTCCTGGACGCCCGAGCGGCGCATCACGTTGACCGCGCAGGCGACCGGCTCGCCCAGCACCGGCCGGTCCGCGAGCGAATCGGGCAGGGGGATGACGGAGCCAGCCTGCGCGAGGTCGTACTCCGAGTAGGCGCGATAGGTCAGGGCGGTCACCGGCTGGCCGACCACCAGATTGGCGACGTCCGGACCGACCGATTCCACGGTGCCGAACACCTCGTGCCCGGGCGCTCCCGGCTGCAGCGGATAGGACAGGCCGGGGATCCCCTTCCAGGGTCCCATGTCCGAGCCGCAGACGCCGCAGCCTCGAACGCGGATCCGCACCTCGCCCTGTCCGGGCTCGGGCGTGTCCAGGGCATCGATACGGAACTGGCGTGGCTCGATCAGGGTCGCGGAACGCATGCTCTCCTCTCAGAACGGCCCCCACTGCTAGCGAAAACCGTGCCCATGGTTTACAGTCTGTCCAGGTTCCGTGCTCGTACCAATACCTTCGTTCCCCGGAGGAACCAGGCATGCCCCGACTGTTCCCGCTCGTCGCGCTCTCCGTTCTCCTGCTGTCTCCGACTGCCGGCGCCCAGACCACCGAGGTGCGCGCCGCGATCGACCGCCTGCAGGAGGCGGCCGGCGCCCCGGTGAAGACCACGGTCTCGCCCGAGACCGGCCTCGTGACGTTCCTGACGACCGGCGCCCGCAGCCCCGTCCCGGTGGTGGGCGCGGCGGCGACCAGCCCGGAGGAGATGGCGCGCGCCTTCCTGCGCTCCAACGGCGCGGCTTTTGGCTTTCGAAGCGGTGAGCCTGGCCTGGCGCTCGGGCGTCCGGCCGAGCGCGACCGTCTCGGCATGGACCACGTCCGCTTCCGGCAGACCATCCAGGGCGTGCCCGTGGCTTTCGGCGAGATCACCGTCCACCTGCGGGGCTCGGACGTGGTGGCGGTCAACGCCGAGACGATCCCGGAGACCGACGTCGTGGACGTCGAGCCTGGGATCACGGCCGAGGCGGCGCTCGACGCGGCGCGGGAGCTGGCCTCCCTCCGCCTCGGCCGGCCGGACGCGGAGCTGTCCGAGCCGCGGCTGGAGATCCTGAACCGCAGTCTTCTGGAAGATGGGCTCGAGGGAGACCGGCAGGCGAGCCGGCTCGCCTGGTACGTCGAGGCCAGCGCCTTCGACCTGCGCGAACAGGTCTGGATCGACGCGAAGACCGGCGCGCCCCTGCTCCACTTCAACCAGATCGACTCGGCCCGCAACCGGACGATCTACACCGCCAGCAGCACGGCAACCCTGCCCGGCACGATGATGCGCATCGAAGGCGGGGCCGACACCGGCAACGCCGACGTGGACGCGGCCTACCGGTACGCGGGCGACACCTACGACTATTTCTATACGCAGCACGGCCGGGACAGCTTCGACGGCGCCGGCGCGGGCCTGCTCTCCACGGTCGATTACTGCCCGAGCGCGGCGAGCTGCCCGTACCTCAACGCCTTCTGGAACGGCACCCGGATGGTCTACGGCGACGGCTTTCCGCTGGCGGACGACGTGGACGCGCACGAGATGACCCACGCGGTCACCGAGCGCACCGCCAACCTCGCCTACTACATGCAGTCCGGCGCCCTGAACGAGGCCTTCTCGGACATCTTCGGCGAGACCGTGGACCTGACCAACTCGGGTGGCACCGACACGCCCGCCGTGCGCTGGCAGATGGGCGAGGACGTGCCCGGCTTCGGCGCGATCCGGAACATGATGGACCCGAGCCTCTTCGGCGATCCCGGGCGGGGCACCGATCCCAACTTCTCCTGCTCGCCCAACGACAACGGCGGGGTCCACACCAACAGCGGCGTGCTCAACCACTTCTACGCCCTGCTGGTGGACGGCGGCACCTATAACACCTATGCCGTGACCGGCATCGGGCTGACCAAGGCGGGCAAGATCGCCTACCGCGCCCTCACCACGTACCTGCTCTCCGGGTCCAACTTCGCCGACGCCGCGAACGCGCTCCGCCAGAGCTGCGCCGACCTGGTGGGGACCGCGAACATCACGGTGAACGACTGCGACCAGGTGCTCTTCGCGATCGCCGCGGTGGAGCTGGGCCACAACCTGACCTGCACCCTGGCTCCGGCCGCGGCTCCGCCGCTCTGTCCCGCGGGGCAGCAGGCGTCCAACCTGTTCTTCGACGACTTCGAGACCCTGCCGGACACCTCCTGGTTCAACCCGGCGACGTCGCTCTGGAAGACCGCCACGGGCTTCTCCACCAGCGGGACCCATCTGATGTGGGGTCAGGACCCGAACGCGGCCCGGGACTCGGCCATCACGATGAACCCGAACCCGATCCTGCCGGCGAACGCGCGCATGCAGTTCAACCACGCCTGGGACTTCGAGCCGTATTACGACGGCGGCGTCCTCGAATACAGCACCAACGGCGGTGCCTCCTGGTCGGACGCCAGGAGCCTCTTCTCGGCCGGCGCGGACTACGACGGCGCCATCTCGGGAGGTTCCGGCAATCCCCTGAGCGGCCGGGCAGCCTTCACGTATCGCAGCCATGGGTATACGGGCACGCAGCTCGACCTGTCGAGCCTGGCCGGCCAGACGTTCAGGGTCCGCTTCCGCATCGGCTCGGACTTCGCGGTGGCCGGCAGCGGCTGGTACCTCGACGACGTGCGGATCTATACCTGCACCGCCTGCACCTACAGCCTGAGCGAGACCCAGGTCTTCGTCGGAGCGGGCGGCGGCTCGGGCACGGTATCGGTCGACGCCGGCGCCAACGCCTGCTCCTGGACGGCCTCGACCAGCACACCCTGGCTGTCGGTCACCTACGGCGACGGAGTGGGCAGCGGCGCGGCGGGGTTCACCGCGCTCGCGAACCCTTCCGCCACCCCGCGGACCGGATCGATCACCGTGGCCGGCCAGACGGTCACCGTCTATCAGGGTGGAGCGACCGACTTCTACACCCTGGCACCCTGCCGGCTCGTGGACACCCGGACCAGCACGCCGCTCAGCTCCGGCGTGAACCGCGTGTTCGCCGCCGCGGGCTCGTGCGGCATCCCCTCCACGGCGAAGGCGATCGAGGCCAACGTGACGGTGATCAACCAGACCGCCGGAGGCAACGTGAGGGTCTACCCGGGCGGCCTCAAGCTGCCCGGCATCAGCACGATCAACTTCCAGGCCACGGGGACCCGTGCCAACAACGCGATCCTGACCCTGGCCCCGGACGGCTCCGGCACGATCCAGGGCTATGCGTCGATGGCAGGAGGCGGCTCGGTGCATCTGATCGTCGACGTCAGCGGCTATTATCAGTAATCAGATCAGGCGAAGCTGGACGGGCTGCCGCGGACGGTAGACTTCCTCTTCGCGGCGCTCCAGCAGCCGGTCCTGAAGATCGGCCAGGAAGGGAGACGGCCGGGCCGCGGCCGTCTCCCCGCGGAGCGTCCGCTTGCGGCTGTGAAAGAGGAACAGCTTCGAGCGCGCGCGGGTGATGCCGACGAAGAACAGCCTGCGCTCCTCCGCCAGATCCTCGGCCGGTGTGCTCTCCGGCGTGCTCCCGGGCCAGATCAGGGGGAGGAGGCCGTCCTCGCAACCCACCAGGAACACCACGGGGAACTCCAGGCCCTTGGACGCGTGGAGCGTCAGCAGTGAGACCCCCTCGGCCCGCGGGTCCCAGGTGTCCACCTCCGCTCCCAGGGCTACCTCGGCCAGGAAGCGCTCGAGGTCGTCTCTCGCGCGGACGGCCAGGGGCCGCAGCAGCTCGGCCGCGGGCCGCTCCTCGTCCGACGCGACCCGATCGAGCAGCGCCTCGACGCTGCCGGCCGGCGACTGTTTTCTCAGCGTCTGGATCAGCCTGGAGACCCCCGGCTGATCCACGAGCGGCCGGTGCGAGCGCTTCTGGAACGGAATGCCGGCGCGGGCGAGAGCCTCGACGAGCGGCGGCGTCTGCGCTTCGGTCCGGTAGAGGATGGCGACGTCGCCGAAGGAGAGGCTGGGGGTGTCGCCGTAGCCGACCCGTCCACTGTCGAACGCGAACGAGGAGGTGCCTCCGAGCAGCCGCTCCAGGGTCTGGACCACCAGCTCGGCCTCGGCCTTCTCGGTGGCCGCCGAGGCGACGACGATCCGCTCGCCCGGACCGCTCTCCTCGCGGACGGCCGTGAGACGCCGGTCCGGCACGAGGCTCGACGGCCGGATGGCCTGGCAGGCCGCCTCGACGACGGTCTGGGTCGAGCGGTAGTTGCGGGTCAGGTGGACAACGGCGGCCTGCGGCCAGTCCTCCTGGAACCGGAGGAAGAACCCGACGTCGGCGCCGCGGAAGCGATAGATCGACTGGTCCGGATCGCCGATCGCGCAGAGGTTTCCCCCGGGCGGGCAGAGCATTCGGACCAGCTCGTACTGGAGCGGATCGATGTCCTGGTACTCGTCGATGAAGATCCAGCGGAAGCGCTCCCGGCAGCGCTCGACGAGGTCGGTCCGCGACCGCAGCAGGAACAGGGGACGCAGGAGGAGATCGTCGAAGTCGAGGAGGTTGCGGCGGAGAAGCTCCTGCTCATAGGAGGCCGCGCGCTCCCGAGCCCTCTCCGGATCCGCCCCCGTCCGGAAGCGCCTGTACTCTCCGATCTCCGCCAGCACCCGGTCCGCCTTGTTCAGGGATACGCCGAACAGGCGATGGACGACGTCCGCGCGCTCGGCCGGAGTCGCGATGCGGAAGTCCGGAGAGAGCCCGGCGTCCCCGGCATGCTCCTGGAGCAGCGTGAGCCCGAGCCCGTGGAACGTGGAGACGAGCATCCGGCCCGCGGCCTGCGGGATCAGCGCCGAGAGCCGCTCCTGCAGCTCGGCCGCCGCCCGGCGGCTGAACGTGACGGCCAGGCACTGCTCCGGAGCCACCCCGCGCTCGGAAACGAGGTGGGCGATGCGGTAGGTGAGAGTCCGGGTCTTCCCGGTGCCGGGCCCGGCGACGACGAGAAGGGCGCCGTCCGGAGCCTCGGCGGCGGCCTGCTGGTCAGGATCGAGCGCCGCTGACTTTGGCATAGGAGCACCCTCCGGAGGGGGGTGCAGGCGCGTAGCCCCGGGTTTCAACCCGGGGCTGAGGGGCCCAGATCTCCGGTTCGAGTCTCCTTCAGGGGCGACGGCAGCAGGGTGCACAGCCTCGGGTTGAAACCCGAGGCTACGCGCCTGCGCCTCCTGCGGAGGCGCAAACAGCGGTGCCACCACCGACCGTCCCCGGATCTCGTCCGGCTCGAACAGGCGGATCACACCATATTCGCCGTCGTAGCCCGACTCCCTGCGGACCTGTCCGGAGCGCAGCCGCTCCAGGGCCTCGGCGAGCAGCGGCTCTCCGGCTCTCCCGACCTCGACGGTCGGCACCGTCTCCAGGATGCCGATCTCCGGGCCCAGCTTCGCGACCAGGTTCGAGACGGCCTGCTCCACCCCGCGCGACTTGACTCCGACGCCCCGGATCTCCGCCACGATCTCGGGCAGCGGAACGAGGCAGCGGAACGGATCGGTGCGGCGGGCCTCGGGAACGACTTCCCGCCGGTCGGCCAGCTCTTCGACCCGGTGCAGGACGCCGACCGTGAGCGGCTTGCCGCAGGATGGACAGAGGCCCCGGTTCTCGCGGGTCTCCGTGGGCTCCAGGCGCACGCCGCAGGCGCGGTGGCCGTCCAGGTGGTACTTGCCCTCCTCGGGGAAGAACTCCACGGTGCCGCCATATCCCTCGCCGGTCTCCAGCGCGCGGCGGATGGCGAAGTAGTCGAGGTCCGTGTCAAAGGCGGAGGCCTCGCGGCCGAGCATCGGCGGAGAGTGGGCGTCCGAGTTGCTGACCAGCGTGAACCGGTCGAGCCGCGAGACGCGCCAGTTCATGGGCGGATCGGACGACAGGCCGGTCTCCACCGCGAAGATGTGCGGCGCGAGGTCGCCGTAGCAGTCCTCCACCGAGTCGAAGCCCGACTTGGAGCCCAGGACCGCGAACCACGGGGTCCACACGTGGGCGGGGACGAGATAGGCGTCCGGCCCGCTCTCCAGCGTGATCTCCAGGAGGTGGCGCGAGTCGAGCCCAAGGATCGGCCGGCCGTCCGACGCCAGGTTGCCGATCGCCCCGAGCCGCTCCCGGATGCGCGCCGCGGTATTGAGATTCGAGGCATAGATCAAGTGATGCACCTTGCGGGTGCGGTCGTCCTCCCCGACCGCCTTCTTGTAGATCGTGGAGATCTCGACTTCCAGGAGAAAGCGGACCGGGCCGTGGCAGGACGGAGGGAGCTGGCGCTCGATCTCGCGCTCGATCTCGGGCCTCAGCCGGAAGAGCCCCGGCTCGGCCGGGATCAGCTTGGTGCGGATCTCCTCGAACCACGCCGGATGCGTGAAATCGCCTGTACCGACAACGGTGATGCCCTTTCGTTTCGCCCAGAGAGCGAGATGCTCAAGATCGGCGTCCCGGCTCGTGGCCCGGGAGTATCGGGAGTGGACGTGAAGATCGGCGTGGAAGAACACGGTGGCGGAACCGAAGAACCGGGCAGATCATAAACCCGGCACTTCCGTTCCTGCAAGCCGTTTCTTGTATTGGAGATAGATGATCTACGTCTGCGCCGTTTCTTCTCCGCTCACTCCCCGAAAGGCGCCCAGATGTTCTTGACCTGGATGCCCTGGCGCAGGAACTCCTCGCCGGCGCCCTGCCCGGGATCGGTCCAGTCCCGATCGACGTAATCGACCCAGGTGCGCTTCAGGTTGCCGGCCGAGCCCCGCTCGATCGCCGCAGCACCCTGGCGTGGACCGAAGTACCACAGGCAGTCGAGGTCGTCGTGGGCCGCGAGCACGCCGCCCAGCACGCCGCGCGAGCCGGTGAGGATGTTGATCACGCCGCCGGGCACGTCCGAGGTGTCGAAGACCTGGTAGAGGTCGGTCGCCGCGAGCGGCCAGCGCTCGGAGGGCACCACGACCACCGCGTTGCCCATGGCGACGGCTGGAGCCACGGTCGAGATGAAGGCCAGGAGTGGCCAGGCGTCCGGACAGAGGATGCCCAGGGTGCCAATCGGCTCGTGGTAGCCGAAGGTGAAGTTGCGCATCGGCACGGCCTGCACGCGGCCGGCGAACTTGTCGGCCCAGGCGGCATAGGTGAACAGCCGGTCAATCGCGAGGTCCACCTCGGCCCGGCCGGCGCCCGCGCCGGCGCCGGTCATGACCGCGAGCCGGTTGGCCAGCTCCTCGCGCCGGGCGGCCAGGTTCTCGGCTGTGTAGTAGAGGATCTGAGCGCGCAGATGGGCGGTCGAGCGGGCCCAGGCCGGAGCGGCCTTGCGCGCGGCTTCGACCGCGTTGCGCACGTCCTTGCGGTTCCCCTCCCCCACCTCGCCGACCCGGCGGCCGGAGGGGTCCACGATCCGACGAGAGAGCTCGCCGTCCGGCCGCACCTGCTTGCCGCCGACGTACATCTTGGCGGTACGGTCCAGGGCTGGAAGGCCGGACGGCTCGTCCTCCTCCTCGGACTCCTCGATGGCCGGAGGAGCCTCGACCGGCTCGTCCTGCTTCTTCTTCTTGGCCTTCGCCTGCCACGCCGGCTGGACGTACTCCCAGAGCCCCTCGCGGCCGCCTTCCCGTCCGTAGCCACTCTCGCGATAGCCGCCGAAGCCGGAGGCCGCGTCGAACAGGTTGGTGCTGTTGATCCACACCGTGCCGGCCGTGATCTTGGCCGCGATGTCGAGCGCGAGGTTGACGTTCTCGGTCCAGACGCTCGCCGCGAGGCCATAGCGGGTGTTGTTGGCCAGCTCGATGGCCTCCTCGGGCGTGCGGAAGGTCATCGCCACCAGGACCGGACCGAAGATCTCGACCTGGGCGATGGTGGCCGACGGCGACACCTCGGTGAACAGGGTCGGCGGGTAGAACCAGCCGTCGCGCGGACAGCTCCAGGAGGGCTGCCACATCCTCGCGCCCTCGTCCACGCCTTGCTTGACCAGACGCTGGATGCGCTCGAGCTGCACGGGTGCGATGATGGCGCCGATGTCGATGGCCTTGTCGCGCGGATCGCCGACGCGCAGGGTCTCCATGCGCTCCCGCAGTCGCGAGTACAGCGCCTCGGCCACGCCTTCCTGGACGAGCAGGCGCGAGCCGGCGCAGCAGACTTCCCCTTGATTGAACCAGATGGCATCCACCACGCCCTCGACCGTGCCGTCGAGATCGGCGTCGTCGAAGACCACGAACGGCGACTTGCCGCCCAGCTCCAGGGAGAGCTTCTTGCCGGTGCCGGCCGTGGCCTCGCGGATCAGGCGGCCGACCTCGGTCGAGCCGGTGAAAGCGAGCTTGTCGATCCCCGGATGCTTGACGATCATCTCGCCGGTGCGGCCGTCGCCGTTGACGAAGTTGACCACGCCCGCCGGCAGGCCGGCGTCGCGGCAGAGGTCGGCGAGCGCGGCAGCGGTCAGCGGCGTGAACTCGGCGGGTTTCAGCACCACCGTGTTGCCCATGGCGAGCGCCGGCGCGATCTTCCAGGCCAGCATGAGCAGCGGGAAGTTCCACGGGATGATCTGCCCGGCGACGCCGAGAGGCACATAGCCCGGCAGCTCGCGGTCCATGAGCTGCGCCCAGCCGGCGTGGTGGTAGAAGTGGCGGGCGACGAGCGGCACGTCGATGTCGCGGGTCTCGCGGATCGGCTTGCCGTTGTCCATGGTCTCCAGCACGGCGAGCAGGCGGGCGTTCTTCTGCACGTGCCGGGCGAGCGCGTAGAGGTGGCGGGCGCGGCCGTGGCCGCCCAGCGCCCACCAGCCGGGCTGCGCCGCGCGCGCGGCCTCGACCGCGGCGTCGACCTCGGCCTGGCCGCACTGGGCGACGCGGGCGAGCGGCTTGCCGTTCCCGGGATTGAGCGTGTCGAACCACTCAGGGGAGGCCGGACGGACGAACTCGCCGCCGATGAACGGCAGGATCTCGCGGCCGCGCGCCTCCAGCCAGGCGTTGGCAGGATCGGCGCTCTCGGGCGCCGGCCCGTACTCCAGCGTCTCGAAGATCTCGGCGATCGTCATCGCTGTCTCCTTGCTCAGCCGACGGGATGGCGGAAGCCGGCCGAGTAGCGGCCGGTGGCGTGGTGCTCGAGCTGGCGCTCCAGGTCGGCGAGGAGGCTCGACGCGCCGATGCGGAAGAGCTCCCTGCGCGTCCAGGCGTCGCCCAGCTCCTCCTTCATGAGGGCCAGCCAGTCCGCGGCCAGCTTGGCGGTCGAGATGCCGCCGGCCGGCTTGAAGCCGACGCGGAAGCCGGTGCGCTCGCGGTACTCGCGGATGGCGCGCACCATCACGAGCGAGACCGGCAGGGTGGCGTTGACCTTCTCCTTGCCGGTGGAGGTCTTGATGAAGTCGGCGCCGGCCATCATGGCGACGCGGCTGGCGCGCGCCACGTTGCGCAGGGTGCCGAGCTCGCCCGTGGCGAGGATCGCCTTCAGGTGCGCCGATCCGCAGGTCTCGCGGAACGCCTTCACTTCGTCGTAGAGCGCCTGCCAGTTGCCGGTGAGCACGTGGGCGCGGGAGATCACGATGTCGATCTCCTCGGCGCCGGCCGCCACGGAGTCGCGGATCTCGGCGATCCGGAGCGGCAGCGGGTTCAGGCCGGCCGGGAAGCCGGCGGACACGGCGCAGACCGGGATGCCCGAGCCTTCGAGCGCCTCATGGGCGGTCTCGACAAGCCCGTGGTAGACGCACACCGAGGCGACCTTGATGTCCAGGTGGCTGACGCCCAGGGCTTCCAGGAGGTCCTGCCGCACCGGCTGGCGCGCCTTGGCGCAGAGCCGCCGCACCCGGCCCGGCGTGTCGTCGCCAGAGAGGGTGGTCAGGTCGATGCAGGTGATCGCCCGCAGGTACCAGGCGGCCTGCCACTCCTTCTTGACGGTCCGGCGCTTGGGCAGGGTCGCGGCCCGGCGCTCGGCGGCGCTGGTGTTGACCCGCACCTCGCGTACCCAGTCGAGCTCCAGCGGAGTGCCCGGGTTGCGCTCCGGCTGGCTCTGATGACCCTCCTCGCGCTGGGGTGCCAGAACGGGGCGGTTGCGGATGTCCTGCACGGCCATAGGCAGGAGCTTACCTCAGTTCCCAGCCGCCGCAGCAGCCCCCACCGCCGCGCCGGTCCAGCGGACCCGCGCCAGCTCTGTCCCGGAATAGTAGTGGGTGAGAATGTCCCGGTAGCTGTGGCCGCGCTGCGCCATGCCGTAGGAGCCCACCTGACACATGCCCACGCCGTGGCCGAAGCCGCGGCCGGTGAAGAGCCAGCCGGCCTCCCGGTTCTTGGGCGCCAGGCGCTTGGCCGTGAACAGCGTGTCGGGCACGTCGAGCGTCCAGCGGATCGCCAGGCCATCGACCTCCACATTCTGACCCTGATCGCCCAGGATGCGGATGCGCCCGACCCGGCCCGAGCCGCCGCGCTCCAGGATCTCCAGGTCGCGGAAGCCGACCCCTGGAAAGCGCGTGTCCACGTTCCGGGCGAGCTGCGAGTCGGTCCGGAAGCGGGTCCAGGAGCTGTACGGGCTGCTGCGGTCGAACGCCACGCCGTCGAGGTCCACCTCCTGGGCGGCGGCGATCAGGCGTTCCCCCTGCCAGTACAGAATCACGCTGTCGCCGGGCACCAATGCGAGATCGGCGCTCGTCATCAGCTCGCCCCGGCGACGGAAGGTCGCCAGGTCGGCCGGCAGCGGATAGGTGGCCTCCGTCTTGTCCTTGCCCGTCTTGACCAGGATGCCGCCCTGGCGCAGGCCGAGGAACGAGGCGTCCTCACGGCGCACGACCTGGAGCATCTCGGCCAGGGCCAGGAGCATGCTCTCGATCTCGCCGTCGTCCATGGGCCGGTCGAGCGGGCCGCTGACCAGGCCGCTCCGCACGAGATAGGCGGCGCGCCGCAGGTCGTCCTGGCTCCAGTCCTTCGGCGGGTCGTGCAGGAGGTAGGCGACGTCCTCGGGCGCCACGAGCAGCCGCGCGTCCAGCGTCAGATCGAAGGCCGAGGAGACGTAGCGTTGGACCTCGCGGCGGTCGAGCGAGGCGAGGCGTTCGCGGCTCACCGGCAGGCCGGCGAGGAGCGCCAGGTGCTCCAGGCGCGCCTGCAGGACCTCCTGGGCCGGCCGCTCGGGAGCGGGCGGCAGGAGCTGGCGGGTCAGACCCGCGGGGAACGGCTGGCCTGGAGGGAGACTGCCGGACAGGCGCTCGAAGCCCTCCTCCATGCAGGGAACCCCCTTGAGGTAGGGCTCCTCCTTGAGGGGGAAGATGACCTTCACGTCCTCGGTGTGGCCGCCGCAGGTGGAGCTGTAGAGGGCGTCCACCAACTGTCCCTGGTAGAGCAGGACCTGGCCGGCGGTCTCGGCCACGGCGCGGTCGGAGAGCGGGTGCTCGACCGGCATTCCGTTGTACACCTGGCAGCGCGGCGTGGCGCAGATGTCGTACCCCTCGCGCGCGAACTCGCCCAGGTTGCGCAGCGTGTAGGTGCGGGCGGCCACGGCCTGGGCCTTGAGCGCCTCGAGCTGGTTGTATTGCAGGGGGCCCATCTCGCTCGGCACTACGCCGCGCAGGTACTGATCCACCGGCAGCTCGTTGATCAGATTGAGCAGGCCGCGGTCGTTCAGGTAGACCAGGATCCGCCCCCGATAGCGCTTGCCGTTGGCCCGGATGCCCTCGCCATCCGAGCGCGAGACCGAGACCCAGCGGCCCGGGTAGGTGGTGGAGGCCCCTCCCTGGAGGATCCGGATCGCGGGCTCGGACACGCCGCCGCCGTCGTTGACCACGTAGGCGCCGATCACCCCGATGCTGCCCAGGCGGCGGAGGTCGCGCTCGGCTTCCTCGCGGGTGGCGTAGTGGCCGACCCGCACCCGGTAGAGATCGATGCCGGCGTCGAAGGTGGCTTCCGCGGGCTGGCCGGTCTCCTCGGCGAGCCGCCGGGCGAGGTCGTTCGACTGGCGCTCGTCGCGCAGGGCCGCGACCTGAAGGCGAAAGAACCCCTGGCGTGCGCCGGCGGCGGCGGGCTCGATGCGGAGCGTGGTGGTCACGGTCAGCGCCTGACCCTCGACGGTCGCGGCAAGCTTCTCCTCGCAGCACGGCAGGTTGACGGCTTCGAGGTCCGAGGCGAGGCCGACCCGGACCTCCAGAGGCGCCTCGGGCCCTGGCCTCGGTTCCGAAGGCTCCACGGCCGGCGACTCAGGCGTGGGCGTGGGCTCCGGCGTCGGAGTGGGAGCCGGCGTCGCCTGGGGCTCGGGCTCGGGAGGTCTCTTGACGGGGGGAGGGGTGGTCCGGCAGCCGAAGGCCACGGCCAGGAACAGGATCAGCAGCGGCTTCCTCATCGTTGATAG
>DATANP010000715.1:0-15124 GCA_036266195.1 Thermoanaerobaculia bacterium | reverse complement strand
CGTCTTCCCGGCATCGTCGAAAAGTCGTTCGACCTCGCCGGAGTCGGCGAGGTTGACGCGTCGGACGGACAGCCTGTCCGAAGGCGCGAGATCGGTCAGCTCGGCGAGCGCGGCCTCGTTCGCATCGACGGCGAGGACCCGGTCCCCTCCGTCGAGAAAACGCTGCACCACGCTCCGCCCGAGGGCGCCGGCGGCGCCGGTGATCAGGACTCTTCCTTGCACGGTTCGTTCCGGGATCAGGCTCGGTCTGGGATTTCTCCTCGTACAGGCATAAGGGTGCCTGGGCGAGGAGAGAACGAGCCTATCACGGGTCCAACGGCGGGTGCTCTCCGCATCGGAAGAGGGTCCGCCGCAGGTTGATCAGTCCGACACGGTTCAGTTGAAGCGCCTGTACGGTGGCCCGGCCGACCGGAGTGAGGCCGACGATCCGGGTGAAGTCATGGCTCCAGATGAAGTGCTCGTCCCACCGGTCGAGCCGCGGATGAAAGAGCCGCGCGGGCTCGTCCGTCACGGGATCGAGAGCCGTGGTCCGGTTGTACTTGTGGTTATTACAGCCCTGGCAGGCGAAGGCGCGATTGTCCTCTCCGTCTCCCCCGCCGGCCTGCGGCGGAATGATGTGATCCACCGAGAAGGACTGCGTCGCGAAGCTCTCCTGGCTATGACAGTACTCACAGATCCCACGGGCGCGGGACCGGACCGCCTCTTTTCGACGGCTCATGCGGGCTCAGGCATCCGAAGAAGGACGGATCCCAAGCTCAGCCATGACCGTGCGGAGCGGCTTGCCACGGAGGCGGGCAAGTTGGGCCAACCGCTCGATCCGTTCGGCCTGCAACTGCTCCGCCTCATCTGTGAGGCGGAGCAGTTCCCGGTGCTCCTCAGGCCCCAGATCGCCTGCCCGCCGGCGGCTCATCAACTCGCTGTAGCGTTCGGCTGAGGCAGGGGGCAGACCGCGGTTGATCTCCAGTAACAACTCGGATTCCCGCTCCGTAAGCCTGGGTACGAAGGGGATGTCCGACCGCAGCAGAACATCGATCCCGGTGCGGACCAGCTCAGAGACGGAACGCCCCTGTGAGCTGGCCAACTGCTCCAGCGTTCGATCCTGCTCTTCGGTCAGCTCGATCTTGCGGGTCACCATTCAGGTACGTCTCCGGGAAAATTATAGCACCTCCCCCGCTACAAACCTCGCACCTTGACCGCGATCAGCAGGATGGCATACCCAACGATCCAGGACCAGGAGGCGATCGCCCCTCCCACGTGAATCACTCCGAAGAAGTTCAGCACCGCGATCAGGTAGAGGATGAGACAGATCACCCACGTGATGTTCTTCGGAGCATTGTTGCCACCTCGCGCCATCACTCACCTCCTTGGTTGGGAAGACGACGGCACATGGTACCAGACCGTCAGGGCCGGAAACCCGTGCGGTCGACCAGCCCGCTCAGCTCGTCGCTGTTCCTCGGAACCGCCTCCAGGAGGTAGTAGCGGACGACCCCGGTCGCAGTCTGCTCGATCCAGACCTCGGCCTGGGAGGGCGTGAACCGGACCAGGTTGGGCCAGAAGTAGCCGTTCGGCCGCGGACCGATCACCCGCACGAACAGCTCGGGCCGGCCCGGGACCGCGCCGCTCAGGCAGATCGTTTCGCCGATGCACGGCTCCTGCCGCACCGGCCGCACTTCCGAGCCGGACGTGATCCGCGCCTTGACCCGGAAGCCCGGAACCTTCGGAGAGGCGATCCAGTCCCCGGCCGGCGGTTCGGCGGCGACTTCGAAGGGTATGCTCCAGAGCTTTTCGCCGGGCAGCAGGAGGCGGCCCGGCAGCGCAATGCCCGGCCCTTCGATGGCTAGCGACTCCACGGCCCGGAAGGTGGTCTCCGGCGTGCCTTCCGTAACCCAGAGCCCGCCCAGCGCCGAGAAGAAGAGCGCGCCGCCGGCGGCCACCGGGTACCGTGGATTGGAGCCGCAGGGGCCCGGACAGATGTCGGCGATCTGATGGGTGCCCGCGACGGTGCCGTCGGACCACCACGGCTCCAGGCCGCTCCCGGTCTCGTACGGAAAGACGAGGCCGCCCCATGCGGCGGTCCATTCGTACATGAGCGCGGGCGGGACGTTCTGTAGCAGCATTACCGTCCCGGCCGCCGTGCCGTCCGACGCCCATAGATTCTTGATCGGGAAGCTGGGGCCCGAGGCCAGGAGGAACAGCCGCTTTCCAGCGGCGGTGACCTGCTCCACGTTGGCTCCCGGCGGCAGCTTGGCGACCAGGGACGTGCCGGAGGCGGTGCCGTCGCTCTTCCAGATCTCCTGGCCGTCCGGCGTCTGGTTGAGAATGAAGGCGATGTCTCCGACCTTGATGAGGGTCAGGGTCTCGTCGAGGCCCGGCAGTCGAACGGTGCCCTCGGCCGTGCCGTCGCTCGCCCAGACGCCCGGGAGCCCCATGAAGAGGACCCGCCCGCCGACCGCCACCATGTAGCCCGCAGTCACGTCGGCCACCTCATGGGTCCCTCCGGGCGTGCCGTCGGTAGCCCAGAGCTGACCGTTCGCCGAGAAGAAGAGCTGTCCGGTCTGCGGCACATAGGCGTGCCACGGCTCGATGCTGAGGCCCGAGGCGAGCACGACGGTGCCCTGGCTGGACCCGTCGTTGCGGACGAGCGTGTTCCCCGGGCCGCCCAGGCCGCTCCCCACATAGAAGGCCAGCGGACCGGTGGGAGTGTCGAGGACGTCCCAGGAGGCCGCCAGGGAAGAGACGGCAAAGGTGCCAGCGGCGGTGCCATCGGTCCGCCAGACCACCTTGCCACCGAAGCGGCCGTCGGCGACGAGGTAGCCCAGGTCGCCGACGCGCACCAGGTCCTTGGGGAAGAATGGGTAGAGGGCCAGGAGGTCGAGGATCTCCGGCGTCCCCACCCGGACGCCCGCTCCGGCGGCCGAAGCCGCCAGCAGGCCGATCACGGCCAGCGCAGCAAACCGTTGGTATCTCATACCGTATTTTACGGAACAACGGTGCCTGGCGTTGGTCTACTCCGTCCGGCTCCCCAGCATCCCCGCGATCGCCTCCATGGTCTTCCAGTTGTCCGAGAACGGGCAGGCGTCGTTGAAACCCTGCTTGAGCTGGTCCTCCATGGCGTACTGGGAGGTCTCGGAGAGCTGCCAGCCGAGCGGCAGAGGCGCGCGCTTGGTCTTCCCGGGCCGCGCCGGGTCGGCGACCCGCTCGCAGAGGCCGAGCTCCAGGAACCTGGACCGGAGCGCGGCCTGGGCCACCTTCACCGCCAGGCCGCCCCGGGCGTTGCGGGTGTTCGCCAGGGCGCGGACGGGCGACAGCAGCTCGTTCAGGCGCGGGTACGATTTGGTGAAGGGCTCCAGGTCCTTGCCTCCGTCGTCCCCGGGCTGGTCCTCCCGGTCCAGGGTGTTGTCGGGGTTCCCGGGGTCCGGCTTCTGCCGGGGGTCCATGGCCGGGTTGTTCTGCAGGTGGATCATGTAGATCCGGTCGTCGCAGGTGTGGCCGCAGGCCTCCTGGAGAACGTTCACCAGCTCCAGGGCCGAGACCGTGCCGGAGTTCTCGAAGTAGCCGCCGTCCACCACGTGCCCCCGGTCCTTGCCCCACGGCCACCAGGGGCTCACTCCCCGCGGACGCATGGTCCCGGCCGGGCTGACATAAGCGAAGCGGGCGCTGTTGTGGATCGCGGTCTTGAGCGGCAGGTCCGACCGCACCACCCGCAGCAGATCGTAGGTGTCGCGTAGGTCGCCGGAGGTCCAGCGCAGGTTCGTGGTCATGATGCGGCGGCCGGACTCCACGTGAGTGCCGTTGAGCAACAGCGACGGCACGGTCACGGCCCGGCCATCGCTCCAAAGATCCTGGAACGGCCGCTCAAAGCGCCCGGTCCCCACCTCGTCCTCCCAGGCGTCGGCCCAGCCGTCCTCCAGCGCGTGGGCACGGTCGGTCAGCGGCAGCGGCACGGGGAGGAAGCGCTGGACGAAGTCGGGCGCCACCATGCGGGCAACCGCCGGAGAGAGGAAGTCGTGCCCCAGGATCTTTCCGGAGCAGGTCGAAAGATCTCCGCACGGCAGGACGCGCCCGCTCTCCTTCTCCGCGGCGAGCGAGGCGAACACGGCCCCTCCGAGGCTGCCGCCCGAGACGCCGCTGACCGCGAACACCTGCCGGGAGAATCCGGGTGCCCGGTCCTCCAGCCGGCTGAGGACGAGCGCCGCCCAGTACGCGGCCCGGATGCCGCCCCCGTCGGCCGCCACGACGAAGATGGGCTTGCCGGTCTGGCTCCCCTGCCACTGCCGGAAGTGCTCCTGGATGGTCAGGGGCGCGGGCCCGGGCTCGTCCTCGGCCAGCCGCATGGCGTGGTTGTCGTTCCAGCGGCTGAAGATCACGGCCATGATCAGCAGCAGCACCAGGAGCGGCAGGCGCCAGCGCCGGCTCAGGTACAGCAGGCCGGTGCCGAGCATCACTCCGTTCGCAGCCGTGAGCACGACGATCGGCAGGGCGCCGAGCGCCGGACCCACCGCGACCGGCGCGAGCGCGAAGAGCAGCCCGAGCACCAGGCTGAGCAGGAGCGAGACGCGGACCGCCCGCTTCGTGTCCCGGGGGAGGGCCTCGACGGTCTCGAACTGAGCCTGGGCAGGGACGGGCTCCTCCGCCGCCTCCGGACCGGACCGGCGCGCCCGGACCGCCTTCATGATCTGCCGCCGCCGGGTGACCAGCCGCAGGCAGATCAGCGACAGGGCGAACAGCGTGAGAGACAGCACCCGCAGCCGCAGGATCGGCCCCCTGCCCATCAGGGTGCCGTCGTCCGAGACGTACTGGCGATAGTTGTCGGAGGCGATCCAGCAGGCGGCGGCCATCGAGACGATCGCCAGGAATCCCAGGATGCGGGGGACCCACTCGCGCAGCGCCCTCTGACGGTCGGTGTCCGGCCCTCCTCCCGGCTGGCGCAGGTAGAGGATCACCCGCGCCCAGTACCAGGTGCTCGCCGCCCAGATGAGCACGGCGACGACAAAGAGAGACACCGTTCCCAGGGCCCGCAGCAGATCGGCCGTGGTCGTTGCCTCCCACTCGGTCATGCGGCGCAGAATGTCCTGCCCCTGGGGAACCGCCAGGAACGCGACCGCGACGACGACAAGGGTCAGGACGCTGTAGCGGGTGGGGCTGAAGACGCGGAAGAGATCCCTCGCCCAGCCCAGAAGACCGAAAACGGCACCGCGGATGCGCGCAAGCATGGCCGCCTCCCTGTTGGACTGCTCGTCGTTTGGCGGGCAGGATACTACAGGCGGACTACTCCAGACTCGTAGCGAACGGAGGCCGGCGGATCGACCTGCGGCAACCCTCCAGGTCGAGCCCCTCGGCGCTCCCCCGCTCCACCAGCTCCGCGGTCAGGCGGTCCAGACACTCGATCCCTTCGAGGTTGTAGAAGACGTGGCTGCCGCCGGGCACCACCAGCAGGCGGCTGCCGTGCAGGGTCTCGGAAACCTTCCGCGCCCATTCGACCGGCGTGGTGGGATCGTTTTCGCCGGAGAGAATCAGCACCGGCGCATTGGACCTCACCGGCTCCAGGAAGCTCGCCGGCACCTTCGCCGCGGGCCAGCCTTTGCAGGCCTCCAGTTGCTGGCGCAACCGGAAGTCGCCGAAGAACGTCCCACGGGCGAGCTTCTCCGCCTCGGCCCGGTCCACGAAGGCCACGTCCTCGGCGCAGGTCACCGAAAGATAAAGGCCCTGGGCCGACGCCGAACGCGTGGCGCTCGCGATATCCCAGGCGGCCTGGCCCAGCGGGCCGAGATCGCCCGCCGCCGCGCGCCGCAGCAAGAGCGGCAGAACCCGGATACCGGCCGGCCTGTAGAGGAGATAGCGCACCGTCTGGGCCGCGCCGTTGCGGGAGAGGCGGAGGCGCTGCGCCTTGCCCTCGTCGTCCTGCACCGCCACCTCGACCGGCCCGGCCGCGAGCCGCGCGAGCACCGCGTCGAGATCCCCCTTCGGGTCCGGGAACGCGGCATGGCAGGCGGGCTCGGCCGCGCAGTCCGCAACCATGCGGTCGAACCCCGCCTGCGTGTGCTCCGCCAGGTACATGGGGACCCGGGCATCCACGGGCAGGACCGAGGAGATCATCACCGTCCGCACGCGCTCCGGGTGGCGCCGCAGGTAGACCAGCGCCGCCCGGGTGCCGTACGAGGCGCCCATGACGTTGACCTTCGAATACCCGAGGGCCGCCCGCACCTCGTCCACGTCGTCCACGATCGAGTCGGTGGTGTAGCGGGTGAGGTCGTTCTCCTTCTCCAGGGCCTCCCGGCAGCGGCGCAGCGCCGCGGGGTCCATGAACGTGTCGAGCGCCTGCTCCACGGCCTGGCCGCCGTCCGGCCGCGGGCAGTCCAGGCGGTGCGAGCCGCCCGTCCCGCGGACGTCGACCAGCAGGATGTCCCGGTGCTTGAGGATCGCCGCGAGCTCCCGCACCACGTCCGGTCCGGACTGGACGATCGAGACGCCGGGGCCGCCCTCGAAATAGATCACCGGATCGGGCTCGACCGGCGTCTCCCGGGCCGGAATCACCACCACGCGGAGGGCGATCTTCCGGCCCTTGCCCGCGGCCCGGTCCTCGAACACCTCGTAGGTCCCACAGCGCAGGGCCTCGCCCTCGATCTCCGGCAGACGGCAGGGCGTCAGCTCCAGACGGGCTCCGCGGACGGGCAGGGCGGACAGCAGGAGGAAGGCGAGGACGAGGCGGTTCATGCAGCCGAGCTTGGCGTCAGCTCCTGAAGACGTCGGAAAGGGTCTCTGCGTTCAGAATACGCTTGCCCCATTCCAAGAGGCGGTTGGCGTCAGCCGAACGCACCCGCTCCTCCACCTCGCTGCTCAGAGGCCCGAACTTCAGCCGGAGAAGTTGGAGCAGCATTCGAGCCTCTCCCTCTTGAACGCCCTCTTCCCGAAGCTCCCGGTTCCAGCGGTCGATGCTTTCAGCGAGCATGGTTTCAAACTCCTCCAGAGTCGGCGTCCCTGTCGCCTCCTCTTCCGGCAAGCCGAGGCGCGGAAGGATGACCTTCTGCAGCCACGTCTCGAACGCGCGCCGGAACTTCCAGATGATGTCGCTTCCCGACTCTCGTGCCGGGACGAGACAAAGGAGGCGTTGACCTGCTTGCCGGAATCGAGGTCGATCAGATCCACCCAGCGCTCGCCGATGAGGTCCCGCAGGAGATCCCCGATCATGCGCCGGTGGGCGAAGAACAGCTTGTAGCTCAGGTCGTGCTGGCCCATGTTTTTTCGTCAGGAACACTATCACAGTTCTGGCCCGGAATACCTCAAGACTCCTCCTCGCGCATCCGAACCCCTGGTACCACCCTTGCAACCAACAGAAGATTGAATCGGGTCCGCCGCCTACGGACCCCGGCCACCCAGGGGTGGCCGAGCAGCACAACAAGGAGGCATCCATGCAAAGCTTGAAACTTCTCCCGGTTCTCGCCCTCGCCTGCGCCCTGATGGCGCCGGCGGCGACAGCGGACCCGGGTCACGGCAAGGCCAGGGGCAAGAACAAGGTCAAGGACAAGCAGACCCAGACGGAGCGCAATTGGGACAGGGATCGGGACCGTCATTGGAACGACGACGAGTCTGGCAACATGCGCTTCCAGGGCATGGACCGCAACGGCGACGGCCGGATCAGCCGGAACGAGTGGCGGGGCAACGACCAGTCGTTCGCCAACCACGACTGGAACGGCGACGGCATCCTCTCGGGCAACGAGGTCCGGCCGGCCGGACAGTGGGACGATGACGATTGGAACGGCGAGCGCGGGTGGGAGGACCGGTTCGAGACCCTCGACCGGAACGACGACCGCTATCTCTCGCAGGATGAATGGCCCGGAGCCATCCGGCTCTTCAACATCCTCGACCTGAACCGCGATGGGCGGGTGAGCTTCGGAGAGGTCCGGGAGCACTACCGGAACCGCCAGTAGGTTTTTCCGGCCGCTGGCGCGGAAGGGAACTCCCTCTCCGGTTCCCCTCCGCGCCAGCGCTGGAAATGGCTATGTGCCCGAGGATCGGAGGCTCACCAGCCATACACCCAGGAGAATCGCCAGACCACCCGCGAAGGTGGCGACGGTGAGCGGCTCTTTCAGCAGGGCCGCCGCGATCACGACCGTGACCAGCGGCTCCAGGTAGAGGAAGCTGCCGACCTGCGAGGAGGGGAGCAGGCTCAGGGCGTCGTACCAGAACACGTAGGCCACCCCCGAGCACAGGACGCCCAGGAAGACCACCGCCAGCCAGCCGCGGGCGGACAGGCGCAGCACGTCGCCCGGGCCGGGGCCGGCCAGGAAGAGGACCGTGGTCAGGAGCCAGCCCGCGGTCATCACCCAGAAGAGCATGCCCGCCGAGGGGTAGCGCCGGAGCCCGCGGCGCGAGAGGATCGAGAACACCGCCCAGTTGGGAGAGCTGAGCAGGATCAGCCAGTCGCCCGGCGCGCCGAGGCGTCCCGCGGCCAGCGAAGCGAGGTTGCCGCGGGTGGCGACCACCAGCACGCCGAAGGCGGCCACCAGGATGCCGAGGATGCCGGGCGGACGCAGCCGCTCGCCCAGGAGGAGCCAGCCGAGGATCGCCATGAAGACCGGCGTCGACGCCACGATCCAGGAGGAGGTGCTCGCCTGCGAGGTGACCAGGCCGTTCGACTGCAGCCACTGGTGGAAGGAGATGCCGAGGAACCCCAGGACCGCGAAGTAGGCGAGGTCCCGTCCCGGCGGCAAGGAGATCTGGCGCCGGGCGAGCACCACGGCGCCGAGCACCAACACCCCCATGCCGAAGCGCAGCCAGACCACGGTCACCGGGGCGACCTCCCCAACCGCGATTTTGGTTGCGATGAATGAGGCCCCCCAGACCACGACGGCGAACAGGACGGCGGCGATCGCGCCGGCTCGGGAATTCTTTTCCATGGTTCCTGGCTTTTCGAGGCGGCCTCATTCTATCTATGATGTCGCCCACAGTCCGACCGAACAGACGATCAGGAGGAGAGTGCATGGAGGCGAGGTTCCGGTTTCAGAGCGAGCGTCCGTTTCAGCAAGCGCTTCAGATCCGCGTGGAGGAGCGGCTTGCCGCGCTCGGCCGGACCCGCTACGGCGCGGCGCGCCTCTATCTCAAGACGGCCGTGATCGTCCTCTGGATGGTCCTCTCCTACGCCGGGCTGCTCGCCGCGGAGCAGTGGTGGCAGGCGCTCCCGCTGGCTGCCTCCCTGGGCCTGGCCCTCGCCGCCATCGGCTTCAACGTCGGGCACGACGGCAACCACGGTGCGAGCTCGTCCTCGAAGCTGGTCAACCGGAGCCTCGGCGCCCTGTTCGACCTGCTGGGCGGCAGCTCCTACGTCTGGCGGTTCAAGCACAACGTCCTCCACCACAGCTACCCGAACGTGAACGGCCTCGACGACGACATCGACCTCGGGCCGCTCTGCCGGATGTCGCGCCACCAGCCGCATCTCCCCCACCACCGCCTCCAGCACCTCTACATGTGGGTGCTCTACACCCTCATCGTGCCCAAGTGGCAGTTCCTCGACGACTTCTCCGCCGTGATCAGGGGGCGCATCGGCGAGACTCCGTTCCCCCGCCCCCGGGGCGTGGATCTGGCGGTGTTCGTGCTCGGCAAGCTCGCCTTCTTCGGCTGGGTCTTCCTCCTGCCGGCCCGCCTCCACCCGCTTTCGACGGTGCTGCTCTTCTACGGCATCGTCGCGGCCGTCCAGGGGCTCACCCTGAGCATCGTGTTCCAGCTCGCCCATTCGAACGACGAGACGTACTCGTTCGCCGGCACCGGAGCCGACCCGGAGTCGGAGTGGGCGGTCCACCAGATCGAGACCACGGCGAACTTCGCCCGGCACAACCGGCTGCTGACGTGGTACGTGGGCGGGCTCAACCACCAGGTCGAGCACCACCTGTTCCCGCGGATCAGCCACGTCCACCTCCACCTGATCGCCGACGAGGTGGCGAAGGTCTGCCGCGAGCACGGAGTGCGCTATCGCGAATACCCGAGCCTGGCGAGCGCCGTCGTGTCCCACTTCCGGTGGCTGCGCGACCTGGGGGTGCCTCCCCGCGCCGGGGCCTGAGAGGGCCGCCGCCCCGACACCTGCTTTCATCCAACAAATCCAATAAGATACCCGGGCGGTCCGGAGCGGACCGCCGGATGGAGGAAAGGAGACCGGCGATGGGCGTAGAAGGGGCGGCAGTCGCGGCGCAGGTGACAGCCCAGGCCATCAAGGCCTCGGGCGCGATCGTGCGGGTGGAACCGGACGAGTTCCTCAAGCTCCTGGCGCGGAGCGCCGATCCCCTGGTGGTCACCGCGCCCGGCGGGTTCCTGTCGAGCGGCCATGAGTACCTGTTCAGCTACAAGGGGCTGGTCTTCTTCACGCACTCCCCCGAGCCCCTCAACCTCCCCGGGGGCGCCGAGGTGATCGCGGCCCAGAGGATCTGGATGCCCGCCCGCTGAAGCTCATGCCGGACACGCACCCGAGACGCCCTCTCGCACTCCCCCAGCCGCCGGCCAGGGCCGGAGAGACCCAGGCCCGGCGCTGGCGGCGCAAGACCCGGACCTACATCCTGCGCGGGTTCGACCGCAGCATCCAGCTCGTCTACCGCCTGATCGCCTGGCTCGACCGCCGGACTCCGGTCGAGCGCCGCTACTTCCGCGTCGCCATCTTCGGGTCGAGCCGCATCCAGGAGACCGACGCCGCCTACCAGGAGGTCAAGGAGCTGGCCCGCAAGCTGTCCTACATGGGGTGCGACATCGTCACCGGCGGCGGACCGGGCCTCATGCGGGCGGCCAACGAGGGGGCCCGCGCCGGCGCCTACCACTACAAGACGCGCTCGTTCGGTCTCACCATCCTCCTCCCCATGGAGGAGCAGCCCAACCCGTTCCTCGACGAGGTGGCGCAGCACTCCACGTTCTTCTCCCGCCTCCACCAGTTCATCCGCCTGTCCCACGCCTACATCGTGGTGGACGGCGGCATCGGCACCACCCTGGAGGCGATGATGGTCTGGCAGCTCCTCCAGGTGAAGATGCTCAAGGACCGCCCGCTCGTCTTCGTCGGCCCCATGTGGCGCGGCCTGCGCAGCTTCATCGAGCAGGAGATCATCGCCCGGGGTTATGCTTCGCCGCCGGACCTGGACGTCCCGGTCTGGGTCGATACCCTGGACGAAGCGCTCGCCGTGGTCCAGACCGCTCTCGACGACTTCCTGAACCGCAACAAGGTCATCCTTCCGCCGGTCGCCGAGGAGGAGCCCACAGGGGCCCCGATATCCGGGCATGGAGTTTGAAGACAGGGTAGGATCTTCCTGGGAGGGAGAATGGGTCTCTTAGCCTTCATGTACCAGCTCGGCCCGGACAGCGGCCCGAGCCTGTTCGATTTCTTCAAGCAGTCGGGTCCGATGGCGAAGGCCATCCTGTCCCTCCTCGCCCTGATGTCCCTGAGCTCCTGGGCGGTGATGATCGGCAAGCTCGTGCAGCTCCGGCGGGCCGACCAGCAAAGCGAGAAGTTCCTGGAGGCATTCCACCGCAGCCAGCGCTTCAGCGAGGTCAACTCCCAGGCGGGCAAGCTCCGCGCCTCGCCGCTGGTGGGCATCTTCCAGGCCGGCTATGCCGAGATCGACAGCCAGATCAAGAGCGCCCAGGGTCCGGACGCGGGCGAGCGCAAGGCGTACCGGATCACCTCGCTGCCGGCCCTCCAGCGGACGCTCACCCGGGCGGCGAGCATCGAGGTGCAGAGCCTCGCGCGCTGGATCACGCTGCTCGCCACCACCGCCGCCGCGGCACCCTTCATCGGCCTTTTCGGCACGGTGTGGGGCATCATGGACGCCTTCCGCGACATCGGCATGACCGGCTCGACCTCGATCGTGGCCGTGGCCCCGGGCATCGCCGAGGCGCTCATCAACACCGCCGCCGGCCTGGCCGCCGCCATCCCGGCGCTGATCGGCTACAACTACTTCTCGCACCGGGTCCGCATCCTCCGCAGCCGCCTCGAGGACTTCGCCCTCGAGTTCCTCAACCTGGCCGAGCGGAACTTCACCTAGGGCACGTAGGAGATACTCCATGGCGTTCAACCTGGGCGGCGGTGGGGGCGACGACGATCCGGTCCTGGCGGACATCAACGTCACGCCGCTGGTGGACGTGATGCTGGTGCTGCTGATCATCTTCATGATCGCCGCGCCCATGCTCCACCAGGGGGTCGAGGTGGCCCTCCCCCGCGCCGACGCCACGAACCTGCCGATGCGGGTCGAGGATCCGCTGGTGGTTTCCATCGACCGGGATGGAAACGTCTATCTTCAGGAGACGCAGATCGCCGCCGAGGACCTGGTCGACCGCCTGACCGATCAAATCAAAGCCCGGGGCGACGACAGCGTCTTCCTCAAGGGGGACCGCGACGTGCCGTACGGCAAGGTGATCGAGATCCTGGACGTCCTCCACAAGGGCGGGATCGTCCGGGTGGGCATGGTCACCGAGAAGCCGCCGAAAGGGAGCCGGAGCTGACGTGAGCCGCGAGGTCGATCACATCCTGCACGAGCGAGGCCGGCGCACGCCGCGCAAGGCCGAGATGGCGGCCATTGCCGGGGCTCTCGCCCTGCACCTGCTCTTTGTGGCCGTGGCCTTCGCGGTGCCGCGCCTCAAGCCGGCGCCGCAGCCCATGGAGTTCGTGCCAGTGCAGATCATCCCGGCCCAGGCGCTCGGCGTGCGCCGGCCCGCGCCCCCGAAGAAGAGGAATCCGGCGCCCGCTCCCGAGACTCCGGCTCCACAGACCGAGGAGCCCGAGGCGAAGCCCGAGCCCCAGAAGCCGGCGGCTCCGGACGACGTGCCGGTCCTCCCCTCGCCCGACGACAAGAAGAAGCCGGTCGCGAAGCCGACTCCCGCCCCGGTATCTCCGACCTCTTCGGACAAGTCGCGGCCGGACAAGGCGCGCCAGGAGACCGGCCGCACCTCGGATTCCGGCAAGACCGAGGGGCCCGCCGGCACCGCCCCCGGCGAAACGGGCGATCAGCTCGGACGGCGCGGCGGCCCCACCGGCAACCCGCTCGGCACCACCGCCTTCGGCTCCGAGCTGGGCGGGATCGACAACCCCGACTTCACCTACGGCTACTATCTCGACCGCCTCCTCTCCCTGATCGACGCCCAGTGGGCGCGCCCCTCCATGGGCACCGGCATCAAGACCGTCATCTTCTTCCGCATCAACCGCGACGGCAGCATGAGCGACCTGCGGGTCGAGCAGTCTTCCGGGTACAATTCGTTCGACCTGGCGGCTTTACGGGCCGTCCAGAACGCCGCCCCGTTCCCTCCACTGCCGAGGGCCTTCCAGCACGACTCCCTCGGCGTCAACCTGATCGTGCGATGAGACCGCGCCAAGCCCCATCATGAAATCGCCATCGAAAGCCTTCGCCCTGACCTCCGCCGCCACCCTCCTCGTGCTGGGCCTCGCCCTGCCCGGGATCTTCGCCCAGGAGCCGCCGCCGGTGCAGGATACGCCTCCCCCCGGCACGGACCCGAACGTCACCCTGGAGCTGAACCGCGGCCAGCGTCCGCCGATGAAGCTGGCGATCCCGCCCTTCCGCGGCACCCAGGCGCTCTCGGGAGGCGCGGCCACGGCCGCCCGCGAGATGGAGCAGACCATCCGGCAGGACCTCCAGAATTCCGGGTACTTCGACATCCTGGGCCCGGACCGGCTCGGGCAGGTGACCTGGAGCGGCGACATCAAGCGCGACGTGGAGCAGTTCCGGGCCGCGGGCGCCGAGACCCTCCTGCTCGGCGACGTGCGGGCCGAGGGCGACAAGCTGGTGTTCGAGGGCCGGCTCTTCGACATCGCGAGCGGCGCGCCCATCCTGGCCAAGCGCTACCGGGGGAGCTTCACCGTCACCCGGCGGATCGGCCACACCTTCGCCGACGAGGTGATCCGCTACCTGGTGGGCAAGCCCGGCATCTCGCTGTCGAGCATCGCCTTCACCAGCGACCGCACCGGGTTCAAGGAGATCTGGGCCATGGACTACGACGGCCAGAACCAGCGCCGGATCACCGGCCACCGTTCGACCTCGATGTCCCCGGCCTGGAGCCCGAACGGCGACGCGCTGGCCTACACCTCGTTCTTCAACGGCCCGCCGGGGATCTACCTGGCGGACATCAACACCAACCGCAAGGCGCCGATCGTGACCTCGGGCTCGATGAACACCACCCCGACCTTCTCGCCCGAGGGCAACCGGGTGGTCTTCGCCCGCTCGGTGGACGGCAACGTGGAGATCTTCACCTCGGACCGCAGCGGCGGCGGCATGCGGCGGCTGACCCACTCGGGCGCCATCGACACCAACCCGGCCTGGAGCCCGCGCGGCAGCCAGATCGCCTTCACCTCCTCGCGCGCCGGCAACCCGCACATCTACCTGATGGACCCCGAGGGCGCCAACCAGCAGCGCCTGACCTTCGACGGCGACTACAACGACGGCGCGGCCTGGAGCCCGGAGGGCGACCTGATCGCCTACACCAGCCGGCGCGGCGGGCGCTTCCAGATCGCCATCACCAACGTCGTGACCCTGGCCACCCGGGTGGTGACCTCCGGGCCGGGCGAGAACGAGTCGCCGACCTTCTCTCCGGACGGGCGCAAGCTCGCCTTCGTCTCGCGCCGGAGCGGCACCAAGCAGATCTACATCATGGACCTCGACGGCAGCAACGTCCGCCAGGTGACGCGGGAGGGCAACAACGACATGCCCGACTGGTCCCGGATTCCGTCGGAGCCCTAGATGCCCCCAACCGCGTTCTGATAGAGTGCGAACCAAGCTGTTTTGACATGGAGAGGAAGAGCATGAACCGCAAATGGATGATATGGATGGTGGTCCCGGTTCTGTTGACCGTGATGTACGGCTGTCCGAAGAAGAAGCCCGTGACGCCGCCGACGGACATCCCGATCGAGACGGAGGCGGTGACGCCCACGCCGGCGCCGCCGATGGACGTGCCGGATACGCCGGCCCCGGTGGTCGAGGATCAGGTCGAGGACCCGCTCATGTCCGCGGACATGCAGGTGGTCAACGACGAGCTCCGCCGCCGCGGCTTCAGCTCGGACGTGTACTTCAACCTCGACGACAGTATGCTGTCGGACGAGTCGCGCGAGCGCCTGGCCCGCAACGCCGAGCTGCTCAAGGGTCAGCCG
>DATANP010000714.1:0-17077 GCA_036266195.1 Thermoanaerobaculia bacterium | reverse complement strand
TCTCCCGCGCGAGGCCTGGAGCCGACAGGAGGCGGCGGAGCACCGCGGTGAGCGCCTTCGGGTCCTTCTCCGGCACCAGGAGGCCCGTCCCTCCGTTCTCCACCGCCAGCGGAATGCCGGAGATCCCCGACGCCACCACCGGCAGGCCGCTCGCCATGGCCTCCAGGATCACGTTCGGCAGGCCGTCCACGTTCCCCTTGGAGTCGTGGACCGCCGGCAGCACGAACAGGTCGGCCGCACGGTAGAGGTCCGGCAGGGTGTCGCGGAGCACCGGACCGGGCAGGTGAAGACGACCGGGGAACCGGAAGGCCTCCTCCTGGAAGCGCGGCAGGAGATCGCCGCCGCCAGCCAGGACCACGTGAGCCTCCGGGTTCGAGCCGAGCAGCTCGGGCAGGGCTTCCATCAGGATGTGGAACCCCTTCTTGGTCGCCATCCGGCCGACGCTCAGGACGAGCGGGGCGCTCTCGGGGATGCCGAGCTTCTCGCGCCAGATCCTCCGGCGGTCCGGATCTGGAGAGAACGCGGTCACATCCACGCCATAGGGAATGACCCGCGAGCGTTCCTCCGGAAAGCCCAGGGCCCGCACCCGGTCCACCAGCTCGGGCGAGCAGCCGGTCAGGAGCCGCGAGCGCCGGAGCGCCCAGGCCGCGGCCGGACGGACCTTCTCGGCCAGGAAGACGTCGCTGCCGTGGAGGCCGATCGCCAGCGGGACCCCGCCGATACCCACGGACCAGGCCGCGATCAGGCCGTTCGGCACGATCCAGTGGGCGTGGACCAGGTCGAACCGCCGGGCGCGGAGCTGGCGCCGCGTCGCGCGGTGCAGGCCGAGGGCATAGAGGGGGGTGACGAGCGCCGCGCCGCCCTTGACCTTCTCGTCGGCCTCCAGGCTGCGGCCGTAGCCCAGGACCTCGCGGCTCTCCGGCGCATAGCGGAAGGTCACGACCTCGACCCCCTGCTCCTCCCAGCGGTCCGGCACCCCGGCGGCGTGCGGCGCGAGGACGGTCACCCGGTCGCCCAGGCGGACGAGGCCGCGGGCGAGGTCGCGGATGAACGGACCCGCGGTGTCCCCCTCGAACCGGGGGTAGGTCTGGGTGAGGAAGAGGAGGTTCAGGGGGGCGTCACTCCAGCCATTCCTTGATGGAGTAGCTGTCGCGGCGGCGGAAATTCTTGAAGGTGATCATCTCGCCGATCAGCCCGGTGGTGAGCACCTGGATGCCGAGCAGGACCAGCAGGATGCCGAGCTGAAGGAGCGGCCGGTCCGACAGGTCCTCGTGGCGGAAGGCCCAGAGGAAGGCGAGCCAGACGTTGATGGAGAAGCCGACCGAGAAGAAGATCAGGCCCAGGGCGCCGAACAGGTGGAGCGGCCGGCGGGTGTAGCGCGTGATGAAGAGGACCGTGATCAGGTCGAGCAGCCCCTTGTAGAGCCGGTCCCAGCCGTACTTGCTGGTACCGAAGCGCCGCGGGTGGTGGTTGACCTGGATCTCCCCCACCGCGAAGCCGCGGCGGCTGGCGAGCACCGGGATGTAGCGGTGCAGCTCGCCGTAGACCGCGATTTCGGCGAGGACTTCGCGGCGGTAGGCCTTGAAGCCGCAGTTGAAGTCGTGCAGGTCCACCTGGGCGAGCCGCCGGGTCACCCAGTTGAAGAGGCGTGACGGCAGCCGCTTCGAAGCCGGGTCCTGGCGCCGGCGCTTCCAGCCGGAGACGAGGTCCAGCTCCTCGTCCTCCAGCTTGGCGAGGAAGCGGGGGATTTCATCGGGATCGTCCTGCAGGTCGCCGTCCATGGTCACGATGATCCGGCCGTTCGAGTGGTCGAAGCCCGCGGAGAGGGCCGCGGCCTTGCCGAAGTTCCGCCGTAGGCGGACGAGCTTGACCCGCGGATCGCGCTCGCGCGCCTGCCGCACCCGCGCCGGGGTGCCGTCGGAGGATCCGTCGTCCACGAAGATGATCTCGAAGGTCCGCCCCATCCCCTCCAGCACGTCCGCCACCCGCCGGGCCAGCTCCTCCACGGTCTCGGCCTCGTTGAGGACCGGGACCAGCACGCTGACGTCCACTTCCTCGGGAGCCGGCGTGAGCACAGGAGGCTTCTTGGAGACGGAGAGGGGCTGGCTCATCGGCGCGTATTGTAACAGGGCTACAATCCGGCCCCGATGAAGATCGGCTGGGCCGTTCTGGGCCTCCTCCTCCTGGCGACTTTCGCCGCCGCCGCGACGCTCGACCGCCGCGCCTGGCCGGCGTTCGTCGGCGATGAGGCGACCTATCTCCTGGAGGCGCAGAGCCTGGCCTGGGACTTCGACGTCCAGTACACCCGGGCGGACTACGACCGCTTCGTGGAGCAGTGGGGGACGAAACCCGAAGGCATGATCCTCCAGAGCGCCGACGGCGGCCGGACGCTGGTCTATGGCAAGCCGGCCGTCTACCCGCTCTACCTCGCGCCTTTCCTCCGCCTCTCCCCCACCCGCGGCGCGGGGGTCGCCAACGCCCTGGCCCTGGCGCTCGCGGCGGGCATGGCGGCCTGGGCTCTCCAGAAGAAGATCGGAAGCGTGGCTCCGCTTTGGATGGCGGCCTGGGTCTTCGCCTCGGTGACGTTCGCCTATGTGTTCTGGGTCCACTCGGACCTCTTCCTGATGTGCCTCACCGCGATCGCCCTGTCCCTGGTCTATGGTGGATCTCGGAGATGGGTGCTCGTCGGGGTCCTGCTCTCGATCGTGATTCTCTCCCGCCCTCTCTATGCGGGCCTGCTGCTGCCGGTGGCGCTCGCGGTCCCCAGGGAGGACAGGAAGAGGCCGGTCGTCCTCCTCACCGCCGGAGCCCTGGGCCTCGCCGTGCTCGCCACGGGCGCCAACCTGGCGGTCCGCGGCACCTGGACGAGCTATGGCGGCGACCGCCAGAGCTTCTACGGTTCGACCGGCTTCCCGGGGGTCGACGCCAAGCCCTGGGGCGAGCAGATCGAGGAGCGCGGCACGCACGGCTGGGTCAAGGAGGAGACGCTCCAGATCGGGTTCGACGCCCGGCAGACCGCCTGGAACGTCCTCTACTACCTGGCCGGCCGGGACGTCGGCCTCCTCCCCTACTTCCTGCCGTTCGTGCTCGGCTTCCTCGCCTTCCGGCCGGGAGAGGGGCGCTGGGCGCTGATCCTGGCCGTGGCTGCTGCCGCGGCGGCGCTGTTCTGGCTCCGGCCGTTCAACTTCTACGGCGGCGGCGGGGCCATGGCGAACCGGTACTTCCTTCCTCTGTATCCGGCCCTCTGGTTCCTGGCCGCGAAGCCGGTCCGGCCGGTCCGCGGCGTCCTGGCGGCGTTGGGCGTAACGGCTCTCGCCGCGCCATTCCTCCTCCCCCTCTGGTCGGCGCCGCGGGCCTTTCCTCTAAACTCGGAGGAGGGCTACCGCTACGTGAGCCCGGCCGCCGTCCGCTGGCTGCCCTACGAAACCACACTCTCCCACCTGAAGCCCTCCGGCCACGAGGACTTCCTCCATCACGGCCTCTGGGTCAAGCTCCTCACGCCGAGCCTCTCGCCCGACGCGAACGGCGCGCGGATCGCTCTCGCCCCCGGCCGGTCCGGAGAGCTCCTGGTCGGGAGCGAGCAGCCTCTCGCGGGGCTCCGCATCCGGCTCCCTCCTCATGGGCCGGACTCGCTGGAGGTCACCGGCGCGGAGCCGGTCCAGGAGATCCGCCGGGAGGACGGCGGTATGACATTGCGTTTCCGGCCCCGGCTGCGGGCGCACCACCGCATGTGGTGGTTGAAGAATCTGTACCTCTATGAGATCGGGATCGGGAAGCGGCCGGACGGGGCCAGCTTCCAGGTCCTTCCGGAGCGCAATCCGAATGGCCAGTGAGCGACGCAAGAAGGTCATCCTCATCTGTATTTCGGTCTTCCTGACCCTCCTCTTCGCGGAGATCGCGCTCCGCATCCTGGGCATCGGAGCGATCCAGCGCGGGTCCCCCTGGTTCGCCGGGGGCAACCATCCGCGGTTCCTGTTCCAGGAGGACCCGGCGAGCGGCTACACGCTCCGGCCCGGGTTCCGGGGCCGCGAGATCGCGCCGGACGGCGAGTTCGACACGGGCGCCACGATCGACGGGCGGGGCCTCCGGAGTCATCCTCATACGGCGCCAGCCCGGCCGCTGGTCCTCGCGCTGGGTGATTCCATGACGTTCGGCGAGGGGGTCCCGGTCGACAAGACCTGGTCCGCCACGCTGGAGAGGACGGCCGGCGTCCGGGTCGAGAACGGCGGCGTGCCCGGCTACAGCACGAGGCAGATGGAGGGCCGCGGGCGAAAGCTGATCCCCCTCCTCCACCCGGATCTGGTCCTGGTCACCTTCTCGCCGCGCTGGGACCGGCAGCGCTGCGCCACCCCGTTCGTGTACCTGGACGGCTACATCGTGGCCCAGGGGTTCCTCCCGCGCCTCTATCCGATCGACGGCGATCTCTATCTCGCGGAGACCCGGCTGCCGGTGCTCGGCCCGATGACGGCCTACGCGAAGCGCTACTCTTATGTGGCGCGCCACCTCCTGCCCGCGCTCTTCAGACCGGTCCGCGCCGCGCTCCGCAGCGAGCCGAAACCGGTGCCACCTGGACCGGACGACTATCGCCCGACGGCCGACGCCCTGGACGGCATCCGCGAGCAGGCCAGGAAGTCGGGAGCCTGGTTTCTCGCCATTCTCATCGAGAGCCGGGGCAAGGATTACGAGGTGGACCGGGACGGCCTGGAGAAGGTCCTCAAGGCGAGGTCGATCCCCTACCTGGCGCTCGACGCGTTCCTCGCCAAGGCCGACTGGCCGCGCCTGCGCTACGCCCACGACCAGCACTGGAACGAGGCCGGTCACCGGACGGTGGGCCAGGCGCTGGCCCCGGTGGTGGCGCCGTTGAAACCTCACCCCCTGTCCCCCTCTCCCATCTCCCACCCGCCCCTCCCCGGGAGAGGGGGAACGCCTCCGAATCTCTTTGCCAGGACCCGGCTATAGCGCCTCCGTCACGTCCCCCCTCTCCCGGCGGGGGCGTGGGCGGGAGATGGGAGAGGGGGACAGGGGGTGAGGTTTCCTCCGGTAAAGACGCACCAGGTCCCGGGGCGAGGTGTAGATCCGGTCGTATCCGGCCTCCAGGTCCATCAGTAGCCGGCGCGATTCGAGGATCTTAGGCTCGCGGGTGCGGGGCCACCAGATCAGCACGTAGTCCACGTCCGGGGAGAGCACCCAGCCGGTCCGGGTGCGGAGATAGGTGAAGGGGTCCCGCTCCGGCCGGTAGCGGATCGGAAAGGCGTCGGTGCCGGCCGCGAAGAGGTTCAGGTTCGCCACGGGTGTCCGCGCCGAGACGTGGTCCCCGGCGTGGAGGAACGGGTAGATCCGGTGGAGCACCGGCCCGCCGTCCGGCGCCTCCCCCTCCCAGGAGAACGCGATCGGCAGATAGGTGCTGCCCGGTTCGACCCTCTCCAGGGCCGGCGCCATCTCGGCCAGGTAGAGGTTGGCCTCATGCCAGCGCGGGACCAGAAGGCCGAGCATGCCCAGCGCGATGCCGGCGCCGAGGATCTCCAGGCCGAGGCGGCTTCTGGGACTGTGCTCGAAGGCCGCCAGCCAGGGGATCACGACCATCCAGGGGAAGAGGACCAGACGATCGGTGATGAAGTTGCCGACCCCCACCGCCTGCGGCGCGGCGAGGGTGAGGAGGCCGAGCGTCACGACGGCGAATCCCAGTCCGGCCTCCCGAGGCTTTTTCAGGAGCCGGAATGCCACGAACGCGAGCGTGATCGCCAGGAGAGCCGCGAGAAGGTCGGTCCGAGAATCGATCGTCACCAGGGCGTTGAGGGTCCCCAGCCGCCAGAGCCGGTCCCCGAACGGCAGCCAACCTCGGTAGCCGCCCAGCTCTCCGGCATAGGAAAAGGTCAGCACCGTGGCCGGCAGTCCGGCCAGAGCCAGCCAGGCGAGGCCCTTCAGGTCCCGTTTGACGATCGCCGCCACCCCGACCGTGGCGAGCAGGGCCACCAGGGTCACCGCGTGACAGAAGTAGACCCAGATCGAGAGAGCCGCGAAGACCAGCGCCGCCAGCGGCCCGAAGCGATCACGGTGCCGCAGCCACCAGCCCAGGGCGAAGAAGAAGGCGACCAGGCTCAGCGAGAAGTTGTAGAACCCCATGGTCAGGAGGAAGTTGAACGTGAACGGCAGGGCGAGCACGGCCAGGGAGGCGTTGCCGGGCGACACTCCGGCCACGGCGTACCGCACCGCGAGCGGCAGGAGGATCACGTAGGCGCTCAGGAGGATCTTCTCGGCCACCGGCACGCTCACGAACCGGAGCACGTCCGCCAGCACGAAGTAGATGAACCGGTTGGGGACCGCCTCGCCGTTCTTTTCGAAGACTTCGCGGAGCACCGGATACTCCGGCCGGTCGTAATCCCGCAGCACGCGGGCGATCGTCAGGTGGGTCGGCCCGTCCTGGGTCGGGAAGAACGGCAGGAGCCAGATCGGCAGGAGCTGGACCAGGATGACCGCGGCCAGGATCAACGTCCCACGGGCCGGTCTCATGGGCGGATCCTGCGATACAGCTCCGCGATCCCCTCGGGCGAGACGTGGATCCGCTCGTAGCGCCCGGCGAGCTGGCGCCGGATCGACTGTGCCGCCGAGTTCTCCGGAGGAACCGCCTTGGGCCAGACCAGGAGCACGTAGTCGATCGGCAGGGCCGACAGGTCCACCCGCGGCGGCTCGGCCTCCAGGTCCAGCGGCTCGCGGGCGAGCCGGGTGAAGGGGTCCTTCTCCGGCCGGTAGGTCAGGGGGAAGTAGTCCTCGTGGGCCTCGTACAAGGAGAGGTCGACCACCGGCCGGCGGGCGGCGAGCAGGCTGCCGGCGTGGACGAACGGCCAGGTGCGGAAGGAGAGCTGCTCGCCGATCTCGTCCACCCCCGCGTTCGAGAAGGACAGGGTGACGAGCGTTTTCCGGGGCTCCAGGTGCGGCGCCGCAGTGAGGACCTCGCCGAGATAGGCGTCGAGCCCGGCCCACAGCGCGAGCGTGGCGGCCAGGAAGCCGAGCGCGAGCGCCGAGGCCGCGGAGCGCAGCGCGGCCTTGATCGGGGCCGCATAGGAGAAGGTCCCGAACCAGAGGATCAGGACGAGGAACGGGAACAGGTTGAGCCGGTGCGTCACGAACCCGCCCTGCCCCATCTCGTTCGGCGCCAGGTAGTAGACCCCCACCAGGAGGACGGCGCCCACCAGCAGGCCGTCGCCCGGCAGGAGCCGCCGGACCTTGCCCCGGCGCACCAGGGTGATGGCCGTGAGCAGGCCCAGGAGGATCGACAGCACCAGGGCCAGGTACAGCATCCGGCTGTCGATCGACACCAGCGAGTAGAGGGAGACGAGCTGCCGCGTCTTGGCCCAGACCGTCATGTCCGACACCCGGCCGCCCATCCTATGGCTGAGGAACGTCAGGAGCAGCAGGACCGCCGGGATGCAGGCCGCGACCGTCCAGATGAGGTCGGCGAAGCGGTGCCGGAGCAGGGCCCGCCAGCCGGCGAGCGTCAGGAGAGTTCCAACCAGGACCCCGAGAGTCACCGGGTGGCAGAAGTAGGCCCACAGCACGAGCAGCGCGAGCCCGGCGGCCCGCAGCGGTCCGAGGCGCCCGCGCCGCTTCAGCCAGAAGCCCAAGGCGAAGAGGAACGCCGCCAGGCTGAAGCAGAAGTTGTAGAAGCCCATGTTGAGCAGGTAGTTGTAGATGAACGGGAAGACTAGGAAGGCCAGGAACCCCGATCCCGGCCGGACCGCGCGCAGCGCATAGCGGGCCGACAGCGGCAGCAGGATCACGTAGGCCGAGAGGAGGATCTTCTCCGCCACCGGCAGGGAGAACGGCCGGAGCGCGTCCGCCAGCAGGAAGAACACGAACCAGTTCGGGATGGCCTCGCGGTTGGGCTGAAGATACTCGCGCAGGTAGCCGCCCCCGGGCCGGTCGATCTGGCGCAGGGCGTGGGCCATGGAGAGGTGCGCGGGCCCGTCCTGGGTCGGCGCGACCGGGAGCATCCAGATCGGCAGCAGGTGGAGGACGATGAGCGCGGCGAACAGCCAGAGCTCGCGGTCCTTGGGTCGGGGGTTCACGGGGGAGATGCTATCAAGGACCCGAAGGACTCCAAGGACCTCAAGGACCAAAGACTTTGGTCCCTGCAGTCCTTTTGGTCCTTGCTATGATCACCCGCTCCCATGGACGCCCCGCGCAAGCTCTCCGTCGTCATCGCCTGCCTCAACGCGGAGGCCACGCTCCGGGACCAGCTCGACGGTCTGGCTGCTCAGTCCTGGCCGGACTGGGAGGTGATCGTGGCCGACAACGGCTCCACCGACAATTCGCGGGCCGTGGTCGAGAGCTACGCCGGCCGTATCCCGGGCCTGCGGGTCGTGGACGCCTCGGACCGCAAGGGCCAGGCCCACGCCCGGAACGTGGGCTCGGCCGCGGCTACGGGGGATGCCCTGCTCTTCGTGGACGCCGACGACCAGGTCGCCCCCGGCTGGCTGGCGGCCATGGGCCGGGCGCTCTCCGAGCATGAATTCGTGGCGTGCCGGTACGACAACGAGGCGCTCAACCCGGCCTGGGTCCAACGCACCCATCTCAACCCGCAGAAGGACGGCGTCACCCGCTACGACTACCCGCCGTTCCTCCCCCATGCCGGAGGCGGCGGCCTGGGAGTGCTGCGGCGGATCCACGAGGAGGTCGGCGGCTTCGACGAGTCCATGCCCGCCCTGGAGGACACGGACTACTGCTGGCGCATCCAGCTCGCCGGCCACGAGCTGGCCTTCGCGCCGGAGGCCGTGGTGCGCATCCGCCACCGCCACGACCTGCGGAGCATCTTCCGCCAGGGGGTGAGCTACGGCCGGCACAACGTGCTCATCTATAAGAAATACCGCCCCCTGGGCATGCCGCGGCTCGGCCTGCTCCCCGGCGTCCTGCGCTGGGCGAAGCTGATCCTCAAGACCCCGCTGATGGTGCTCACCCGCGAGGGCCGGGCGCGCTGGGCCTGGCAGCTCGGCTGGCGCCTGGGCCGGCTGCAGGGGTGTTGGCGCTACCGCGTTCTGGCGCCGTGATAGCCTCCGCCGCATCATGCGAATTCTGGTTACCGGCCACAACGGCTACATCGGTGGAGTCATGGTCCCGTTCCTCCAGGCGGCGGGCCATGAGGTCGTGGGGTTCGACGCCGACTTCTTCGAGCCCTGCCTGCTCGCGGGCCAGGCGGTCTCCGCGGTCCCCTCGATCCGCAAGGACCTACGCGACGCCGCGCCGTCCGACCTGGAGGGCTTCGAGGCCGTCATCCACCTCGCCGGGCTGTCGAACGACCCGCTCGGCAACCTGGACTCGACCCTCACCTACGACATCAACGACGCGGCCTCGATCCGCTTCGCGCGTCTCGCCAAGGAGGCCGGCGTCCGCCGGTTCCTGTTCTCCTCCTCGTGCAGCACCTACGGCGCCGCGGGCGACGACTTCCTCGACGAGACCGCCGCCTTCAATCCGGTGACCCCCTACGGCGTCTCGAAGGTGCGGCTGGAGCAGCAGCTCGCCGAATTAGCCGACGACCGGTTCAGCCCGGTCTACCTGCGCAATGCCACGGCCTACGGCGTCTCTCCCCGGCTGCGGGTCGACCTCGTGCTGAACAACCTCGTGGGCTACGCCCTCACCACCGGGCGCATCCACATGATGAGCGACGGCACGCCCTGGCGCCCGCTGGTCCACATCGAGGACATCTCGCGCGCCTTCCTCGCCGCCCTCGAAGCGCCGCGCGAAGCCGTCCACAACCAGGCGTTCAACGTCGGCCGGACGGCGGACAACTACCGCATCCGCGAGCTGGCGGAGATCGTGGCCGAGACCATCCCCGGCTGCCGCATCACCTATGCCGAGGGCGCCGGCCCGGACAAGCGCTGCTACCGCGTGGACTGCTCGAAGATCGAGCGCGTGCTCCCCGCCTTCAAGCCGGAGTGGGACGCCCGCCGCGGCGCCCGGGAGCTGGTCGAGGCCTACCGCAAGGCCGGCATGACCGAGGAGCAGTTCCTCGGCCCCCGCTTCACCCGGCTGCTGCGCATCCGCGAGCTTCAGGCCGAAGGCCGGCTCGACGCCGAGCTCCGCTGGATGTCGCCGGTCATGGCCTGAACAGCCGGACCACCCACGTCCCCTTCCGATTGCTGACCGCGACCTCCTCGGCGAGCGGCAGCCTCTCGATCAGTCTTTTCGCGATCACGTCCGCGCGCTTCGAGCGGAAGGTGGAGACGATCAGCGTCCCGCCTTCCGCCAGGGCCTCGCGGTAGCGCAGCACCGTGCCGACCGGGTCCTCGAAGTAGTAGACGCACTCGTTGAACACGATCGCGTCCCACTTCCCCTCGGGCCGGTACGACTCCGCGTCGGCGGCGACCAGGGCCGAGGTCCCACCCAGTCGGTGGGCCCCCTGCTTCACCGCCTCCTCCGAGAGATCCACCCCCAGATACCGGGAGACCGGCCTCAGGTGATCGAGGAGGAGCCCTTCGCCCGAGCCCACGTCCAGCACCGATCCGCCGGGGTGGAGGTGATGGACGTAGCCCGCGATCACGCTGTAGCGGGCCACCTCGTCGAGCGAGCGCATGAGCTCCCAGTGACCGGCGCGGTACTGCTCCTCCCAGCGCTCCCGCGAAACCGGCGCGTCGCCGCGGCCGGTCGCGTGCTCCCAGGCGCGCACCCGCCTCTCCAGAGCTTCCGCAAAGGGGAACCGCCGCCCGTAGAGAAACCGGTAGTAGACGAGATAGATCGGCTTGAAGAGGCGCACGGCGCGGATCTTAACCGCTTTTCCTCGACGGATTGCACAATTTAGGTTGCATATCCGATCCCGGTATGAGTAAGATCGGGGGATCGTTGTTCTGTTCGCCGAGGAGAAACAGGAGGTCCTGTCCCCTTGAACCGGCCGAGCCATAGACCCGATACGAGCAGCGCGGGCCCGCAAGGGTTCCGTGTTTGTTCATCGAGGGTTGCGCGGCTCAGGCAAAGGGCGTACCATTCGCCGGTAGCTATTTCCTGCAGCACCGAGAGGCACCGCCCGCGGCCAAAGCGCGTTCGAGGTGTGGCCTCGTAAACATGGAGGTTGTGTACGCGATGAAGAAGTCGCTCGTTCCGCTCGCCCTGACCCTCGCCCTCGTGACGCCTCTCGCCAACGCCGGCCGCCTGCAGCCGGCCACTTCGGAGCCGACGCTCTCGAAGAACGATCTTCATCCCGCCAAGGACACCGCGACCCTGGCCGGCCTGGAGCGTCCCGACTATCGCACCCTGGTGGTGGGCGCGGCGGTGCCGGGGACGAAGGCGGCCCAGTGCCAGGTACAGCTCCTCGGCGCCCGCGCCGTCGTCCTCGAAACGGCGCCCCTGAAGGTGCAGGCGGGCTCCACCGCCCAGGTCGACTTCGCGGACCGCATCGGCCTCCGGATGGCGGCTGGCGCCCGCGTCACCTGCGACCAGAGCTTCTACGCCTACGGCGCGGCCGCCGGAGTGGATGAGCCCAAGGCCGTCTGGGCCGAGGCCTTCGGGCCGAACGCGCCCTGCGACTTCACCGTCGACGCCGCCCAGCTCGAGCCGGGTGTCTGGATCGCCACCAAGGACGGCCCGGTCCACACCGCCGTCAAGGGCAAGCCGAAGGGCGTGGTCTGCGTCAAGGTCCCGCAGGATCTGACTGTCGGCAAGATGACGCTGGAGTGGGAGGTGACGCCCGCCGGCTGGAGCACCAAGAAGCCGTCCGGCAACCACAACATGCTCTTCGTCCACCGCGGCCGCTTCCGCAGCAACACGGTCTCCAACGTCAACGCCTTCGGCCCCGGCAAGGCCTTCATCAAGGTCGCCCAGAACGTCGACCTGCCGCCGCGGAACAGCACGAACCAGAAGATGGGCATCCTGCTGCAGAACGGCACGACCTACCTGCTGCGCTACACCTACGACGCGGCGAACAAGCAGGTCAAGGCGGAGATCTACCAGTCCGGCAACCTCCTGAAGACGGCCACCTTCACCGCCACGGCCCACAACAAGGTTCTGTTGATCCAGGCCCACGGCCTCAGCGAGAAGGGCTCCTTCTTCGCCGAGTTCGGCCACCTGGCCAACCAGGAGCCACCGGAAATGCCCAGCTTCGGCTGGCGCTACTCCAACTTCCGCGCTGAGATGCACGTCAAGTAAGGCATCTTTCGGAGGGACGCCGCGATGAAACGGACCATCCTCGCCGGACTGACCCTGACCCTCGCGCTCGCCCTCCTCCAGGCCGCTCCCGCTTCGGCGGGGGCGGTCTACATCCCGGTCTTCACCCCCACGGGCACCGCCGGCGACCTCCACTCCACCGAGATCTGGGTGTCGAACTCCGCAACCACCCAGCGCGGGTTCGCCGCGGTGTTCCTCCAGGCCGGCACGGACGGCAGCGGCAAGTCCGGGACCTCGCCCGAGGTCCCCGTGCCCCCCAAGCGCACGTTCCTGCTCGCCAACCCCTCGAACGCCCTCGGCCTCCTGGAGGTCGGCTCCAGCCAGGAGATGGGCATCACGGCGCGGATGGTCAACACCTCGGCCACGGGTCTCCAGACGATCTCGGCGGTGCCGGTGATCTCCTCCGCGAACCGCATCGAGGCCAAGGGCATCGCCCACCTGGCCGGGCTCGAGCGCGACTCGACCCGCGGCGACACCACTCACCTCGGCATCGTGAACCTCGGCCAGGCCGCCACCACGTGCGAGGTCAAGTTCTACCGCGCGGACGGCACCCAGATCGGCGCCACCGTGAACCTCTCGTTCCAGCCGCTGTCGCTGCGCCAGTTCGAGGACGCGCTCGGCTCGCTCGGCGAGCAGCGCATCGCGGACGCCCGCGCCCAGGTCTCCTGCGGCCAGCCGTTCTACGCCTACGCCGCGCTGCTCACCCAGCCCGCCGCGCAGGTCACGTTCATCGTCCCCTCGGCCCTCACCGCGGCCTCGACCAGCGGCGGCGGCACCACGGGCGGCGGCAACGGCAATTCAGTGGTGTTCCAGAAGAGCGGCCTGCTCCACACCGCGACGACCAGCAACCCCAAGGGCTACGCCGACATCCCGATCACCGCGGCGATGGCGGCCAAGAAGATGGTCATCGACATGGAGTTCGTGCCGGGCCCCTGGAACCGCTCGAAGATCCCGGGCAACCACGCGATCATCTGGCTCTACCGCGGCAAGTTCCGCGGTAACACGGTCGCCAACGTCAACGCCTTCGGCCCGAACAAGTACACGATCAAGATGAACCAGAACGTGGACCTCGGCCCCGGGCAGGTGACGGCGCAGGAGATGGGGCTGCAGCTCACGCAGGGGCAGCGCTACCACCTCCATTACGTCTACAATGCCGCGACCAACCTGATCTCGACCGAGATCTCCTCGGGCGGGAAGCTGCTCAAGAGCATGACGATGGCCGGCACGGCCCAGGGCGGCGCCCTGGCGATCGAGCCGCCGAAGCTGAACGTCGAGTTCGGCCACTTCCCGGGCCAGGAGGGGCCGGAGATCCCGAGCTACGGCTGGTCCTACTACGACCTCCGGGTCGAGATGATTCCGTAAGCTGCCTCAAGGAGTATCCATGTTCAGAACGCTCGTCCGTGGCGTTGTCCTCGCCACGCTCTGCACCGCTTTTGTCTCTCCTGTCCAAGCCGCTGACCGGGCCCTTCCGACCGAAGGGGTCGCGGAGACCGTTCTGCTCACCGCCCCGGCGGCTTCGTGCCCGGGGGGCGCCGTCTGCTTCGCGGCTCCGAGCTACTCCTTCAGCCCGGCGCCGCCGCCCGGGATCTCGGTCGGCCGCGTCGTCTTCCTGCCGCCGGCCGGCGTGGCCACGCGGTTCAAGCTGACGATGAACGTCACGGTCGGCCCCTGGTTCCCCGAGGAGACCGACGGCAAGCACCTGATCTACTGGTTCGTGGTGAACAAGAACATCGACATGCCGGGCCTCCTCTATTTCCGCGGCCCCGGCAAGAACCAGGCGTTCGCCCGCCACGGCATGGGCCTCACCCATCCGCAGAAGATCAAGATCATCAAGCCGTTCGAGGCCAAGGTCGGCCACACCTACCGGGTCGAGAACGACTACGACATGGCCGGCGGCCTCTACACGGTGAAGATCACCGACGTGGCCACGGGCAAGCTCGAGGTCTCGCTGCGCGGCAAGCCGAACGTCACCTCCTACACCGTCAAGCCGGGCTCCAAGTTCCTCGTGGACATGGGCTTCTACCCCGGCAAGGTGGAGACCGAGGTACCGTCCTACGGCTGGAAGTACACGGACGTCCGCGTCGAAACCTACATGAAGTAGTCAGGACGAGGCGGCCTTGCGGCCGCCTCTCCGCTTCCTCGGAGGCTGCTGCGGCTGCGGCCCCTCCTCCACCGGTCCACCCCCGTCCGGCAGAACGTACGCCGAGTCCCGCCGCAGCCAGACGCCCCGGCGCCGCACGTACCCGGCGGAGGTCATCAGCTCGCCGACCTTGAGCCCCTCCAGGCGCGGGCCCCAGATCTGGAAGAAGGCGTCCGGCCGGACGTCCTTCAGCAGGTAGTCGAAGTCCCAGCGGTCGTGCCCCGGGCGGTAGAGGGCCGGATGGTCCTCGTCGCCCGGCAGGCGGCTCGGCGACCGCGCCACGTGCCGGTCGTTGAAGCCCAGGATGTCCACCAGCCGGTAGTCGCTGAAGTAGGCCGGGATGCCGGCCCAGGCTGTGGCCACGACGGCGCCGGGCTTCACGACCCGCGTCAGCCGGTTGAGCTGGCGCATCACGATGAGATGGCTGTCGGTCAGCGGCGGCCGGGTGGAGCCGGTCATCCGGTGCCACGCCTCGTCCGTGCCTCCCGGCCACAGGCCGTTGACGAGGAGCACGCCGAGCACGGCGGCGGACCCGGCAATCCACGGCCCCGCCGGGCTTTCCCGGCTCCGGCCCTTCCAGGCGCCGAGCGCTTGGTTGAGGAGCCCGTTGAGCAGCACGAAGAGGAGCGGCAGCACGAAGGCGATGTAGCGGTTCGCCCGCACCGGCACCTCGACGTCCAGGTCCCAGGCGTCGCCGCCCACCCAGACGCTGTAGGCGCAGTAGAGGAGGAAGATCGCGAGCGGCAACTCCAGGCGCCGGTTCCGTCTCAGCAGCGGCACCGCGCCGATCCCGGCGGCGAGCAGCAGGACCAGGTGGTTGCGGACGAATGGCTCCAGGCAAAGCAGGCCGCGCAGGAGGCGGACCACCCGCGGCACGCCGGTCAGCTTGAGGTAATAGGTGTTCGGCAGGAGGTCGTGAAAATAGACCCAGCGGAACAGGGAGTAGCCGAGGGCCAGGGCCAGGAAGACTCCGAGCCCGGCGAGCCACCGTGCTTTCCCCCTCCGCAGCCCGCCGCGTGCCGCCACCCAGACCTGGACCGCGACGGCCAGCAGGAGCATGTCCATCCGCAGCAGGTACGCCGCCGCGCAGACCAGCCACAGCTCCAGGTGCCGCTCGCGCCGCCCCTCCACCGAGGCGATGGCGAGGTGGACCGCGACCACCGCGAGCAGGGCCTGGAGCATGGTCTCCATGCCGAACAGCGACCAGTACGCCAGGGCGTAGCAGAAGCCCGTCATGGCTGCGGCGGGCATCCAGTGCCGGGCGCCTTCGGTCGAGAACCACGACAGCACCAGCCGCCGCACCGCGAGCACCGTGGCCAGGAGCAGGACGAGCGAAAGGAGCTGCATGGGCAGGCTGCGGAAGCGCAGCTCGACCGGCAGCAGGTTCGAGGCCACCATCGGCACCAGCCAGAGCGGGTGGGTGAACCCCTCCACCGGCTCCCCCTGGCGCGCCCAGTTCAGGCCGTGCCCCTCCACGGCGTTGCGGGCGTACGTCATGGAGATCATGGCGTCGTCGAAGAGGCAGAAGATCCGCGTCCCGTCCACCTCGAACGAGGTGCGGTAGATCAGCCATCCTCCCCAGACCGCCAGCAGGAGGAGCAGGATGAGCAGGCCGGGCTCGACACGGAGCCGGGAGCGCGGCGGAGTGGCTGGCGGGGCGGAAGTCATACGGGCGGGCGAAGTCTATGACAGGTTGAGCTTTCAAGCATGCGGACTTTGCTATGATTTCGGCTGGAGGTCTCTCACGATGAAGAAGCTCCTGTTCGCCTCCCTCGCCCTGGCTGTCTCCGCATCCCCCTTGTTTGCGGGCTTCGTCTACGTCCCCGTCCTGGACCGCACCGGCTCCGGCGGAAGCAAACACACCACCGAAGTCTGGGTCTCGAACAATGGCGCCGAGGACCGGCGCTACGGCATCCTCTTCCTGCCGGCCGGGTCGAGCGGTCTGCAGAGGAGCGGTACGAGCGTCAAGGCCACCGTCCTGGGCAACCGCACCGTGAAGCTCGTCAACCCGGGAGGCACGGGCCTTCTGGAGATCGAGGGCCCGCCCTCGGTGCTGGTCGAGGCGCGGATGGTCAATTCCCCGTCCGGCGGCTTCGGCGCGCAGACCGTGGTGCCGGTGATCTCCTCGGAGAACGCCCTGGCCCCGAACGCGGTGGCCGAGCTGCTGGCCCTGTCCCGCGACACCTCCGGCGCCTACACCGACCTGGAGGTCGTGAACCTCGCCAACCAGGCCGCGCAGTGCGCCATCCAGTTCTTCCGCGCGGACGGCACCCAGATCGCCGCGACCGCGAAGATCACGGTCGCGCCGCTCTCGCTACGCCACTTCGGAGACGCCTTTACCATCCTGGGGGTGACCTCGGTGGCCGACGCGCGCGCCCGGGTGGCCTGCAACCAGACCTTCTATGCCTTCGCCGGCCTGTTCAATCCGGCCCGGACCCTCCTCACCTTCGTCACCCCCGCGGCCTCGGGCGCCTCGACGCTCGCCGGCCCGAACGGTCCGCCGCCCTCGGCCGGCGCCATCGTGTTCGAGAAGAGCGGCGAGATCCACAAGCCGGTCCTGGGCAACGAGATCAAGCAGATCACCGTGCCCGTGCCGCAGGCCCTCTCCCTCAAGCGGGTCACGATCGACTGGGACGTGGTGCCCGGGCCGTGGACCGCCTCGAAGCCGGACGGCAACCACAACCTGATCTGGGTCCACCGCGGCAAGTACCGCAGCAACACGCTCGCGAACGTGAGCACCTTCGGCCCGCCCCGGAGCGGCCTCAAGAACACCCAGAACCTGGACAT
>DATANP010000713.1:0-18313 GCA_036266195.1 Thermoanaerobaculia bacterium | reverse complement strand
TCTCCTCGGACGTGATGTCGAAGCTGATCGAGGTGAACTGGAGCGCGCGGTCCTCCGGGCGCAGCCCGTAACGCTTCGCGCACGCCGACGCATGGTTGGCGAGCGAGAAATGCGGCACGCCCACGCCCTTGGGCTTGCCCGTGGAGCCCGAGGTGTAGATCACATAGGCGAGCGCCTCGGACGGGATGTCAATCCGAAGGTCCGACTCGTCCTCGCCATCCAGATCCTCCAAACAGACCACCTCCGCGTCGCCTGCCGGGAGAGTCGGGGCAAGGTCGCGGGTCGTGAGGAGCACCGGCATGCGGGTGTCCTCGACGATCACGGCCAGCCGCTCCTTCGGGTAGGACGGATCGAGCGGCACCCAGGCGCCGCCGGACTTGAGGACGGCGAGAAGCGCCATCGGCATGGTGAGCGACCGTTCCAGGCAGACGCCCACCGGCGTGTCCAGCCCGGCGCCCAGGCGCCGCAGAGCGCGCGCGACGCGGTTCGACCCCGCCTCCAACTCGGCGTAGGTGAGCACGCCGTCGCCGAACAGCACGGCCGGGGCCTCAGGAGCGCGGCGAGCCTGTTCGGCGATCCGCTCGGGCACCAGCTTCGGCGAGCCCTCGAAAAGCCGGTTCCAGTCCACCAGCGTCCGCCGCCGCTCTTCCTCGGAGAGTATCGGCAGCTCGCCGACCGCACGGTTCGGATCGGCCACGGCGCCGCGCAGGAGCTGAACGAAGTGGCCGGAGAAGCGCGCGACCGTCTCGCGGTCGAAGAGGTCGGTGTTGTACTCGAAGAAGCCGGCGAAGACGCCGCCGCGCTCGAGCATGTCGAGCGTCAGATCGAGCTTGGCAAAGCCGCGCTCCAGCGGCAGGCCACCGAGCTTCAAGCCGGGCAGCTCGATCACGCCGCCGGGCACGTTCTGGAAGACGAACAGAACCTGGTAGAGGGGGTTGTGCGAGAGGTGGCGTTCCGGCTGCAGCTCTTCGACCAGACGCTCGAAAGGCAGTTCCTGGTGCGCCTGGGCGTCGAGTGTGTCGCTGCGCACCCAGTCGAGCAGATCGAGGAAACCGGCGGCGGGGTTGATCTTCGCGCGGAGGAGCAGGATTTCCGAGAAGAACCCGATCACCCCTTCGAGCTCGGTGCGGTTGCGGCCGGCCACGTTGGTGCCGACGAGGAACGCGCCCTGCTCCGAGATGCGGAACAGGAGGAGGTTGAACGCCGCGAGGAGCACCATGAACGGCGTCGCGCCCGCGCGCCGGGCGAGCACGCGGACCTCCTCCGACAGGTCGGCCGGAATGACGAACGATTCCATGGCACCGCGGAACGAGCCGCCCGCCGGCCGCAGGCGATCGGACGGGAGGTCGAGGTAATCGGGAAAACCAGCCAGCCTCTCGCGCCACCAGGCTGACTCGCCCGCGAGCCGCTCGTCGGTAAGGCGCTCGCGCTGCCAGGCCGCGAAGTCGGGGTACTGGACCGCCGGCTCGGGCAACGGCGAAGGCAAGCCCTCGCTGAACGCCCGGTACAGGACGGTCATCTCGCGGAAGAGCAGGCCCATGGACCAGCCGTCGAACGCGATGTGGTGCACGGTCAGAAGGAGCACGTGCTCCTCCGCCGAAACCCGCAACAGACGCGAGCGGAAGACCGGTCCCCGGCCCAGATCGAAGCCGTGGCGCGCCTCCTCCTCGGCCACGCGCCGGGCGTGCGCGAGGTCGTCCACGGCCTCCACCGTCAATGGCAACTCCGCGGCCGGAGAGACCTTCTGGCGCGGCTCGCCGTCCACCTCGGGAAACGTGGAGCGGAGGGCTTCATGCCGGCGCACGATCTCCGAAAGACCGCGCCGCAGGGCCTCGACGTCCAGCGGTCCGCTCCAGGTGATCGCCCGGAACACGTTGTGGGTGTGGTTGCCGGGCTCCAGCCGGTCGAGGAACCAGAGGCGCTGCTGCGCGAAAGAGAGCGGGAACGAGCGCGCCGACCGCTCCTTCTGCCGCGCCAGGCGGGCAATGAGAGCGAGCTTCTCCTCGCGGGAAAGCTCGGACGTGGCCTTCAGGGTCTCGCTCACCGCTTCTCCTCCAGGAACGGCGTGAAGTCGGTGGCGATGATCCGGGTCCCTCGCACCCGGTCGCGCAGCGAGGGCTCCAGGTCGCGCACCACGGCCATGCGTTGCAGCCAGCGGTCGCGGCCGTCGTAGTAGGCCTTGAAGTCGGAGCGCGCGTGTACACAGCGCCGGTTGTCGATCACCAGCAGGCTGCCGGGCTCGATGACCACGTCGCGCTTCGCCTCGTTGACCAGCCCGCGCACCACCTGCAACGCGTTCTCGGCCTCGGGCGTCTCCCCTACCATCAGGTCGAGGTCGTAGCGCAGGAACGGATCGAGGCGGTCGCCGAACAGGACCGACACGAGCGGCCCCGCGCCGCGCAACTCGCGCACATTGCCGAACGAGTAATCGACGCCCGTATGGAACAGGTCCGAAAACAGCGTGTCGCGGACGCCCGGCGGCAACAGGTGGAAGAAGCGGCGCACGCTGGAGAAGATCGTCCGCGCGCGCTTGTCCGGGTCCTGCCGCAGGCCGTAGAGCAGCAGGTATTCCGGCATGTGCGGATGGAAGGCGATCTCCGTGTGGAAGTCGAGGAGGATCGACGAGCTCTCGCTCGACAGCTTGTCCGCGTTCTGCGGTGTCGGGTAGATGTCCTGGAACAGGTTCCCCTGCTTCTCCTGGAGGTAGGCCACGGGTTCGCCGAGAGCCGAAGCCACGCAGCAGATCCACAGCTCGCTCACCCAGGTCGCCTTACAAGGCCGTTCCCCCGAGCGGGTCGGGGTAGGCGGCACCTCCGGATCGACCGGCAGGTTGCGCAGGAGAAGGGCGCCATCCGCATTGCCGCGCTTCGCGAAGGTGATGAGGGCCTGGCGGATCCGCCGTGGCATCTCGTGGAAGAGGAGCCGCGCCTCCTCGAAAAAGGTTTCGAAGTCGTCCGACGGACTGAAGGTGGCGCGCTGCAGAAGCTCCGCGAGTTGCGCGTGCTCCGCGGCGGTGACTTCGACGATGGTACCCTCGGCCGGACCCGGCTTCGCGTTGCGCTCGATCAGATCGTGCGCTGTCTCCTCGCGCATTGCCTGGGCGGCCAGCACGGTGCCGTCCGGCACGGCGACGCGGCTCCGTGCGAGCCATTGGAGCGTCTGCACCAGCAGGCGGGCGTTGTCGTTGTAGGAGACGTAGGGCTCCGCGAACAGATCCGAGTCCCCGGCCACGACCACACGGCCGCGGCCGACCTCGGCGGCGGCGATCAGGGCTGCGCCGCCACTGCCGCACACCACGGCCTTCGGCTGGTCTTCGAGAAGGCCCACGGTGCAGCCCGAGCAGTAGGAGACGGTGCCGACACCCTGAGAGATCGGGTGATCATTGATGTTGCGCGCCTCGAACACGTGAAGCTGCCGGCCGGCATGCACCGCGTGGCCCGGCACCTCGGCGAGGTCATTGTTGAAGCGCAGCCCGAAGTTGCGGAGCAGATCGTTGACGTTCCAGCCCCAGCGCTCGTTCTCGAACTCGCCGAGCACCAGGAGGCCCATACCCGCCTCGACCGCCTCGACCACCGCGGTGATCTCCTCGACCGAAAAGAACGCCTCCCCGCCCACGCCCAGGTGCGAGTGCCGGGACGAGCAGCAGTGGTTGAGGAAGAGGATGTCGATCTCTTTCAGGCGCTCGGCGGTGATCGGCCCCTCGGTGAGCCGGCGGTGCTCGCCGGCCAGCACCGAGCGGACGAGATCCGCGAGGTGCGCGTAGGAGTAGTAGCGCGGCGCCTCGTTGCTGCGCCGGCTCATGGCCAGCGCGAGCAGCGGATCCGCGGTCCAGGTCTGGTTGTGAGTCTCGTCGTAGAGGACTCTCATGAGTTCCCACCTTCCATCATCTGTTCGAGCAGAGAATCGAGATCGGCGTCCGACAGGTTCGCGGCCTGGGCCACGAGGTCCAGCCCTTCGCTCCGGCCGGCGAGCAGGTCGACCGCGGGAGCCGACGGCTCCAGGGTGGAGATGAGATCGGCCATCCTCTCGATGGTGCGGCGCTCGAACACGACCGGGAGCGCCACCTCGACCCGCAGGAGGTCGCGCACCCTGGAGAGCACGCGCGCCGCAGAGAGCGAATGGCCGCCGAGGGCGAAGAAGTCGTCGCAGACGCTCACCGGCTCGACGCCGAGCACCTCGGTCCAGATCCCGGCCAGGGCCTCCTCCACCGGGTTGCGCGGCGCCACGTAGACCGCCTCAGCCTCCGGCCGGACCGGGCCCGGACTCGGCAGGGCGCGGCGGTCCACCTTGCCGCTGGGGGTGAGGGGCAGGCGCTCCAGGACGACGAAGTCGTTCGGCACCATGAAGGCCGGCAGCCGCTGGGCCAGAGCCTCCCGCAGCTCCTGGACCGACGGATCGGTTCCGGCTACGTAGGCCACGAGCCGCCGGTCTCCCCTCTCCTCGCGGAGCGTGACGACGGCATCCTGGACACCCGGGATGCGGCCGAGGGCCACCTCGATCTCCCCCAGCTCGATGCGGAAGCCGCGCAGCTTGACCTGGTGGTCGATCCGGCCCAGATACTCGATCTCGCCGTCGGGCCTGAACCGGGCCAGGTCGCCGGTGCGGTAGAGGCGTCCACCCGGAGCTCCGCTCCAGGGGTCCGGGATGAACCGCTCGGCCGTGAGCTCCGGCCGGCGGAAGTAGCCGCGCGCCAGCCCGACTCCTCCCAGGAGGAGCTCTCCAGGCACGCCCCGTGGCACGAGTTGGAGCCTGCGATCCATCAGATAGGCCTGCGTGCCCGGCAGGGGCCGCCCGATGGATGGCTCGGCCTCCGCTCCCCTGGGCGCCCGGGCGTACGTGGAGTAGGTGGTGTCCTCCGAGGGACCGTACAGGTTGAGCACCCGGTCCGCGGAGGTCGAGGCGTAGATCTCCTGGACCAGGTCGTTGCGCAGCGCCTCGCCGGCCAGGTTGACCGTGCGCACCGAGGCCGGCACGGCCCGCATCCGCAGCAGCTCCGCCATGGCAGAGGGGACGGTATTGACGAGCGTGACCTCGCCGAACGCCGGCAGGTTCGGCAGCTCCAGGGCGTTGCCCGCCAGGACGACCGTTCCGCCCCAGGCCAGCGGCACGAAGATCTCGAACACGGACAGGTCGAAGCAGACCGAGGTCGAGGCGAGCATGCCGGCCAGCTCGCTGGGCGAAAACTCGCCGCGCGCCCAGCGGGCGAACGCCACCGCACCACGGTGCTCCAGGGCTACCGCCTTCGGCCGGCCCGTGGAGCCCGAGGTGTAGAGCTGGTAGGCCAGGTTGCCACTCTCCACGAGGCTCCGCGGTTCGTCCTCGCGGGCGTTGACCGCTCCGTCCACCCGGAGGACCCGCGCGCCGTGCTCGGGCAGGCGCGCCTCCAGGCTGGAGCGTGAGATCACGACCGGCGCGCCGGAGTCCTCCAGCATCAGGCCGATGCGCTCCCGCGGGTAGGCGGGATCGAGAGGCACGTAGGCGCCGCCGGCCTTGAGCACAGCCAGGAGCGCAGCGATCAGGTCGGCCGAGCGCTCCAGGAAGACCGCCACCAGCACCTCGGGGCCGACTCCCAGGTCCCGCAGCGTGTGGGCCAGGCGGTTCGCCCGGCGGTTGAGCTCGCCATAGGAGAGCCGCGTGCGGCCGTCGATCAGGGCCAGGGCCTCGGGGTCGCGCCGTACCCGGGCCTCGAACAGCTCGTGCAGGGTCTCGCCGGTCCCATCCGCCGCGGGCGCCGGGCCCGTCCGGCTCCACTCCTGGAGGAGCTGGGCGGTTTCGGCCTCGTCGAGCAGCGGCAGCTCGGAGAGCCGGCGCGCCGGGTTCTCCAGGATGCCGTTCATCAGGCTCCGGTAGTGGCCGATCATCCGGCGCATGGTCGAGAGGTCGAACAGCTCGGTGCTGTACTCCCAGTGCAGGAGCGCCCGCTGGTCCACATCGCTCGCCGCCTCCCCCACCCGCTGCTCGGCCCGTGGGATGACGATGACGTTCAAATCCATCTTCGACGAGCGGTTGCCACGCACCAGGAAGCGGGCCTGGATGCCCCCGAAGTCGAGGTCCGGCACGGCGGCATCGTGGAAGTTGAACATCACCTGGAAGAGCGGGTTCCGGCCGAGCTGCCGCTCCGGACGCAGCTCCTGGACGAGGCGCTCGAACGGCATGTCCTGGTGTCCGTAGGCTTCCAGGGTGACCTGCCGCACCCGCTCCAGCAACTCGCGGAATGTCGGGTCACCCGACAGGTCGCCGCGCAGCACGAGGCTGTTGACGACCATGCCGATCATCCCCTCCAGCTCCCGCGACCGCCGGTTGGCGTTGCTGCTGCCGAGGAGGATGTCGTCCTGCCCGGTGTAGCGGTGCAGCAGCGAGAGGAAGGCCGCCGCCATGGTCATGTAGAGGGTGAAGCCCTCCTTGCGGCTGAAGGTGCGCAGGCCCTGGTAGAGCTCCGCCGGGATCGGCGACAGCTCGAGGTCGCCGCGGAAGGTCTGGCGGGCCGGGCGCGGCCGGTCGGTGGGCAGCTCCAGCACGCCGGGGCTGCCGGCCAGCCGCCCGCGCCAGTAGTCCAGCAGGTGGCCCATGACCGGCCCTTCCATCCACTCCCGCTGCCAGACCGCGAAGTCGGCGTACTGGATCGGCGGCTCGGGCAGCGGCGAGGGCTCGCCGGCCGCGAAGGCCGTGTAGATCGACTTGATCTCCCGCAGCATCACGCCGAAGGACCAGCCGTCGTGGACGAAGTGGTGCTCGACCTGGATCAGCTCGTAGAGGTCGTCCTCCAGGCGCAGGAGGCGCCAGCGCACCAGCGGCGCCCGCGACACGTCGAACGGGGTGCTCGTGGTCTCGGCCAGAAGGCGCTCGGAGATCTCGTGAAGCTCCCCGGCCGGCAGGCCGCGCAGGTCCACCACCGGCAGATCCAGGGGCGCGGGCGGATGGATGACCTGGACCGGCCGCCCCTCGACCGTCGGGAAGCTGGTGCGCAGGACTTCGTGCCGGCGGACGATCTCCTCCAGGGTGCGGCGCAGGGCGTCCACGTCGAGCGGTCCGCGGAACCAGATCGTGACCTGGAAGTTGTAGGCGATGTTGCCGCCCGGCGAGAGCTGGTCGAGCAGCCAGACGCGCTCCTGAGGGAACGACAGCGGGATCGGCCGGTCGCGAGGGGCGCGGCGGACCGGCGGCAGCTCAGGGACTTCCCCGGCGCGTTCCGCGCGCTCCACGGCCTCTCCGAGAGCCGCGATCGTCGGCTGCTTGAAGACCTCGACCATCGGCAGCTCGACGCGCAGGGCCTGGCGCACCCGCGACGCGAGCTTCGCCACCAGCAGCGAGTGGCCGCCGAGTTGGAAGAAGTCGTCGTAAATGCCCACCCGCTCGACGCCGAGCAGGTCGCTCCAGATTTCAGCCAGCACCTCCTCGACGAGGTTGCGCGGCGCGGCGTAGTCGCCGTCCAGGTCCGGACGGCTGGAGCCGGTCTCCATCCGGGCCACGGCCCGCCGGTCCACCTTGCCGCCGGGCGTGCGCGGCAGCTCCTCTAGGAAGCCGAAGGCGGACGGCACCATGAAGTCCGGCAGCCGCTCCTGCAGACCGCTCCGCAGCTCGCCCACGGTCGGCGCGCTTCCTTCCTCCGGAACGATCCAGGCGACCAGCCTGCGGCCGCCTCCGCGCTCCTCGCGCGCCACGGCCAGCGCGTCGCGGACGGAGGGTAGGGCGCGTAGCGCGGCCTCGATCTCGCCCAGCTCGATGCGGTAGCCCCGCACCTTGACCTGGCTGTCGGTGCGTCCGCGGAACTGGAGGTCGCCGCCGGGCAGGCGCCGGACGAGGTCTCCGGTGCGGTAGAGGCGCGCTCCCGGCTCTCCCGAGTGCGGGTCCGGGACGAACCGCTCGGCGGTCAGACCGGGCCGGCCGAGATAGCCGCGGGCGAGCCCGGGACCACCGATCAGCAGCTCGCCGTCGAGGCCCTCGGGCAGCAGCTCCTGGCCGAGCCCGGCCACGTAGGCGCGGGCACCTTCGATGGGACGGCCGATCGGCACGTCGCCCGCAAAGCCTCCCCCGCCCAGCTCGTACCGGGTGGTGACGATGGTCGCCTCGGTGGGACCATAGGTGTTGAGCAGGCGGATGCGCTCCGGCGCCCGGCGGGTCCAGATCTCCAGCCGGTCCCGCTGGACCTGCTCACCGCCGAGGATGACGAGCCGCACCGAGGCGGGCAGGACGAGAGCCTGGGAGCCCATCTCGGCGACCAGCTCGTGCCAGTAGGCGGTCGGCAGGTCGAGCACCGTGACCCCGAACCCCCCGATGGCGCTGGCGAAGGCGCCGTGCGAGGCGACCATGGCGTCGTCGCGCAGCACCAGGGTGGCGCCCCGGGTGAGGCAGGGGTAGATCTCCTCGGCGCTCGTGTCGAAGCTCACCGAGGCGAACTGGAGCACCCGGTCGTCCGGGCCGATCCCGAACGCTGCGGCCGAGCTGCGCACATAGTGGGCCAGAGAGGAATGTCCGACCAGCACGCCCTTGGGACGGCCGGTCGATCCCGAGGTGTAGATCACATAGGCCAGGTGCGCGGGGTCCGCGGGGCCTCCGGCGATGGGCGGCTCTGCCGGGCCGCTCTCCGCGAACAGGCCGTCGAGCAGCTCGATTTTCGCTTCCACCGCGGGCAGATCGTGAACCAGGCACTCCTGGGTGAGCAGGATCCCGGCGCCGGAGTCCGCCATCATGAAGGCCAGGCGCTCCGCGGGCCACGCCGGATCGAGCGGCAGGTAGGCGGCCCCGGCTCCCAGCACGGCCAGCATGGCGGCGATCATTTCGGGGGAGCGCTCGGCGCGGAGCGCCACCAGGGCCTCGGGACCGGCTCCCAGGGAGCGCAGCCGTCCGGCGAGCCGGCCCGCGGCCCGCGCCAGCTCGCCATAGGTCACACGGCCCCCGGACCAGGCCACGGCCACGGCGTCCGGAGTGCGCGCCGCCTGCCGCTCGAACAGGACGTGTACGGGAACAGTGGGAGAGCCTCCAGGGCTTCCGGCGGCGTCGGCGGCGCCCGCCACCAGCTCCCGGGTCTGCGCCGCGGTCAGCAGCGGGAGATCGCCGAGCCGCGACTCCGGCCGCTCCAGCACGCCCTCCAGTAGCGCCTCCAGGCCGTCGAGGATGCGCTGGGCGGCGGCTTCGTCGAAGCGCTCCCAGTGGTAGCAGAGCTTCAGGGCCATCCGGTCCTTGCCGGCGCCGCGCGGCGCCACGTAGAGGGTCAGCGGGTAGTTGCCGGCCTCCGCGAGATGGGCGTCGCGCACCTGGAGCGCCATCCCGCCGCCCGCGGAGCGGCCCAGCGGGTCGAGCGGGTAGTTCTCGAACACCAGGATGCTCTCGAACAGCGGCACCTGGCGCGGCATGCCCGCCCAGACCTGGATCTGCTCCAGGGTGCAGTGCTCCAGCTCGCGCTGCTCGAACTGCTCGGCCTGGAGCCCGCGCAGCATGGGGATCAGGCCGGCGTCGAGGCGCGCACCCAGGCGCACGGGCAGGGCGTTGATGAACAGGCCGACCATCTCCTCCACGCCGTCCACCTCGTGCGGACGGCCCGAGACGATGCCGCCGTAAACCACGTCCTCGACGTGGCCCCAGCGGCCGAGCAGCACGCCCCAGAGACCCTGGAAGACCGTGTTGACGGTGATCTGGTGGCTGCGCGCGAGCGCCTGGAGCCGCGGCACGGCGCCGGCAGGGAGCAGGCGCTCGATCTCCTTCGCGGCCAGGCCGGCATCCTTCGGAGCCTTCGGCGACTGGGGGTCGCGCGGAGCTCCCGTGCCGTCGAAGGGGAGCGGAGTGGGCGGCTCGAACCCGGCGAGCGTCCGGCGCCAGCGCTCCTCGGCCTGCGCCGGGTCCTGGCGCTTGAACCAGGAGATGTACTCGCGGAAGGGCCGGGGAGCCGGCAGCCCCGGATCGCGGCCTTCGCGCTCGGCAACGTAGAGGGTCTGAAGATCGCCGAGCACCAGGGCCATGGACCACCCGTCCAGGACCAGGTGGGAGAAGCTCCAGACGAGCTTCCACTCGTCGTCCGACCAGCGGATCAGGGCGACGCGCGTGAGCGGCGCCTTGCCGGGGTCGAAGCCGAGCGCGTTGTCCTCCCTGAGGAAGGCGTCCAGCGCGTCCTGGCGGGCGGACGGCTCCAGGCCGCGCCAGTCCATCTCCTGCCAGGGCAGCTCCACCTCACGCCGCACCACCTGCAGGGGCTGCTCCCGCTTCTCCCAGACGAAGAGGGTGCGCAGCGCGGCGTGGCGGGCGACGACCCGCTGCCAGGCGCGGCGCAGGGCGGCCGGATCGGTCGCTCCGAGGGTGGCGACGTACTGGTCGAAATACACCTCCGACCGGGAGCCCGTCAGCAGCAGGTAGAGGAGCATGCCCTGTTGGGCGGGTGAAAGCGGATAGATGTCTTCAACGTTCTGTCTGCTCATCGTCGACCTTTCTACTCGGCGAGCTCGGCCAGGAGGTCGTCCAGGTCGGACTGGCTCAGGCCGGATTCCGGGAAATCCATGGGTGCAGGGAACACGACGGGAGCGGCGGGAGACGGAGTCTCCTCTATCGCTTCCATGGCCTCCACGACGGTGGCGAGTTGCGCGATCGTCTGGTTCTGGAAGAGCTGGCGGGGCGTGAACCGGAGCCCGTGCCGGCGGCTGCGGGTGACCACCTGGATGGCCAGGATCGAGTCGCCTCCCAGCGAGAAGAAGTTGTCGTGCACGCCCAGCCGCTCCAGGCGGAGGACCTCGGCCCAGACCGCGGCCAGCCCCTCCTCCACCCCGTTGCGTGGCAGGACCGGCGCTGCGGACGACCCGGCCGCGGGCGCGGGGCCGGCGAGGAGGGCCCGGCGGTCGATCTTGCCGTTCGGCGTCAGCGGCAGAGCCGGCAGGACGGCGAACGCGTGTGGGACCATGTACTCGGGCAGCCGCTCGCGGAGGGCCGCCTGCAGGGTTTCCGGGGTGTCAGCCCGGCCTTCGTGGAAGGCGAGGCAGGCGACGAGCCGCGGCGATCCGGGCACGTCCTCGCGCACCACCACGGCGCACTCCCGCACTGCGGGGATCCCGGCGAGGACGGCCTCGATCTCCCCCAGCTCGATGCGGAAGCCGCGGATCTTGACTTGGTGGTCGGCGCGGCCGAGGAACTCCAGCGCCCCGTCCCGCGTGCGGCGCCGTGCCAGATCTCCGGTGCGATAGAGCCGCGCGCCGGGAGTCCCCGAGGCGGGATCGGGAACGAAGCGCTCGGCGGTGAGGTCGGGACGGCCGAAGTAGCCGCGCGCCAGGCCTTCGCCGCCGAGGTACAGCTCGCCGGGGACGTTCAGCGGCACCGGCTCCAGGCCACGCTCGAAGGGCGTCAGCAGGTAGACCCCGGTGTTCGCCACCGGATCTCCGAGCGCCACGGGACGGCCGTTCTCCAGGTCCGCTCCCGACACCTCCTGGACCGTGGACCACACCGTGGTCTCGGTGGGTCCGTAGACGTTCCAGAGCGATCCCGTCCGGGCGAGCAGCTCGCGGGCGAGATCCGGCGGCAAGGCCTCGCCGCCGCACAGGATCCTGAGCCCCGGGCTCCCCTCCCAGCCCGCGTCGAGCAGGAGCCGCCAGGTGGCCGGCGTGGCCTGCATGGCGGTCGCGCCGGACGCGGCGAGCCTCTCGCAGAGGCGCAGACCGTCCGCCGCGGTCTCCCGGTCGGCCAGCTCGACGCGGGCGCCCACCGACAGCGGCAGGAACAGCTCCAGGACCGCGATGTCGAAGGCGATCGTGGTCACGGCCAGCAGAACGTCGTCCGGCCCCAGGCCCGGGCGCCGCGCCATGGATGCCAGGAAGTTGACCACCCCGGACTGGCGGACGGCCACGCCCTTCGGCCGTCCGGTGGAGCCCGAGGTGTAGATCACGTATGCCAGGTTCTCGGGGCCGCTCAGCCCCAGGGGATCCATGGCGCTCTCCTCCGACAGGTCGGCCGTGTCCAGGTCGAGCACCCGCGCGCCGTGGAGGGGCAGGGCCTTTGCCGCCTCACCGCCTGTCACCAGGACCGCGGCCCGGCTATCCTCCAGGACCCAGGCCAGGCGGTCGGCGGGATACGCCGGATCGAGCGGGACATAGGCGCCGCCCGCCTTCAGGACGCCGAGCAGCGCGGTCAGCAGGGACGGCGAGCGTTCGAGGCAGACGGCCGCCCGGCTCTCCGGGCCGATACCCAGGCGGCGCAGGCGATGGGCCAGCCGGTTTGCCCGGGCGTTGAGCTCGGCGTAGGTCAGGGCGCCCCCCTCCCACGACAGTGCCACGGCGCCGGGCCGGGCCGCGGCCGTGCGCTCGAAGAGCTGCTGGACCAGGAGCCCCGGAATATCCTCCGGCGTCTCCGGCGTCTCCGGCGCGCGCCGGCCCGTGGCCAGCAGCTCGCTCCTCTCCTCCAGGGTGAAGAGCGGCAGCTCGGACAGGCGCCGGTCCGGCGCCTCGGCGATGTTCTCGAGGAGGGTCCGGAACCGGGCGAGCAGGCGGACCGCCGTGCCCTCGTCGAACAGGTCGGTGTCGTACTCCAGCCGGGCCGTCAATCCCTCGGTTCCCTCGCCGGGGAGAAGGAAGAGGCTGAGGTCGAACTGCGACCGGCCGCCGTCGAGCTCCAGGGGCGAAAGAGCCAGGCCGGGCAGCTCCAGGGCCGTGAACGGCAGGTTCTGGAAGGCCAGCATCACCTGGAACACCGGCGAGTAGCTGAGGTCGCGCTCGGTCTGGAGCCCGTCCACCAGGCGCTCGAAGGGGATGTCCTGATGAGCGTAGGCTCCGAGCGCGGTCTCGCGGACCCGCCGCATCAGCTCGGCGAAACCCGGGTCCCCGTCCAGCCCGGTGCGCAGCGCCAGGGTGTTGGCGAAGAGCCCGATCAGGTCCTCCAGCTCGGCGCGGCTCCGGTTCGCGATGGGCGTGCCGATCACCATGTCGGGCTGCCCACCGTGCCGCCACAGCAGGGTCGCCAGCGCGCCGAGCGAGACCATGAAGGGGGTGGCGTCGAGGCGCCGGGCCACGGCGGAAAGCCGTTGCGCGAGGCCGCCTCCCAGAGCCAGACCGGTGCGGGCGCCGCGATTCCGCCGTGCGGCGGGCCGGGGCCGGTCGAGCGGGAGCTCGACCACGGGCGGCGCTCCGGCGAGGTGTTGCTTCCAGTACGAGAGAGAGGCCTCCAGCACCGGTCCGGCCAGCCAACTCCGCTGCCAGGCGGCGAAGTCCGCGTACTGCAGCGCCAGCTCCGGGAACGGGCTCTCCCCGCCCGCGGCGAAGGCCCGGTACAGGACGCCCAGCTCGCGGACGAAGATGCCCAGGGACCAGCCGTCGGCCACGATGTGCTGCAGGCCGATCAGGAGCGCGTGCTCCTCGCCCGCCATCCGGATCAGGGTGTTCCGCAGGAGAGGCCCGGCGGCGAGATCGTAGGGACGCCGGACCTCCGCGGAAGCCAGCCGGCGCGCCTCCGGATCGCGGAGAGGAGCCGGCAGACCCGACAGGTCCACAACCGGCAGATCGACCGCCTCGGGAGGAGCGATGCGCTGCCAGGGCTGCCCCTCCGCCTCCGGGAACGTCGTGCGCAGGGACTCGTGACGGCGCACGATTTCCGACAGGACCCGTCGAAGGGCCGATACGCCGAGGGGGCCCACGAGCCGGATCGCACCAGCCAGGTTGTAGGCGAGGCTCCCGGGCTCGAGCTGGTCCAGGAACCAGAGCCGCTGCTGCGCGAAGGAGAGCGCCAGCGGCTGCTCGCGCGGCACGGGTACCAGCGGCGGGAGGGCCTGCTCATCTCCTCCATCCACCCGGCGCTCCACCAGGGCGGCGAAACCGGCGAGGACCGGCTCCTCGAACACCGCGCGGGCCGGGACCTCAAGGCCGAGCGCCCTGCGGATCCGGGCGACCAGACGGGTGGCGAGAAGCGAGTGCCCGCCAAGCTCGAAGAAGTGAGCGCCCGGCCCCACCTCGGAGACTCCGAGGAGGTCGGCCCAGATGCCGGCGAGAAGCTCCAGGACCGGGCTCTGGTTGCCGGACCTCGCCTCCGTCCCGGGCTCGGGCGGCACCGGGAGCGCCAGCCGGTCGACCTTGCCCGTGCGGGTCAGGGGCAGCGCCGGCAGCGCCACGTAGGCGGAAGGGACCATGTAGTCGGGCAGCCGGTCGGCCAGGAAGGCGCGCAGCTCGTCGGGACGGGCAGCGTCTCCCACCAGGTACGCCACCAGCCGCTTCCGGCCCGGCTCGTCCTCGCGGATCACGGCCACGCACTCCCGCACCCCGGGGAAGCGCGACAGCGCCGCCTCCACCTCGCCCATCTCGATGCGGAAGCCGCGGAGCTTCACCTGGGAGTCGGCGCGGCCGTACATCTCCACGCCGCCGCCGGGCAGGTACCGCCCGAGGTCGCCCGTGCGGTAGAGGCGGTCCCCCGGCTCCGGCGCGGCGACGAAGGGATTGGGCCGGAAGCGCTCGGCCGTGAGGGCCTCGTCGTCCAGATAGCCGCGGGCGAGATGGCGGCTGCGGATGTGGATCTCGCCCAGCTCGCCCACGCCGGCCAGCCGGTCCGCGCGGTTCAGCACCAGGAGCTGGCAGCCCTCGAAGCCGCGGCCGAGCGGAACGACCTCCTTGCCCAGAAGATCCAGGCCGCGGGGGACCTCGAAGAACGAGAGCGCGCGCTGCGTCTCGGTGGCGCCGTAGAGGTTGACGCAGACCAGGGACGGCGCGAGCCGGTAGAGCCGCTCCACGTCGCTCTTCCGGAGCTGGTCGCCGACCACGAAGGCGAGGCGCAGGTCCGGCAACTCCCGGACCTTGCCCGACTCCAGGATCAGCTCCATCATCGCGGGCGTGAGGTTGAGGACCGTCACCCTCTCCCGGCGCAGCCAGTCCGCCAGATAGCCCGGCGTCTGGAAGCCCTCCGGATCGGGCACGACAAGCTCGGCGCCGAACCAGACCGGCATGAGCAGGTCGCGCTGCAGCGGATCGTGGGAGAGGGCCGACAGCATGCCGTAGCGGTCGCCGCCGTGCAGCCCGAAGCGCTCCCCCATCCAGGGATGGAAGTGGGTCAACGCGCCGTGGAGGCCCACGACCCCCTTGGGCACGCCGGTGGAGCCCGAGGTGAAGGTGATGCAGGCCGCGTCGTCCGGACCGATTGGAACGCCAGGATCGTCCGCCGGCCCGCCCTCCAGAGGCAGCTCGACGCGGAAGCGCCAGGCCTGCTCCAACTCCGGCGGCGGAGGCGGCGCGCCGGGCACGCCGATCCAGGCGGTGGGCCGGCCGATGCGAACGTACTCCGCCAGGCGCGGCGCCGGGTAGGCCGGGTCGAGGATCAGGAACGCCGCGCCGGCCTTGAGCGTCCCCAGGAGCGCCTCGACCAGCGAGGCGTTCCGGCAGGACCAGACGGCCACCGCGTCGCCCTTCTCCACGCCGTGATCGATCAGGAAGCGGGCCAGGCGGTTGGTCCGGGCCTCCAGCTCCGCGTACGTCCAGGCTTCGCCCCGGGCATCCCGGACCGCGATCCGGCCGGGCTGGAGGCCGGCATGGCGCGACAGGGATTGATGGCCGGCTCCCCACCAATCGCCGCTGGTCGACTGCGTGGGATCGGGCAGCGCCGACCCGGCCGTCACCAGGGAGAGCGACCCCACGCGCGAGCCCGGATCGGCAACGGCCTGCTCCATCAGGTGCTCGAGCTGGCTCAGCAGCTCCTCCATGCGGCCGGGCTCGAACAGGTCCGCGTTGTAGACCACGTCGAGGTACAGGGTCTCCGAGTGTTCGCGGACGTACAGGGTGAAGTCGAACTTCGAGTCCGACTCGTCCAGGCGGAGCGGCTCGACGGCAACTCCGGCCAGCTCCATCGCCAGGTCGGAGAGGGAGACGTAGTTGAAAAGGACCTGGAAGATCGGCGTCCGGCTGAGCTGGCGCTCGGGCTTGAGCTCCTCCAGCAGGCGCTCGAACGGCAGGTCCTGGTAGCGGTAGGCGCCCAGCACTCCGTCCCGGACCCGTACGAGCAGCTCGCGGAAGGTGGGATCGCCCGAGAGGTCCGTGCGCAGCACCAGGGTGTTCAGGAACAGGCCGATAAGCCCCTCGATCTCGGTGCGGCTGCGGCCGGCGCTCGGCGAGCCGACCACCACGTCGTCCTGGCCCGAGAGCCGGGCGAGCAGGAGCTGGAAGCCGGCCAGGAGGGTCATGAACATCGAGACCCCTTCCTTGCGCGACAGCTCGCGGAGCTGCGCGGCCAGCCCCGGAGAGAGGCTGCGGACCGCCCGGCTGCCGCGATGGCTCTGCACGGCCGGGCGCGGGCGGTCCGTCGGCAGCTCCAGGGCCGGCGGGGCGCCGGCCAGCCGCCCGCGCCACCAGGCGATCTGCTCGTCCAGAACCGGCCCCTGCAGCCATTCGCGCTGCCAGGCCGCGAAGTCGGCAAACTGGACGGGGAGTTCCGGCAGCGGTGACAGCCGGCGCTCGCGGAAGGCCCCGTACAGCGCGCCCAGCTCGCGGAAGAAGACGCCGAAGGACCAACCGTCCGAAATGATGTGATGCGTGTCCAGGAGGAGCATGTGCTCCTCGGGCCCGAGCTTCAGCAGTCCAGCGCGGAACAGCGGGCCGCGGGCGAGATCGAACGGGCACTTGTCCTCCAGGACCAGCCGGTTGCGCTCCGCCTCTCGGACCTCCCCAGGCAGTGCTGACAGGTCGGCCACCGGCAGCCGCCAGGGCCCCGCCGGAGCGATCACCTGCACCGGCTCGCCGTCCCGCTCCTCGAACGTGGTGCGCAGCGACGCGTGCCGGCGGACGATCTCGGCCAGCGCCGCCTCCAGCGCGGGGAGATCGAGGGCGCCGCGCAGCCGCGCCGGTGCGGGCATGTTGTAGGCGGTCCCTCCCGGCTCGATCCGGTCGAGAAGCCAGAGGCGCTGCTGGGCGAACGACGCCGGCGTCGGGACGGACAGGTCGCGCCGGACGATCTTCCGCGGGTCCGCGGGCGCTCCCGGCGAGGCCTCGGCCGCGCGCTTCTTCTTCGCCCTCATCACGAGGAGCGCGAGCTGGTCGGGAGAGAGGTCAGGGCTCATGAGACTTCCTCTTCGAGGTCGAACACGGACCGGATCTCGTCTTCCGACAGGGAGCCGAGAACGGCTTGCCCCACGGCGGTCGAGAACGCGCCGAGGGTCGGCGCCTGGAACAGGGCCTGGAGCGGCACGTCCACGCCGAACGTGTCCGCCAGCCGGGCCAGGACGCGGGTCGCGAGCAGCGAATGGCCCCCGAGATCCCAGAAGCTGTCGTCGACTCCGACCCTCCCGGCGCCGAGGATCTCGCACCAGATCCGGGCCACTTCCTCCTCCAGCGGCGTACGTGGAGGCGTGAAATCGGCCCGGACCGGAGCGGTGGGCTCCGGCAGCGCCCGGCGATCGATCTTGCCATTGGGATCCAGGGGCAAAGCGGGGAGAACGACGAAGACGGCCGGGATCATAGCGGCCGGAAGACGGATTTCCAAGAGGCTCCGCAACGCGGGAACATCGAGAGAGCGGCCCGCCTTCGGGACGACGTAGGCCACCAGCCTGTCCTCGCCGCGGTCGTCCGGCCGGGCCACGGCGACGCAGGCCTCCACGTCCGGCAACGCGGCCAGCGATGCCTCGACCTCGCCCAGCTCGATACGGTTGCCCCGGATCTTGACCTGGTGATCGACACGCCCCAGGAACTCGATCTCTCCCGAGAGCCGCCGCCGCGCCAGGTCGCCCGTGCGGTACAGGCGCCCCCCCTGCCCGAGGAGATCGAACGGGTCGGGCACGAAGCGCTCGGCCGTTAGGTCCGGCCGGTTGCGGTAGCCGCGGGCCAGCCCCTCGCCCGCCAGGCACAGCTCGCCGGCTACGCCGAACGGCACCGGCCGCAGCGCCCGATCGAGGATGTAGACCCGGGTGTTGGCAATCGGCTGGCCGAGGTCCGGCGCGCGCTCGCCGGCCGGCGCGACGGGGCCGGCCGTGGCCACCACCGTGCTCTCCGTGGGCCCGTAGTGGTTGACCAGGACGAACGGCAGCCCCTCCGCCGGCCGCCGCCGCAGGCGGTCGCCGCCCGTCAGCAGGGCCCGCAGGCGAAGGCCCGCCGGCAGGGTCTCCGAGAGCACGGCCTCGGCCAGCGGCGTGGGAAGGAAGGAGACCGTGATCCCGTGCTCCGCCATCCATTTCAGGAGAGCCGCGGGCGCCAGCACCACGTCGCGGGCCGGGATGTGCACCTCCGCTCCGGAGGTCAGCGGCGCCCAGGTCTCCCAGACGGAGGCGTCGAACCCGGGGCTCGCCACGAGCGTGGTCCGGTCGCCGGGCTGGAGACCGTAGGCCCGGCGGTGCCAGGCGATCAGGCTGGAGAGGCCCCGATGGCCCAGCTCTGTGCCCTTC
>DATANP010000712.1:0-4167 GCA_036266195.1 Thermoanaerobaculia bacterium | reverse complement strand
CAGATCCAGGCGACTACGGTGAGCTTCTGGCCCTCATACCTCTTGAGGTCTGGCCGCTCCTTGACCATCTCGGCCGTAACTTCCACCTTTGGATAGAGATGTCCGATGCGTCTCTCGGCCTCATCACGCATCCACTGGCCGTAATAGCGCACATCTTCAGCCAATCCTTGAGCGCCGCGCCATGCGCGCTCCAACAGTGCCCTTTTCTCTCGATAGGCAGGGTTGACCGGCGGCCTGCCTGCGAACTTCGCTGGGATCTCAATCATGGCCTTGTTGATGAGCACAGCCACCGGATTGAGGTCGCTTGCATAGCTCTCCAAGCCCAGGCGCTGGGCTTCCAGGGGTAGTGATCCACCCCCTGCAAAGGGGTCATGAAAAGCCGGTAGCTTGTGTCTGTCGAACAGGGTCTTGGCGCGAGGATGGTCCGCATTCTCCGCGCAGGTATAGCGCCAACTCTGCCAGATCTCATCTCTTGCCTGCTGCAGGACCTTTTCGTTGTTTGTGTTCTCCCATAGCACCAAGCTCTCGATAATTTTGAAGAGCCGCTTTCGTTCTTTCTCCTGGGCTTTCTCTGTCTTGAAGATGTCGGGGTGAGCCGAGGGATCGTCCACCATCTGCGCGAAGATCACCGCTCGTGCAGCAGCGAGCGGGCGTCGTGCCCACCACAGGTGAAGCGTGGATGGATGGCCGTGGCGAATAGCCTTTTCTTTCGCGCTCGCCTTGTTGATGGCGTCGAGTGGAAGGGCGACCTCGATGAGCTTTTTCTTTGGAGGCCGGCTCATCGCGGCTTCTCGGCGCGCACAATAAGCTCCGCGAAGTCGTAGTTGACACTTGTGACTCCGAAGTCGGGCTCGCGCTGGAAAGGGCGGCGCAGGTAATGGATTCGATGCTCGGCACCGTCTAGGAATTCAACGATGGCGAGGATGAAGTCGTCAGGTTTGTTGAGCGAGTAGAGGATCTCGTTTCGGGTGACCGTGATGGTGTCCGCACCCGAAACGCGCCCCTTGACCTCGATGAAGCGCAGCTTGCCGGTACCTGGAACACGGCTCTCAATGTCATAGCCGAGCTTCTCGAATTCCCGATCGGTAGGCTCAAAACCGAGACTGCGCTCGATATCCAGAATGATCGTCCTGGCCCGGGCCGCACTCGCCTGGGTATCCACCGGTGTCTTGACCGGTGAGCCTCTCATCGCGGCCAGGAGTCCAGCCGGGATAACGAGCAACCCGCCCAGCACTACGGGAGGCAGCGGTGAGATCTGCGCTTCGAGCTTCAGCTCCTCCAGCCGCCTGGAAAGGCGAGCCTGAAGGTTGTCCGCCCGCTTGCGAGCCTCGCCGGAATTGAGCCTTGCGTTGGGCTTTCCGGCCTGCTCGTGGAGCTTGAGCTGCTCGGCCCGATAATCCCAGTAGGTGATCTCTTTGGTTAATCTGTCCTTGACCGCCGCTTCGGTCTTCGCGATGAGCCGGAGCCTGCCATCCCGAACCTCTTTCAGATGCTCTGGTACCACATGTGCAATGGCATAGCCCTGAGCCTTCTGCTCAAGCTCTTCGTTGATCCAGGCGAATTCCGGCCGTTCGAGGAGTACGTCGACCCCGGGCTCGTCTTTCGTCAGCGGGCGATAGTCGAGATAGGGCGCGTAGTGAACGTGTCGCGTTTTGCCTGTGGAATCGATCTCGACGTAGAGAATCCGCTTCGAAACCACGCGGCGCTCGCCTGAGCGGGTAGGGCTCGCATCCTGAAGCGCGTGATCGAGAGAGAAGAGGACACGCGGCTGCACGCCTGTGTCCCGTTCGTCGACCAGCACGGCGCCACGCTTGAGCAGGTCGCGGTGTCGCTCGAGCGTGAGATCGATAATCGCGTCGAGGAGCGGATGACCCGGGCAGACAAACGCGGCGGGCGGCTGGCTCTGAGGGGCTATGAGGTCCTTTTCAAAGACGATGCGCTCATAGCGCGGCAGCACGGGCTCGCCAATGCCGATCCGGCGGTCGCGGTTGCGCACCGGCGCTGGCACATGAGTGATTTCGTAGCGGCGGGGCTCGCGTTTCTTGATCGTGCCGCCGAGCGCATGGAAGGCTTCGAGGAAGAACGACTCGATGTAGTGGGGCTGCAGCCGGCGGGCGTCGGCGCGCTCCATGTCCTCGCGGATACGCTGGACGCGGCTCGCGTCCATGACATCCGGAGCCAGGGCACGGTCTTCGAAAAGATCCTGCAGCTGTCCGCGATCGAGCGCGTTTTCCACGACCGTGGTCAGATAGGAGCGCACCTCGGGCTGATCGCCATAGCGGATCGCTTCGATCAGCAGGTCGCGAAGGGATTTGCCTTCGAACTGGAGCTTGCCGAGGACGTCGAACACCCGTCCGCCGAGCGCGTTGCGGGCCTCTTCCAGCTTTTCGAGCAGCTTGCGATAGACATCGCCTTCGCGTGTCTCTTCGGCAACCAGGTTCCACAGGAAGCACACCTCGGTCTGACCGATGCGATGGATGCGGCCGAACCGCTGTTCCAGACGGTTGGGGTTCCATGGCAGGTCGTAATTGACGAGGAGGTGCGCGCGCTGGAGGTTGATCCCTTCACCGGCTGCGTCGGTCGCGAGCAGCACCTGAACCAGGGGATCGTTGCGGAACGCCTCCTGGGCCGCCATTCGATCCTCGCGGCCCAGGCTGCCGTGGATCGTCACGACGGCTTCCTTGCGGCCGAGGAGCGTAGTGATCCGGTCTTCTAGATAGTTGAGCGTGTCGCGATGCTCGGTGAAGACGATGAGCTTCTGCCGCGGCGACGGTTTGGGGCGCGGAGCCTCGTCGCCATCTTCGGGCGGACGGCTGGCTCCGGAAAAGATTTCGTTGTTCAGGACGCCGGCCAGCTCACGCCACTTCGTATCCGTGCCACTGCGGCGGACGGCGAGCGCGAGAGATTCAAGGTCCTTCAGCGTCCCGATCTCGATTTTCAGCTCGGCGATCGAGCGCGCGGCTGTTGCCTGATCGAGGATCTCCTCCTCGACAGCTTCGATCTCGTTATCCGGGGCGTCTTCGAGATTTTCGACGTCCTCCGGATCGAGGACCGAGACGGCCGACGCCAGGACCGTGTCGATCCCGCCGCCTCGCTGAAGCACTTCCAGCTCACGGAGGCGGCTCTCCAGCCGTTCGCGCCTGCGGCGGAGAGACTGATAGATGGCCTCCGGAGACGAGGCGAGGCGCCGTTGAAGAATGGTGAGAGCAAAACCGACGGTTCCGGCGCGCTTGTCATTCTGAAGCGCGTCGGCGCGATTGAACTCTTCGCGGACGTAGTCGGTGACGGCCTTGTAAAGATTGGCCTCGGCCGGCGAAAGCTTGTAAGGGACCGTGTATGCGATGCGCTCGGGAAAGAGGGGAGTGCCGTCGAACGTGAGGAGGCTCTCCTTGACCATCCGGCGCATCAGGTCCGAGACGTCCGCGACATGAACGCCGTCGCGGAAACGTCCTTCGAACCGGTCGCCGTCGAGCAGCGCCATGAAGAGTTGGAAATCCTCTTCCTTTCCGTTATGCGGCGTTGCCGACATCAACAGGAAATGGCGCGAGATGGAGGAGAGGAGCTGACCGAGCCGATACCTCTTGGTGTACTTGATCTCGCCGCCAAAAACAGTGGCGGACATTTTGTGAGCCTCGTCACAGACGACGAGGTCCCATCCGCAATCGGGAGCCTGGAGCTTGCGCTGGACATCCTCGTTGCGGGAAAGCTTGTCAAGGCGGGCAATGACAAGATTGGTTTCAAGAAACCAGTTGCCGGTGCGTGCGGCTTCCAGCTTGTCATTGGTAAGAATTTCGAAAGGCAGGTGGAATCGGCGGAAAAGCTCGTCCTGCCACTGCTCGGAGAGACTTCCGGGAGTGACGATCAGGCAGCGCTGGAGATCGCCACGGGCGATGAGCTCCTTGATGAGGAGCCCGGCCATGATGGTTTTGCCGGCGCCCGGATCGTCGGCAAGCAGGAACCGCAGCGGCTGCCGAGGCAGCATCGCCTCGTATACCGCCGTGATCTGGTGGGGTAACGGGATAAGGAGAGAGCTATGGACCGCCAGGAGAGGGTCGAACAAATAGGCGAGGCGGATGCGCTGGGCCTCGGAGACGAGGCGGAAGAGAGCGCCGTCGCCGTCGAAGCTCCAGGGCCGTCCCCTTTCGGCAATCTCGATCCGCGGCTCGT
>DATANP010000711.1:0-5273 GCA_036266195.1 Thermoanaerobaculia bacterium | reverse complement strand
GCGCACAGGGCCATGAGGCGGACCGCGCGCTCGGCGGCGGCCTGCCCCTCGGTCTCGGCATGCCGGGGAGGAACGAAGAGCGCGTGGCGGAAGCCGTTCGACTTCGCAAGCTCGGCGGAGCGCGCGATCCAGCCGGCCATGCGGACCGGCGAGAAGTCGTCCCTCCTGCCGAGGCCGCACAGGGCGATCGCCGGCCCGTCCCCCCCGCCAATACTGAGATCGGTCTGGGCGGACTGCTCGTCCCTCCCGGTCCAGCCCGGCCTGCCGGCCAGGCGCCGGACCGCCGCCTGAACGTCCTCGCTGATCCCGTCCAACTCGGGCGCTTCCCCTTCGAACGCCCCCAGGACGATCAGCTCCGCGTCCAGGTGCTCACGAGAGACGATTTCCACCGGCAGCGCTTCCGCCATTCGAGACCCCTCCAGAGGAAAATCCAGGGCGCAGAGTTTAGCAGGTGTGCAGGGTCGCCTCTCCTCTGTGGTATACCTACACGTCAAACCTGGCAGTCAACGAGCGGTCATCCATCATGGACTCGACGTCACTTCTGCACCTCCTGCAGGGCCCGTTCAACTTCCTGCGTCCGGACATGGAGGAGGTCCGCCGCCTGGTGCCCGAGCTCCAGCGCGCCCTCCCGACTCCCCGTCCCATCTATCTCGAAGACGAGACCGCCACCCCGATCCACGGCTTCCCCATCCTCCAGTCGCAGGGCATGGACGGCCTGCGCAAGGCGCTCGGCCAGTTCCTCCTGGCCGAGGAGACCGCCCAGGTCGCCGCCGCCCGGCGCGACACCTTCGACCGCAAGGCCTACGCCATGGCCTGGGAGCGCTACGTCGCCCTCCTCGCCAAGGCCGTGGAAAACGCGACCATCTCCTCTTACGGACGGCAGTACCCGGCCGTCTTCTGGCTCCACCACTCCCTGGAGATCGCGCGCGTCCTCAAGGACACTCCGCGGCGCATCCTGCGCATCGACTCCGACCTCGGCCGGCGCCAGGGCGACGCCATCAAGTACCGCATCCTCGACCGCTACCTGGACCGGGTGCTCTCCACCACCTACGAGATCGTCCAGAAGGTCGCCGGCGCCACCGAGGAGGTCGAAGAGGAGCTGTTCCCCCGCCTGCTGACCCGGATGCGCGACAACGTCCTGGTCTTCACCGAGGACTACATCGGCCGCGACCTGGGCGAGCTCGGCAGCTACTTCAACGGCTCGCTGCGCATCGACCCGCGCGACTTCCGCCAGCGCCTGGACGATCTCGGCCGCTGGCACGCCGCGCAGCTCGAATCCGACCGCGAGCTGCGCAGCGCGGTGACCAACCTCCTGCGGCACGACCCGAAGTCCGATCCGCGCGACCTGCTGATCCGGCCGGGCTACGTGTCCTACCTCTCGAACCTCAAGGCCTACAACGCCGCGAAGCTGCTGCCGCCGCACCTCGTCCAGGTCTGGGAGAGCCTGCTCGTCAAGCTCAAGGAGTTCGAGCTCTTCCACAGCTTCCGCAAGAGCCTGGTGCCCGTGGAGCCCACGGAAACCGGCTTCATTGCGCGCGAGACGCCCGGCGCCAGGACCGGTGCGAGCCCGGTGCGCCTCTCCCATGCCACGCGGCCGCTCGACTTCCTGGAGCCGTGGGTGGTGGACCCGCGGGTCGAGCGCTTCGGCATGATCTACGACATCAGCGACTTCTCCCAGACCCTGTCGGTGCTCCACCGCGCCGGCACCGAGAGCCAGGACGATGCCTTCCGCAAGATGTTCCGCTTCCAGCGCAGGATCAACCGGCTGGCTCTGGCGCACCGGGTCAAGCTGGAGAAGTACCTCGGCGACGGCGCCTTCTACTCCTGCCGCGAGGCGCTCAGGCTCCTGATCTGCTCAGTCCAGATCCAGCAGCTCTACGACGAGGCGCTGCGCGAGGGCTTCCCGTTCGACCGCGGCATGCGCGTGGCTTTGAATTATGGTGCCTACCGCCTGATCCCCATGGGCAGCGGCCGGCCCGGGGAGACCGAGCGCTACGAGTTCTTCGGACCGGGCCTCGTCGAGCTCTCCCGCCTGACCACGGGCAAGGGCACGCAGGAGATCGAAGAGGTCAAGACCATGCTGATCAACCAGGGCTTCTCCGCCACCCAGGTCCACAGCTTCTTCGCGCCGCTGGCCGGAAAGAACCTGGACGTGGTGGACAAGAAGGAGGAGTCCCGGCGCTTCTACGCCTACCTGAACCGCAACGGCACGCTGCACAACAACGGCATGGTGGCCACCGCGCCCTACATCCAGCGCCTGGAAAAAGAGATCGGAGAGCGCAAGCTCCTGCGCGCCTCGGACGGCGAGCGGGTCTACGTACTCCTGGAGGTCGAAGACGGCGGCTCCTCCGTCTGGGTCGGCATGCGCAAGCTCGGCATGGCCCAGCTCAAGGGCCTCGAAAAGCTCGCCGTCTACGAGGTGGTCCAGGGCTCGACCCTGGACCCCGGCTCCTACCAGGAGATCCGCGGCGAGAGCCTGGGCGCGGCGATCGAGAAGGAGTTCACGAGCGGCGCGCTCAGTCGTCGGTGATATCGTCCGCTCCATGGACGCCGTCCTCTGGCAGAGCGATCTCCCCGGCTTCGGACCGCCCCGGCGGGGCAAGGTCCGGGACGTCTACGATCTGGGCGACACCCTGCTGATCGTCGCCTCCGACCGGCTGTCGGCCTACGACTTCGTTCTGCAGCCGGGGATTCCGGACAAGGGAAAGATCCTCAACCAGCTTTCGAACTTCTGGTTCGGCAAGCTGGCCGAGACCGCGCCGAACCACCTGCTCGCCACCGATCCGGCGGACTTTCCGTCCGACCTGGCGCCATTCCGGGACATGCTGCGCGGCCGGTCGGTGCTGGTGCGCCGCGCCAAGGTGGTGCCATTCGAGTGCGTGGCGCGAGGCTATCTCGCGGGCAGCGGCTACCGGGAATACCAGGCGAGCCGCACGGTCTGCGGCATCCCCCTGCCGCCCAGCCTGGAGAGGGCGAGCCCGCTGCCGCAGCCGATCTTCACCCCCGCCACCAAGGCCGCCGAGGGGCACGACCTGAACGTGACCTTCGAGACCGTCGAACAGGCGCTCGGCCCCGAGCTGGCCGCCCGGCTGCGCGACCTGACGATCGATCTCTACACGAAGGGCGCCTCCTACGTGGCCGGGCGCGACCTCATCCTCGCGGATACCAAGTTCGAGTTCGGGTTTGCCGATGACGGCACCCTCCTCCTGATCGACGAGGTGATGACCCCCGACTCCTCGCGCTACTGGGACGTCCAGCGCTGGGTCCCGGGCGAGGAGCCGGCCTCGTTCGACAAGCAGTACGTGAGGAACTGGCTCGACGATTCCGGCTGGGACCACCACTCCCCGCCGCCCGTCCTCCCCGAGGAGGTCGTGCGGGGCACCCGCGAGCGCTACATCGAAGCCTTCCGGCGGATCACGGGGCAGGAGCCGGAGCTGTAAGGCTCACGCCCCTTCCTGAGCCTTCAGGAACCCGGCTGCAACTTTCAGGGAGCCTGACCGAGCCTTCAGGGACCCTTCCCCAACGTTCAGGAACCCTCCCTGGAGATTCAGGGACCCTTCTCGAACGTGCAGGAATCTTCCCTGGAGATTCAGGGGACCCTTCCCGAACATTCAGGAACCATCCCTGAACATTCGGGGACCCTCCCTGAGCCTTCAGGAACCCTTCCCGCAGATCCAGGGAGCGTCCCTGAAGGCTCGGGAAGCCTTCCTGAACGTTCAGGGACCCTCCGTAAACGTTCAGGAAGCGTTCCGGAGCGTTCAGGGAGCCTCCCGTAGCGCTCAGGAAGGCTCCCTGCGCGGGCAGGAGAGGGAGCCGGAGCTGCAGCGTTCGTCCCTACCGCAGAGGCACGGCCCCGAGCAGATACTTGATGTTCTCGTCGTTCCAGCGGATGCCACCGCCGAGGAAGAACGAGTCGTTCTCCAGGAAGTCGTCGTAGCCGCCCACCAGATAGAGGTTCGGGTGGAACCGCCAGCGGCCGGTCAGGCGCAGGTGGGGCGAGAGGTCCTGCGGACGGTTGAAGTCGAACGCCTCGAAGGAGACCAGGAAGCGGTCCTTGAGGAGGGGGACCTCCACCTCGGCGCCGCCCGAGTTCTCGATCAGACCGGCGAAGAGGCGGACGTCTTTCGGGGCACGGTAGCCGAAGAGGCCGGTGGCCGCGTAGGTGCGCTCGTTCGTGATCGTGTTGATGGTGGTGACCTCGGTCGTGCCGTCCGGGTTGGTGACGGTCACGGTCTGGGTCTTCTCCCGCCGCTTGCCCTGAGGCGAGCTGGCGATGCCGGCGCGGTAGAGGCGCTCGTTGTCCTGGGGATCGACGTCGACCAGGAAGTTGGTCTGCGAGCCGTCCTGGTCGGGCAGGTAGTAGCCCTGCATGTCGAGGTCGATCTTGAACTTGTTGATCGCGCCCAGGGTGCCGCTCAGGCTCTCGACGCCGCCCTGGATGCTGTCCAGGGTCGAGAGGACCTCGTCGTAGGCCTTCTCGTCGTTGACCAGCTTGCCGATCGTGCCCTCGCCGCTCGCGATCTTGCCGGAGATCTTGTTGAAGTTGTCCACCGAGGTCTGGAGCCGGTCCGTGACCTCGCGGATGTTCGCGACGCTGTCCGAGACGTTGCCCCGGTTGTCGGCCACCAGGGTCTCGATCTGGCGCAGGGTGCGGTCCATCTGGTCGGCCAGCCGCGGCAGCTCGCGGGCCAGGGTGGCGCTCGCCTGGTTGGCGTTGGCGAAGGTGGCGCGGAGGTTCGCGCGGTTTTCGGCCACGAGGAGGCGGATCTCCCGGCTGGTGAGCTCGAAGTCTGCGACCAGCCGGTTGATGCTGTCGCCCAGGTTCGCGCCGGAGAGCGAGCCGGTCATCTCCTGGATCGAGGTGCCGATGTCGTTGATCTTGGCGATGGCCTCGTCGATCGTGGGCGGCGTCTTGCCGGGCAGGACCTCGCCGGGGGGCAGCGGCGGCGCGTCGGTGGGACCGGGGATCAGCTCGATGTACTTCTCGCCCAGAAGGCCCAGGTTCGCGATGCGCGCGAAGCTCCCCTGGGTGAGGGGCACCGGCTGCTCCAGGAGCAGGGTCACGCGGGCGCGCCGGCCCTCCAGACCCACGGCCTCCACCCGGCCCACGCGGACGCCGGCCACGCGCACCGTGGCCTTGTCGTCCAGGCCGGCAACGGAATCGAACACCGCGTCCACTTTCTCCACCTTCTTGGCGAACGGGTTGATGTCTTCGATCTTCCAGATCAGGACCGCCAGAACGATCAGGCAGACGGTCGCGAACAGGCCCACCT
>DATANP010000710.1:0-17647 GCA_036266195.1 Thermoanaerobaculia bacterium | reverse complement strand
AAAAGCTTGGCTTGTAATCCTAAAAGACGGTCTACCCAAGCTAGATCAAAACTCTGTTCGTAAGATAAACTTGGGCAGCTTAACAATAAAGAGTGATCATGCTTACGAGGTGACGCGTAACTGGTTCAAAGCCGGGGAAGATGCCTACGAAGTAGCGGAGGAGGATAGTAAAGTTAGGTTAATCAAGCTAGAAGAGAACAAACTGACGAGATCCTGGGCTCGAAAGGCCTATGCTACCAAGAACCCCCTCACGCTCTACTATCTCGAGGACTCCCACGTTTGGCAGATCACCGATGGGAAAGTGGCAAAGCAAGCCGGAACACTGTCCGGCTCCTTTATAGATATTCGAGATATTGCAGGTAATGGCGAACATGTCTTTCTTGCAGATGCGCGCTCGCGCTGCTATTGGAAAATTAATGCCGACGGTACGGCTGAATCATTAGCGCCCGGGACTGGGGTTCCGGCGGCCATTGCTTGCTATGGCGAGCATATCTATGCGGCGGAACCTACTCCTGAGAGAGGTTTTTTTCGTACGACATTCAAGCCCAACATCAGGATCATCAAGAACGACCCAAAGCTCACCGGGAATCTTGAAGGAATCTCTGCCGAGCCTCGACCAGCCCCCGAGATCAAGGGTTGACTGCGAGGGCCGGATTCCGGGGGGTAGAGGAGAAGACATCTGAGGATCGAAAGCGAACAGTTCGGCAGGACCCAAACGGATGCGTCCAAAATCAGGATGACCAGGGTTCATCAGAGAGTTGAGCTCCTGAGGAATGATCGCCGATGGGACTGCGGCATCAGCTATAGACGCCGTGCTCGATCCGCCCCAGGATCTCCTCTACCTGACGGCTGCCGAGGTCCGTGTCCAACAACTGCAGCGGCATCTGACCGCCGAGGGCCCGGTTGGGCGTGTGGAGCCAGCGCGACGCCTGCTCCTTTCCTCCAAGCACCTCCGAGGCGTGCACGGCAATCCGGACAACCCGAAACAGACGATCCGACTCTGCCGGACCGAGGCGCTTCTCCTGCTTGCGCCGGGCGAGGGTACGCGAAGGCAGGTCGAGAGCCCAGGAGACCTCTTCCCTCTTGAGACCGAACTGCTCCATCACCGACTCCAAGGAAGCGAAAGGGAATCCTGCGCGGATCCGCTCCTTCAGATCCTCGGCATTCCTGGCCGGACGCGGTTCATATCCCAGGGCTTCAAGAATTTGCGCTGTCGCTTTCATCGAGCCTCCTGCGCCAGATGGCTGGCATTATACCGCCATTTGGCCCAGCGCACAGCCTGCGTTTCAGCCATCCACAGGCCGGGTAATAGGCACTTGACACGAAACCGCCTATGATTCGCAGACCATGACCACTCTTTTACGGGGATGACGAGCACAACGGCAAGCCGGTCAGGGTGCGCTTTCTCTGGCTCCCCCAAGATTCGAACCACGCCCGGTGGGAACAAGCATTCTCAGAGGACGGCGGACAGACGTGGGAGACCAACTGGACCATGGAATTCAGCAGGGTTTCATGAAGGTCCTCCGCAAACTGGAGAACCCGCTTACCAACCCGCTGGAAGACCGAAATAGAAATCGTTGGCCTGCGGGTCAACGGCAAAGCGAAGAGAGTCCAGAAGCCCTGAGTACCCGAGGAAGCTCATGCCGTCAGGTCAGTCGTCCGAGACGAAGAAGGTTCCATCAATCCTCAGGTTTTCTCCCTCGTCCGCCCACAGCGTGAGAGGGACGCGGACCAGAAAACCTTCAATGATCCCGAGCGGAGTTCTCATTCTCGCCGGATCTCCTGCGGCCAACCCCAGGTCGCGGGCAAGGTCGGGGGCCAGCAGCTTCGCAGGAGACAGCAGCTCATGCCATCGTGCGAGGGCCGGGGCCCGGGGGTATCTTTGCCGAGCCTCCTGGACCAGCTTTCGGGCGGAGGACACGTGCTCGCGCTCGACCAGATCCCGAAGGCGGTCAACGTAGCCCTCAGGCGTCTCATCCCACGGTATCTTGATAGGCTCGGCCATGCCTTCCCATTCCCCTTGTCGCCCTTGGATGATACCCCAACCAAGTTCCCGCGGCAAGGATCTTCAGCATGTCCAGGAAACTCTCGGCAAAATGCCGAAGACTCTCGGGTGGCGCCGAAAGGTTTCGGCAGACCAGGTCGAAGCCTATACAGCGAGGAGGAGACAAATTGACGACCAGGCCTATGCCACCTATACTACCAAGCCTCGGGTTTCAAGAAACTTGCGCGATGTAACTCAGAGCAAAGAAGTGCTTCGCTTCACCGGGCTATGATGCGAAGGGTGACTTAACTAAAAATGGCATCAAACAACACAGGAGAACAGCATGAAGAAGAACATGAAGAAGAAGCTCACTCTTAACCGAGAGACGCTCCTGAATCTCTCGCCCGCTCATCTTCGCAATGTCGCGGGAGGGCTGACCGCAGTCGGCTGTTGGGGATCGGTGCCGTCTGAAACTGCCTGCGGCACAAGCGCGGCGTGCTACACAGGTGGGTGCGCGACGGAGACGGCAACCTGCGGCTGCGACACCACAACGAACGCGCATTGAAAACCCGTAGCTCCGGGCGGAGCCGCTCGCAGGATGATCTACGATCGGCTCCGCCTCCCGTCCACAGTCTCCCGCGTCCTGCCAGGCCCGCCGCAGAGAGCCTGCAACCCTCCGGCGCCTCTCCTCGTAAGGCGTGACAGGAGAGCCGCCATGCGTAAACCTCACCCCCTCCTCAGGAGCGTCCTCAAGATCGGCATTGCCGCCGTGTGCGTGATAGCGGCCATCGCCGCGTATCGCTTTCTCCTCCATCCCATGATCGAGTCCGTCTTCTCGCTCGGCGCGCAGGCTTCGTCGATCGTGCGCCGGGTGAATCTCTTCCTCGCCGCGGTGCTTTCCTATTGGGGTTTCGTCCGCTTCTACGAACGGCGGGCCGCGCAGGAGCTTGCGCTCCGCTGGCGGTGGATCGCGCTTTCCGCGGCGGTCGGCGCCTTGTCGATCGGCGTGACGATCCTGGCCCTGTATATAACCGGTCATTATGAGCTCATTTCCTTCCGCGGCTTCGGCCAGACGACGGGGATTTTCGCGACGATCTGGATCGCGGCGACGCTGGAGGAAGTGGCGTTCCGGGGAATCCTGTTCCGAATTCTCGAAGAGGGGATCGGCACGAAGTGGGCTCTGGCCGCGAGCGCCATGATCTTTTCGGCTTTGCACCTTTCGAACCATGGCGCCCATGCGATCACCTTTTTCTCGGTCACGCTGGCGGGCCTGATGTGGGCGCTCTGGTTCATCGTCTCGCGAAACCTCTGGGCGGCCGCCGCTCATCACTGCTGTTGGAACGCGACGATCTTCATGATCGGCCTGCCCCTTTCCGGCGAGGACTGGCGCGCACAGGCAGCATTCGAAACCGTGAGCCATGGTTCCACGCTCTGGACCGGAGGGGCCTTCGGTCCGGAAGATTCGTTGATCAATGTTTTCGTGAGCTTTGCGATCTGCGCCGTGCTCTGGCGATTCGCGCGCCTTGCCGACCGCCCGGAGGTCGAGTTGCGCCAGGCGGAGGTGGTACCATCCCTCACCGATGACCCGGAGCCCGCGTTTCGCCAGGCCGACCATCGAGGTTGAACGCCGTCCGGACGGCGTACTGATCCTCTGGCCGCGCGAGGCTCTCGCGGATCACCCTGCCCATCTCGGCCTGCTGCTACGCGACTGGGCGGAGCGTGAGCCCGGGCGCGTTTTCCTGGCCGAACGGCAGGGAGACGGAGTCCGCAGGATCACCTACGGCGAGGCGTGGCGGATGGCCCGCTCGCTCGCCACCCGGATGCTTGAAGACGGGCTCGGTCCCGGACGTCCGGTCATGGTGCTGTCGGACAACTCGGTAGACCATGCGCTGATCGGCCTTGGGGCGATGGTGGCCGGGATTCCGGTCGCTCCGGTTTCGGCGGCCTATTCGCTGCTGTCCCAGGACCATGCGAAGCTCCGGACGATGCACGCGATGCTCGAACCGGGATGGATCTTCACCGAGAACGGCGCCGGATATCTGAAAGCGCTCGGCGAATTGCCGATCGATCCTGGTACGCGCGTGGTGCTGAACAGCAAGCTCGCGGAGGTCCTCGGATCGGTGGCGGATGAGTCTCTCGTCGATCAGGTTTTCGATCGAATCGGACCGGATACGGTCGCCAAGATTCTCTTTACATCGGGATCGACCGGCACTCCGAAAGGTGTGATCAATACGCACCGCATGCTCTGCTCCAATCAGCAGGCGATGACCCAGGGCTGGCCGTTCCTGCGCGAGCGGCAACAGGTCGTGGTGGACTGGCTGCCCTGGAGCCACACGTTCGGCGGCAATCATAATTTCAACCTGGTGCTCTGGCACGGCGGCACGCTTTGGGTGGATCGCGGCAAGCCTGCGCCGGGACGGATCGAGGAGACGGTCGCTACGCTGCGGCTCGCATCTCCCACGGTTTATTTCAACGTGCCTCGCGGGTTCGATGCGCTCCTTCCATTTTTCGAAAGCGACGAGGCGCTCGCGCGCGGCTTTTTCCAGGATCTCGATCTTCTCTTCTATGCCGCCGCCGCGCTGCCCCGGCCGACGTGGGACCGGCTGGTGCGCGTGGCGCTACGGGTGCGCGAAACCCCGGTGCCGTTCGTCTCTGCCTGGGGCGCGACCGAGACGTCGCCGCTCGTCACCCAGGTGCTCCGGCCGCTCGACGAGCCGGGTAACATCGGTGTGCCGGTGCCCGGCGCGAGTCTCAAGCTTGTTCCGAACGGGCTCAAGCTCGAAATCCGAGTCAAAGGTCCACAGCTCACTCCCGGATATTTCAAGGACCCGCAACGTTTTCAGAGCTGCCTGGATGAGGAAGGTTTCTATTCCGTGGGCGACGCGGTCAAACTCGCCGATGCGGACGATCCCAACCAGGGGCTCGTGTTCGACGGCCGGCTCAGCGAGGATTTCAAGCTCACGTCCGGCACCTGGGTCCACGTCGGCGCCCTGCGGGTGAGCCTGATCGCGGCGCTCTCTCCCCTCGTGCAGGACGCGGTGATCGCGGGCCATGACCGCGAGGCGGTCGGCGTTCTCCTCTTTCCGGACGCCGCGGCCTGCGCGAAGGCGGCCGGCGCTCCGGCCGACCTGCCAAGAAGCGAGCTCTTCCGCGACGAACGCCTGCGCTCGCGCATCGCCGATGCACTGCGGGCCTACAACCACGAGCAGGGCGAGGCGAGCAGCCGCGCGGTGGTGAGCGCGGTCCTGCTGGCGGAGCCGCCGTCGATCGATGCCGGAGAGATCACGGACAAGGGCTACATCAACCAAAGAGCCGTGCTCGATTGCCGCGCGGCCCTGGTGGAGGCACTGTTCGCGTCGGACAGCCCGGACGCGATCCGGGTGCGATAGGCCGCCTCGTCATCCCACTTCCGTTGCAGTCACCAAGGAGGGACCTGAATGCCTCGCAAGCCGAACTTCATGATCGTGATCACGGACCAACAGAGTGGCAAGCCGTACTGGCCGGATGGATGGGAGGAAGCGAACCTCCCGGCGATGCGCCTGCTCCGGGAGAACGGCATTACCTTCAACCGCGCCTACACCAACTCCTGCACCTGCTCCCCCGCCCGCGTCACCATGCTCACCGGCCTCTTCCCCGCACAGCACGGGGTCACCGAGGTGCTGGAGTTCGACAACATCCAGAGAGTCATGACCGACATCCGGGGCGACGAGAGCAACCAGAGCAACCCGACGCAGAGCGTGGCCCTGAACGTCAAGGAACGCCGCCAGCGCGGCATGCCGAGCAACATCCAGAATCTCGCCAAGATCCTCAAGACCGCTGGCTACAACGTGATCTTCAAGGGCAAGTGGCATCTCACGAAACCCGCCAACTGGGTGCGCGACCCGCAGAAGGACATCGATCAGAAGTATTGGACGAGCGTGGACGCGCAGCAGATCGCGGAGCGCTACGGCTTCGACGGCTGGACGTGGCCCGACGCCGGCGACAACCTGGCGATCGAGAACATGGGCGGCGGCAGCACGAACAACGATCAGCGTTTCGTCGACGGCCGCGGCCAGGCCGCAAAGTACGGCGAGGTGCCCGTCGGCATCCTCGAGCCGCACAGCGTGGTCAACTTCCTCCGCACCTACGACTCCGACAAGCCGTTCTGCCTGATCGTCTCGCTGGTCAACCCGCACGACGTGCTGGCGTTTCCGAAGCTCTACCAGGCCGCGGGCTACGAGGACAGCGAGTTCCAGGACCTGCCGATCGACCGCCCGCCGACCTGGAACGAGGACCTGTCCACGAAGCCGCAGAGCCAGCCGCAGTTCCGCGTCCTGGCCAACGCGGGCAATGGCAAGATCGGTCCGGACGACACCGATCTGCAGCTCGGCTACTGCCGGTTTTACGCGTACCTTTGCAAGCACGTGGATCAACAGATCCTGGAGGTGCTCAACGCGCTCAAGCAGTCGCCGCACTTTGACGACACGGTGGTGGTCCGCATCAGCGATCACGGCGACATGGCGATGTCGCACGGCCTCCAGCGGCAGAAGATGTTCAACATGTATGAGGAGACGCTGCACATCCCATTCGTGATCTCGAACCCGAACCTCTTCAAGGAGAGCCGCGGATCGCAGACGGACTCGCTGGTGAGCCTGATCGATCTGCTGCCCACGATCGCGAACCTCGCCGGGGTGCCGGATCTCGATCGATGGGTTTTCAAGGGCAAGGACCTCACGCCGATCCTTTCGAACCCCAGGGCCGAGGTGCAGAACCACATCCACTTTACCTACGAGGATCTCTACTTCTTCGTCCCCGCTGCGAACTACATGCGGGCGATCGTCGAGAAGCGGTGGAAGTACGCGGTCTACTACGACGTCCACACCGACTCGCCGTTCGAATACGAGATGTACGACCTCGCCGTTCCCATAGACCAGCGGGAGGTGGTGAACCTCGGCCATCCGAGCACGCCGGTGACGCCCGAGGTCGCGGCCGAGCGCGAGCGCCTGCACCAGAAGCTCATCCACGTGATGGAGACGCTCGGCACGTTCCCGCACGAGATCGAGTGGCCGAAGTATTGGGGTTACCAGCGGGGGCGAACAGCGTAACGTCAGCCATGCCTGAGCGGTAGGACCCGCGGGTGCTCTTCCCCGGGAGAGCACCCGCCTGTGTTAAGCTTGAGGCAATGCCCGAGGCCATCCTGCCCGACGCCGTCGATCCGGCGAGGTTTTTCATTCCGGCCGAGCTGACGCCGCTCTTCCATACGCCGGTCTACGGGGAGCTGGCGGAGGCGCAACGGCTGCGGTACAACCAGCTTCATGCGCTTTATTTCAATGAGCAGATCCAGTTTTTCGAGACGGCGCTCGGCCGGCCGATCCTCTCGGCCCTGCTCCGCGAGAGCTGGCCGGAGCGGCTCACGGACGGCTTGCGGCAGTTCCACGACGAAGAGCTTCGGCACACGGAGATGTTCCGCCGGCTGAACCGGCTCGCCGCTCCCGATCTGTATGCCGGCGGCGACCTCCGCTTCGTCCAGGTCCCGGCCTTCTGGACCGCGGTGATGGGATGGGCCGTCCGGCATCCAATCTCCCTGCCGCTCTTCCTGTGGCTGATGCTCCTCCAAGAGGAGAGGTCCCTTCACTATTCGAAGGTGTACCTTCGGCACCAGGGAACGATCGATCCGCTCTTCGTGGAGACGCACCGCCGCCACCTGGCGGACGAGGCGCGGCACGTGCGCTGGGACGAAGAGCTGCTCGACGAGCTCTGGGAGCGCGCGTCGCCGCTCGTGCGCGGTCTGAATGCGCGGCTCTTCGCCTGGATGCTGGAGGAGTTCTTCGGAGCGCCGAAGCGCGCTCAACTGCGCGTCCTGGACGAGTTGGTCCGCGAAATGCCGGACCTGCTCGGGCGGCTGCCGGAGATGAGCCGCCAACTGCTCGCACTGTCACACGACGAAACCTTTCGAAAGACCCTTTACTCCCGCGAGATCGTGCCTCGGACGTTCGCCCGGTTCGACGAATGCCCCGAGCTTCGCGGGCTCAGCCTCTGTGGCTATTCACCACGCCGTTCTACTTGATCGAGGTGGATGATGAGAACATCGATCGCAGCCCTGCTCCTGCTGTCCCTCGTCTCCCTTCCAGTTGCGGCACAGGAGCCGGCACAGACACCGGCGCAGGCGCCGCCGTCCGATGAAGCGACGCACAACGAGCTGCGCGCGCTGCGGGACGGGTTGCTCGACGCGATCAACAAGGGCGACGTCGAGCGCCAGCTCACCTATTTCCATCCGAACGCCGTGGTCACCTGGCACAACGCGGAGGTGAGCCGCGGGCGCGACGGCATCCACAAATACATGAGCCGCATGCTGGAGGGACCGGACAAGGTCGTCGAAAGCTTCTCGGCGGATGTGAACGTGGACGAGCTCACGATCCTGTATGGCGGAGATACGGGAATCTCTTTCGGAAGCGCCGTCGAGCACTTCAAGATGGCGAGCGGCCGGGCGCTCGATCTCCCCGCGCGGTGGAGCGCCACCTTGGTCAAAGAGGACGGCAAGTGGCTGATCGCGAGCCTGCACGCGTCGGACAACCTGTTCGACAATCCGCTCCTCAACATGGCCCGCCGCATGGTATGGATTGCGGCCGGCGTCGCGCTCCTCGTGGGCCTGGTGATCGGATTCTTCCTCGGCAGGCGAAGGACGGCGTGATCGAAGGGATCGACGCGGCCACGGAGCGGCTCTACCGTGGGGTTCTGGAGTCGCCGCTCCAGGCTCCGTTCATCCGTCGCGTCGACGAGCTTTGCAAAGAAGATGAGCCCGCGCCGTGGAGCCGCGACGCGGTGCTTGTGATCGTTCCGGGGGCTTCCTATCGCGAGATTCCCTCGGCTGGAACGGACGGGCGCCTCGTGCGGGAAGAAGCCGAGCGCATCGGCTGTCCGATCGATTTCATCCCGGTCGCCACCACCGGAACGTTGCGCCAGAACGCGCGGACCATCCTCGACTGGCTCGCGAAGCGCCCGGACCGGCCGGTGGTCCTCGCCTCGTTGAGCAAGGGCGGCCCGGATATCAAGACGGCTCTTACCGAGCCGGACGCGGAGCCTGCCTTTCGAAACGTGAAGGCCTGGATCAACCTGTGCGGCCTCCTCGACGGCACGCCCATGGCGGACTGGCTCCTCTCGCGCAGCCCCGGCCCGTCGCTGATCCGCCACTACTACCGTCTCCGCGGCAGGAACCTGGATTTCCTGAACGAGTTGCGCTACCGCTCTGGGGGCCCGCTGGACAGCCCGCTCCGCCTGCTGCCCCACGTGCAATTGATCAGCGTCGCGGGCTTCCCTCTCCGCGAGCACCTGACCCGCCGGGCCACGCGCCGCACTCACGCGCACCTGGAGAGCTTCGGGCCGAACGACGGCGCCCTGATCCTGGAGGACGTCTGCGCGCTCCCAGGGTTGATCTATCCGGTCTGGGGAGCGGACCATTATCTCCAGCCGGAAGTCCGGGATATCCGCGTGTTGATGCGGGCGATCCTGCGATATCTGGACGAGGCGCTCGACCGGTGAACGACGGGCCGTTCCTCGCCTGGCCGGGCTGGGCTCACCTGCGCTTCGCGGCCCTGCTTTCGCTTGCCAATACTCTCTGGTTCCTGATCGTTTACGGCGGAGCGGATTGGCTGACGGCGCAACGCACCTTTCGCGTGCCCGTCCATTTCGCGGCCGAGCTGCGCATCCCGTTCGTGCCCTGGATGTCGGTTTTCTACATGTCGCTCTACGGGCTTTTCCTGCTGGCACCGTTCGTCCTGCGCACGCGCCGCGAATTCAGGGCGGCCGTGATCACGATGGCCGTCGCGATCGGAGTGAGCGGAATCGCTTTTCTCCTGTTTCCCGCGCAGCTTGCGTTCTCGCCGGTCCCGGAGGATCAGATCGGAGCCTGGGCCGGAATCTATCACGTTGCGGACGAGCTGAACCTGACCTACAACCTGCTTCCCTCGCTGCACGTCGCGTTCGCGGTGATCTGCGTTTCGATCCTTTCGCCGCGGGCTCCGCGATCGATCAGGATTCTGCTGTGGCTCTGGGCGCTTCTGATCGCGGCCTCCACCGTCTTCATCCATCAGCATCACGTGCTGGACGTGATCGCGGGATGGCTGCTGGCGATCGTCTGCGTCAGGACGGTGTACCGCCGCTCTCTCCCTTCCAGACCCGCGGACCAAGCCACATCCTGAGCCAGATGGTCAGGAAGGACGGTCGGGGCTCGGAGAAATCCACGTGCTTCGGCAGATGGAGCCACGGGATCCGCGGATCGCGATGGTGCGCCTTGTGATGGTGATAGTTGAGGAACAGGTACTGGACCAGCCGGTTCACGCGCAGGTTCCAGGCGCCGTCGTGGACGTCGCGCTCTGAAAAGGCGTGGTCCGCGTACTGGAGCGAGCTCCAGTTGAAGCCGAACGCGGCATAGCACGTGATCCAGCCGGCCGGAGTGAGCCCGAGCGCCCAGATGATCAGGGCCTGGAACGCGAACGAAAAGAGGATCTCCAGGCGGATCTTCGTCTCGGGCGCGTCATCGAAACCCGAGAACATGGCCTCGGTGCTCGTCTGGCGGAAGAAACGCGTGCCGCGAAGCCGCTCCGGCAGATTGAAGAAACCCGGCCAGATCAGGTACAGCAGGCAGCCGAGCGGCGGCAGCAGCCAGTAGAGCCCCGTGAGGATGCCATACCACTGGATCGTCTTGACCACGCGGTTCTCACCCGGGAGGACGTAATCGAACACCTCGGCATCCGAGCGGTTGCGCCGGTGGTGGCCCAGGTGGCAGATCCGCTGGAACCCGAGCCCGGTCGGAAAGAACGCCGCCAGAACCCGCCCGCCCGTCTCGTTGACCGTTGGGTTCGAATGGAAATGCCCGTGGACCGCCTCGTGGAGCAGCGAGAAGATCGTGTTGTTCACATAGGAGAAGGCCACGGCCGCCGCGATCCGCCAGCCCCAGGAGTCAGTCTGCGACGCGAACACGAGCAGGCCCAGGGCCACGGACGACGCGGCCACGGCCAGTGCGAGATTCAGGGTACCGGGGATCGGTTCGACAGTTTCCTGGTGGTCCATTGTTCCTATTCTACCCCCAACGCCTCTTCCCAGCCGCTCAGCGGAGAAAGCGCCAGAGGCTTCACGTCTCCCCATCGCTGCCCGAGTTGCCGGCAGCGATCGAGATAGCGCGCATAGGCTCCCGGCTGCAGGCTCCGAACCCGCACGGCCGCGAGTTGTCCCAGGGACCGGCACAGCCGGTAGTGGGGGTTGGACGACAGCTCCGCGTCCAGCCTCGCCGCAAGATCCGCCGGGACCGGCGAGTCCGTTTCCAGAAGAAGGACGTACCCGCTCTCCCCGTCCGGAACGAGCATCGCGAACCGGGCAGCCAGTCCACCCGAAACCCGCGCCAGGGCTCCAGCCACAAAGCTCTCATGAAGCTTTTCGCCGCGGAGGTCCGAGACGTGCCCTTCCTTTCCAAGGAACCGGAGCGAAGGAGTCTTCTCAAGAAACCCTTCGACACGCACACGGTCCTGAAGTCGATATCGATAGAGCCCGCCGCCGGTGGTAAGTACCACGGAGTAGACCCGGCCTTCTTCGAGCTCCCATGCGAAGCGCGGACTACCGCCGTCCTCCAGGAGAAACTCGAAGAAATGCGATCGGACCGCCAGCGGCCACGCGCCGCGGAACGGAATCGTGACGAAACCTTCCGTGGCGATCAAACCTTTCGGTTGAATCTCGACGCCGGGAAAGGCCCGCGCCAGCTCGGACAGCGAGAGGGCCGCATGGGCATCACCCCAGCAACTGATCAGACCGAGGCGCGGCCAGACATGCGCTGGAGAAAACGTCTTCAAATCCGGCCGCCCAACTTCGCGGACCAGGTCGTCCCAGAACCTCGGAAGCGCTTCGAGCAGCAGCAGGAGGAAGCTCGGATGCCAGACCGAGATCAGGGTCAGGTCGCGCCGCATCAAAAGATATTTGAGGGTGGCATAGCGAAACGCGTCCGGATCGCGAAGGTGCCGCACTTCACCCGGGACCGCGAGCGTGGCATCGACCAGCCGTCCCCAGAGCCCGCCCAGGTATTGGGAATCCTCTTCGAACCCTACGCGCACGGGACCGGCCCGCTCCTCCTCCATCGCCAGTGGCGTGATGGACCAGTACGCGCTCCCGAACGCAAGCCGCGGACGGTGGGAGTAGAGATCGAAAATCCACGGAGCAACCGCCCGGCGGATCTCGCGCTGGAACGTCGAGGTATACGGAATGAGCTTCGGAGACGACGAAGAGCCGCTCGTCGGCTCCAGCGCCCGGACCGGCGAGCGGGTGAGCACTCTCGCCTCGCCGGCCGCGATTCGATCAACCCACGGAGCCAGCTCCTCTCCCTTTGTGAGAGGAACGCGCTCGCGGTACTCCTCGGCGCTCCGGATCGAGGCGAAGCCATGGGCACGGCCGAACGCGGTGTCCGCATTGGTCTTGAGGTAGTCCTCGAGGAGCGATCTCTGGGCTCGCTCGGGACTGCCGAGTGCCTCACGAAATCGGAAGTAGCCGGGAAGATTCGCGGCGAGCCAGGGGAGATGGACGAGAGACGGGTTCAACGGTCTCAGAATGTAGCCCTGGCCTGTCCAGGTGTCAAACGGCGATACGGGCCGGTCTCGACCAGTTGATGTTCGGCATTCACAGCGATCGCTCCGCTCCAGTTGCGGCCGAGGTGCTTGCGTGCCCATACCGCGAAGAGAGCCGACGCGATCTCCAGGGCCAGCCCCGCGGCGCCGATGCCGATGGAAAGAGGTACATACCTTGTTCTGAGACCCGGAACCGGCACGAACAGGAGAAGAAGCGCGCCCCACATCAACCACGTATGGACCGCGCGCGATTGTTTCGTTTCCGAGCGCTTCAGCGGCGCTGAGCGTTTCGGAGCTGCCGCGCTCCAGTAGACGATGAAGACAAGCCAGACCGCCGCGGCGAGCAACATTCTCAGCGTCGGCCTTAGAGCCACCACGAGACCGGCGATGAGCGCCGGCACAAGAAGGGTGCCGAGAACAGCCCAGATCCCGGTCAGCCTCAGCTTTCCGATTTGCAGCACCGTCTGGCGCTGACCGGATGCGCTCTCTATGTCTGTTTGATTCATCAGCTTACCGACTCAGGGCTTCTCGCGCTCGTAGGTGACGAGGAACAGTTGGGAGCCCTCCTGAGTCTTGAGCTCGGTGGGGCGACCCTGGCCGGTGAGGTCGTAGCAGACCCGCAGCGTGTCGCCCTCCCGTTCGTAGATCGCATGGATCGTCCTGCCCTTGTTCGGCCCCTCGGTGCCGGTGATGTCCAGTTCCTTCGGGCTGGCCGCCGGGTTCAGCTTGACGGTACCTCGATCAATCTGGTCCCCCACGGTTACGGTATATGTCTCATCCGTCGCCACCAGCTTGATGGTCTTGCGGACCTCGTCCGGGAACGGCTTCCCCCCAAGCTCGGCCGCCGTGGGTATCCAGGTGCCCTGAATGCCGCCACTCTCCCCTGCACTGCCACTCCTGGCGGTGAGGGCGAACGCGAACACGAGCATGACGAGGGACTTGAGCAGCATCGGGATCTCCTTGAGGTTGATGGCCTAGGACTGTAGTTCCTCGCATATCCGGGTGTCAACGCTCACGGACTCAATCGCTTAGCCGCAACCAATGCCTGGAGACCTGCCAGAGACCATAGCGCACGCTGACTTCAGACATCGATCTCAGCCTCCCCTCTCTCAGTACGGACGAGGATTTCGCGAAGCTGGGACTGGAGCACAGCCAAGGCACTTTCACCGGTATCACCAAGTGGCCTTCCCAACGGGCAGTAGGGTGTGTCTGGTGCCGGAGGGATTTCCGAGAACGCTGGACAGGGCGGCGGGCAATACGGTGTATCTGGCGCTGGAGGGATTTCCGAGAACGCTGGGCAAGGAGGAGGCCCTCCAAGCGTATATTCCGAGCAGGGATCAGAGTTTGAGGGCCGAACGGTGATCATCAGGTGATGTGCCTTGAAAGCCATGGCTGACATTCCTCCAGGTTGTAGGATCAGAGATCATCAGCAGAGCCAGGAATAGATGGATGGCGGAAGAGCGCATAGTATCAATACCTCCGACGCTTGGCCTCTCGACGAGTGCCCGCCGCTGGCCAAGTATAGCTAGGGTACCATCCCAATTCTACCAGAAAGGTGGACCGATCGACTGGGATTCCAAGGTCGCTCATCAGGCCGCAATCCTGCTACTGAGTAGGCATCCGCGCCGGCGGAGGGCCATTGGCGGGCACTGGAACTATGCTGCGCGGTTAGAGTATGCTTGGAAGCCACCTATGAATAAGCCTCTCATCGAGCTCGTCGATTTCTTGAAGGAGATGCGCCTCGAGCGGGACTGGAGCGAGGCCGATCTGGAGGGGGTCGCGGGCCTGTCCCCGCGGACGGTCTGGGATTACGAGCGCGATCCCGAGAAGCTCACAACGGAAGTGGCAGAGCGGGTGATCTACGTCATGCACCCATCCCAGATCGTCGAAGCCCACGTCCAACGAGCCAGAGACAGAGATCCGTCTGAGCCGCCGAAATGGCTGCTCAACCAGATGGAAGCTCAAATGCTTGATATCGAGGCGGCCTTCTGCATCGACGGAAAGCGCTTTCCCGCAGCGCTGGAGGCTCTCGATCGTGCCTTGGTGCTCGACAGGCGCCCGGAGCGGCAAGGCCGGATTTTCCTCACCAAGGCGGCGGTGCTGGGCGAGTTGGGCCGGGAGCTCCAGGCTCTGGCAGCCCTTGAGAGGGCAGAGAGTTGTCTCGAACTGGACAAGCCGACGCTTTGGTTGCGCTTGCGCCTGGATCAAATGTACTTCCTCTGTTACGCGCAGCGGTACGAGGAAGCCGGGGCGTTGCTGGAGCAGGCCCAGGAGCTCGCGGCGTCCGAGGGCAAACCGGCGGACCGGCTGGAGCTCGACTGGCTATCAGGACGTATCTTCGCCGGGCTCGGCAGGCTGGACGAAGCCTTGAGCCTCCTTGAAAAAGTGTACCGCGAGCACCGGGCGGCCGGTCACGAATTCGAAACCGTCAGCGCCGCTCTCGACGTTGCGGCCGTGCTCACGGCCCAGAGCAACCTCGCGTCCGTCAAAGAGATGGCTCGGGAGCTGGAAGCCTATACACTTCACAGGAAGCTGACGGATGCCTCCCGGTCGACACTCAAGGTGTTTTGTAAGCTGGCGGCCTCCGGCTTGAAGCCGGAAAGAGCGAAGCGGTTGGCGGGAGAGTTCCGCAAGACCGACACCCGCCTGACCCGTCCCTACATGATCCCTGCGTAACCGTTGGCACCTTTGCGTTGGCGAGCGCGGGCGTCATAGTCGTCGAAACGCCAGCGCTGGTACGCGTAAAACAACCACGTAAGTATCAATGCACTGGCAATTCCCACAACACTATCCACCCAGGAGGGCGCGGAGGGGCTCAGAAAACGGATGAGAAGCGCCATACCCAAACCGGCCACGACATTGTTGATGACCGCGATCATGCTTGCTGTGGTGCCGAAAAACGCGAGCGCGGAACCAAACCGCAGTGCGGGCGGTTCCACTTCCGGCCAGCGGCCATATTCCGGTGCGAAATAGCGCGCCGCCTCAGGGCCGAGAGTTCGATAGTAACCGCGTATGCGGGCGATTCCGGTCAGGTACTGCATGCTTTCAAGGGCGCTTTCGACCAACCTTACAATGGTGAAGATCCCCAGCAAGAAGATCGCCGGCAGCGAGATGGCGGCGAACGGGACTAACAGGTCGGTGGAGCTTGCGACAAATCCCATCGCAACCAGCGAGCTCGAAAGCGCCATGACATAGAGCGTGCTGCGGGCGGAAGCTTCCGAGTAGGTGGAGTTGTTTGCTGTTTGCAGCACGAAGTGCTCCGTTGTTAGGGCTGAAAGCAAAGTGGTCTGCTCCGCTTGTTCATCCATGTGAGCCCCTTGGTCTTCTCTTGTCGAACATAAAGATCTTCATGACGGAAGGAAGGGCCAGGCGATTCGCCCCGGGGGATGCGAGCCGCAGCCTCGCTCTCGAGGTCAACCGGATGCACAGGAGACGAGGGATAGTGTGGGAGCGACGCTACCAGTCGATCCCGGTCAGCGAAGAGGAACCAGCCCAGGTCGATCGCAGCGGGTAGCCGACCTGGTAGAGGCGATTGAAAGCGCGGCGGCAGCCGTGCTTGCCGCAAGCGGCCGTGTGCCCCTGGGTGTCGCCGGCATTCTGCGCCAGAGTCCCGAGATGCGTCCGGCACAGAGCAAGAACTCTCCGGCGCCCCTCTATCACGCGGCCACCCGGGCCGTGCGCAAGGCCTTCCGGGAAGCCTATGCCACCTTCGTGGCCGCATTCCGGGAAGTTTCCGAGCGATTGCGGGCGGGAGACCGCATGGCGTGTTTCCCGATGGGGTCGTTTCCACCAGGTCTGCCCTTCGTAGCCGCTAAGCGGCGCCGCCAGGTGTCCGCTTGAGGGCCTGGATAGCCGGCATTCCTTCGCCTATTTTATACTACGCATATAATTGCTCTTGAAGCATGTCCTTTGTTAACAAATGGCAGTCGATCGGGACCACGGGTTCTTTAATCCGCTGGAGAGTACGGTACATCGTACCGTCTATCGTAAACACTGAGCAATAGGGTAGCAAACTAATGTGGTGAAAGTCTCCTATGTCTGAGCCAGAGCGCTTAGGCTGTCTGGATTTGTCTATATTTATGTAGGAATACCAGAAGCACAGGGAACTGAGCCGGACTGAAGTAAGATGGGAACGTAAACCTGCTTGGGCTCGTTGAAGAAGACTCGCGAGAATCTCGTCCACAGCGGCTCTGTCGGCATGGCGGAAATCAAGAGAAAACAAGAATAACTCCTTGGTTTCTTCCAAGTCTCTGAACCTTCCAGCCCTGTCCCGCTTGAGGTATCCATGGTGACAGGCGTTCTCGATTATGTGTATAACGTCCGATAGCCAACTTTTCTTGAGTTTTTCATAGTCTAGACTCCAAGAATGGATGTCGCGCCCTTGCCGCAGAAATAGTTCGTCCCTTCGCAGAAACCGAAGTAAAGTCGCCTCTCGCAAGCTTTCTGGCAGTTCGGCCAAGTCCAACTCAAGTGGAAGAGCCTGCAATTGGCTAAGGTGAGCAGTGCATTCCATCTCCCAGACCCGCGATGGATTAACAATTACGCATGGAACACCAGCCAGGAAGCGTACTGCCGCAGCGCCTCTCTCTTCTCCCGTTGCCCCCTGCCACCCCGGGTTGTAGAGTTCTACCATCGACAAGGACGTAAGAAGGACTGTGAGGTCATTGGATCTTACGAAGCCCGTGAGTCGGGTCTCAAATTCTGGATCGCGGAGAAGCGAGAACACCCAATTATCAAGAAATATGTAGCGTGGCATATCCATTCGTGACACCGGCTAACGACTTCGCGGCTGAGCGGCTGCGTAGCTGTCCGCTCGAGCCGCTAGGTTGGCCAGCCGCCTAGTTTAATTGGGTTCACGACCTCTCTTGCTGCCTTTGTACTAGCGCTCACCCCTATAGCTCAGATCTATTCCACAACTTCGTGTCGAGGCTACAACTTTCTCCAGAGCAACTGTTCGTTAAAGTTTGCACCAAGGTCGCACTTACCATCAGTACTGGAAATCATCGATGTCATCTCAGTGTCTGAGATATTGACAAGTGTGCCGTACATGGTTGTAGTACATCCATTACCTGTGCGC
>DATANP010000709.1:0-14461 GCA_036266195.1 Thermoanaerobaculia bacterium | reverse complement strand
GAAGGGCACCGACAGGCTCAGGCGGTCGCCCTCCAGCACGGTCCGGTCGTCCCCGGCATCCACGGCTGGCGGCCGGTTGGCCACCGTGACCTGAGCACTGTCGATGTCGAAACGGCCCGCGGCGTCGGTTACCCGCAGCGTGACGGTATAGACGCCCTGGTCCGGGAATGTGGCTGTAGCGGTAATGCCCGTGGCGTCGTCGAAGGCGCCGTCGCCGTCCAGGTCCCACTCGTAGCGCACGATTCGGCTCTCGGGGTCGGCGGTGCCGGAGGCGTCGAGCGCGATCGCCTCGCCCTCGCCGCCGGCATAAGGACCACCGGCCTCGGCGCGGAAGGCGAGCAGCTCGTCCGTGTCGCTCGCGGTGTTGTTGCCCGGCGTCGGATCGGGGCCGTGGCTGCCGTCGTCGGTGACCGAGGCGGTGTTCGTGAGCGTGTCCACGCCGGCCGGCACCATGCCGACCACCTTCACCGTCACGGTGCGGGTCGCCCGCGCTCCGGATTCCAGCGTGAACGGCGGCCAGGTGACGACGCCTCCCGCCACCTCGCCGCCGTCGCTCGCCGAGACGAACGTCGTGTGCGGCGGCAGCACGTCGGTCAGAACGACGCCGGTCGCGGCATGCGGGGCGAAGTTGTCGGCCGTCAGCGTGTAGGTGGTCTCGTCGGCAAAGCGGATCGAGGCGCGGCCGTCGTCCTTGCGCAGGAAGAGGCCCACGTCGGCCAGGCTGTAGCCGAAGGCATAGACGTTGTTCGCCTCGTCGCACTCGCGCTCGCGGCTTTCGGCGTCGGCGACGATCCAGATCGTCGCGGGCTGCAGCGGCGGCGGTGTCCAGGTGAAGGAGACGTCCTCGAAGCCGCCTGGTCCAAGGCGGCCCGCGATGGCAGTGCCGAGGAGCGTGCCGCCGGCTGACGGGTCGCCCGAGTAGAAGCCCATGGAGATACCCGGCGCCACGGACGTGCTGCCGCCGTTGCCGAGGCGGGCTGTTATCCGCAGGCTGCGCGGGAAATCCGTGACGTCGACCCGGCCGCGGGAGACGGTGAGGTCGGGCGAGGAGAAGGCTACGCCCGGCGGCGGGATCTGGGCGCGGAAGGTGTTGTGGGAGAGCCAGCTCCAGTCAGGGTCGCGCGGGATCGTGGCGTCGTCGTTGACGTTGCCGACGCTGTAGGCGTGCTGGTTCCAGATCGCCCGCGTGCCCACCCAGTTGTCGTTGGCGTCGCCGAAGACGCGCAGGCCCGCGTTGCTCGCATTGCCGGGGATGCCACTCTCGTGGTAGCCGTGGTCCGCGGTGACCAGGATCTCGGCATTGCCATCCTTGTCGACGTCAGCTACGGTCGGCTGCTCGTTCAGGGTGGTGGAGGGCACCGGATACTGGAACAGGACCGTGCCGTCCTCGCCCCGATAGACACGCAGGTAGACCTCGTCGCGATAGACCACCTCGAAGCGTCCGTCGCCGTCGAAGTCGAAGACCGTCGAGCCGGTCATGCCGGACGAGAAGTCCTGCGTCTTGCGTTGCCACTTGACGGTGCCATCGGTCTCGAAGACCGTGTAGAAGTCCGAGCCGGCCACGCCGATCTCGGGCTGGCCGTCGGCGTCGAAGTCGGCCACGGTGGGCGTACCGCCAGCCACGGGCGTCTTGCCGGGGAGCACCACCGGACCCCACTTGAGCGTGCCGTCGTGCTCGTGCAGGCGGACCTTGCCGTGGGAGACCACTACGATCTCGGGGAACGGATCGTCGTCGAAGTTGGCCACCGCGGGGAAGCCGTCGTCGTAGGGGATCTGCCAGTAGATCGAGCCGTCGGAGCGATAGGCCGTGTTGCCGGTGACGATCTCCGGATTCCCGGTCAGATCGAGGTCGGCGACGATCGAGATCGCGCCGCTCGCCGGGTTGTCCCCATTGAAGATCGACTGGAAGCCCTGGCCGCCTGTCCCCTTCCAGCGCAGTGTGCCGTTGTTGTTGAACACGTGGGCGCCGACGACGATCTCGGGCACGCCGTTGCGGTCGATGTCCGCGATGTACGAGTTGTCGCGGTTGGTGAAGCGGCCGCTCGGGTTCGTCGTATAGACGGGGCTCTGCCACTTCCGCCGCCCGTCGTTCTCGTAAGCGGTGATGACGTTGTAGGGCTCACCGAAGACCGGGATGATGAGGTTGGTGGTCACGATCTCGGGCTTGTGGTCGAGATCGATATCCCCAACTGCGACCGTCGTCAGGAGAAATTCGAAGAACTGGTATCCGCTGAAGAAACCGGGCACGTCGAAGACGGCCTCGCCCGTGTCGCCGCTCAGGGCCCGCAGTACGCTTGGGTCGTAGTAGGTGAGCGCCGGATCGAGGTTTGCCGAGGTGAAGACGATATCCGGCACATCCTTGCCATCGATCTTGCCGTCGCCATTGTCGTCGGTCAGGTTGACCACCACCGGGCTGGAGGCGCTGTCTACCGAATTCGGCTCGACGATGCCCGGCCGCGGCCAGTTGAGCTCCAGCCTGGGTTGGAACGCGCCCACCGCCGGCATGGTCTCGCAACCGCTTGCCGTGCTGCCGACGTTGTTGGTCTCGTCGAGCTCAGCGACCGCGGCGGCGCTGTCGACGAAGGCGAAGATGCGGTTGCCGCGAAACGCCACCGTGCCGAAAACCGGGACGGCGAATGGCACGCTCTGACCGGCCGCGAGCAGAGCGCTATAGGTCTGCTGTCCCAGGAGGTTGTCCGTCCCCGCCGCCCAGTCGCCGTCGCCGTCGGTATCCTCGAAGACTGTGACCTCGAACGGCGTCGCCACCTCGAGGGTCCCCCGGTTCTCCAGCCGCACCAGCACGTCGCCGGACAGCGCGAGGCTCTCCAGGTTGAGCTGGTTCTGGCTCGCGTCGACCTCGGGCACGGCCAGGTCGGGCTTGCGGAGTAGCGTGTCCGTGTCCGTGGCGCTGTTGTCCGCCGGGTTGGGGTCCGCGCCGTTGGCGCCGTCGTCTGTTACCGCGGCCGTGTTGACCAGGGCAGTGAGATCCGCGGGCAGCGGGGCATCGACGCGTCCGCTGATCTCGCGCTTCACGGTCGCGCCGGCTGCCAGATCGAACGGCGGCCAGTCGATCGTGAGGCCCGATTCCGCGCCGCTGTCGCTGGCCGCGAAGAAGGTCAGATGCTCGGGCAGCGTATCGATCACGCGCACGCCCGTGGCTCCCTGGGTGCCGCGGTTCGTGATCGTCAGGACGTAGCGCAGCGTGGTGCCGGGGAGGACCTCGGTGAGGCCGTCGGTCTTCGCGATCGCCAGGTCCGGCGCCGCGTCGAGCGCATCGCTGTCCTGCACGCTGTTGTTGGCCGGATCGGGATCGACGCCGTGGGCGCCGTCGTCGGCCACCGTGACCATGTTGACCAGCGTCTCGGCGCCCGCGGGCAGGCTGGCGGCGATGCGCACGGCCACGGTCCGCGTGACGCTCGCGCCGTCCGCGAGATCGAAGGCGGGCCAGGTCACGACGCGGCCCGCAGTCGTGCCGCCGTCGCTGGCGCCGACGAAGGTGGTGCCGTCGGGTAGCGTGTCGCGTATGGCCACGCCGCTGGCCGTGCCCTCGCCCAGATTCGCGGCCGTAATTGTGTAGGTGATCGTGTCCCCGGACGCCGCCCGGTCGCGGCCGTCGGTCTGGGTGACGGCGAGGTCGGGACCGACCGCGGCCGTCAGGTCGAGCCGCCGGTAGAGGCCGTCCTGCCAGACCTCGGTCTGCGGCACGGCCACGCCCGCGACGCGGAAGACGATCGTGTCGCCCGGCCGGCCTCCCTCAACCGCGGACGTGCTCTCGATGTCGCCCGGCACGTCGAGCCGGTAGACCGACTCGTTGCCCGAGAGCAGGGAGAAGGTCTCGGCATAGCGGATGCCGCCGATCCAGGCCGAGACGCGGGTCCCCGGCGGGACCAGCGCGCTGCCGCCCACGGTGATCCGGCCGAAGAAGCTCGACGGGCGCGGCGGCGCTACCACGTTCACCGCAGCCATTGCCGCAGCCGCGACCGGAGCCGTGACGTCGGCCGGGGCCAGGATCCGCGCCACGAGAACGGCGGCCTGCGCGGGCGCCTCCGGTGGCTGGGGCTCCAAGAGCGGGCTCGGAGGCGCCAGAGGAGCGCCCTCTGGGGACGTCAGCCAGGGATCGAAGAGAACGTTGTCGCTCACCCGGTTGCCCTGCCCGGCGGGGTTCAGTGTGGGATGGAACGGGCCGGATGGAGCCCCCCACCAGTTGTTGCGGGCGTCGAGGATGCCGCTGCCAGCATGGGTGAGCCCGTTGCCGGTGTTGCTCTGCAGCCGGTTGCCCGAGAAGAGCGGTGGCGGGATACCCGTAACGCGCACGCCGCTCTGCGCGCTACGCTCAAACGTGCAGGAAGTGGCCGAGACCCCGGGCGTATCGATACGCAGGTCGGCGAGAGTGTCGGTCATAACCGCACCGCCCCAGGCCAGCACGCAGTGTTCCAGGACGTTCGCCGAGCTGGCCGCGCGCAGCCAGACCTGGCCCCAGTCGCCCGCGGACGGAGCGGATGCCGCGCCGTCCCGGTTCGTGTCGCCTCCGCGGGAGTCGTCCTTGACCGACGTAAAGACCACGGGCTGGTCCGCGGTGCCGCGGGCCACGAGCGAACCGTCGATGATCAGGTCGTGCTGCGGGCTCCCGGCCTTGACCACCATGCCTGGCGACAGGATGAGGACGGCGCCCGACCGCACGGTGACATCGGCGTTGAGCCGCAGCGGCAGGTCCGTCTGGCCGCTCCAGTCGAGGGCCAGCGGCCCACCCACCAGACCCTGAATGCCAATGCCGTTGACGAGGTTGCCTGTGGCGGTGTTGCCGCGGACCGTGATGGTGCCCGCCGTAGCCTCGAGGTCGAGGAAGGCGGCGTGATCGCCGTTGCGCAGGAAGCGACTGCCTTCCAGGGTGACCTCGACGTTGCCCGCCAAGTCGTTGAAGAAGGCGCCGGTCTGGGCGTTGTCCTCGATGTCGACGTCGCGGATCTCGCCGGAGGAGCGGTGTGCGTAAACGCCGTGCTGCTTCGACTTCCGGACCGCTCCGCCCACGAGCGAGAAGCGACCTGAGTCCACCCGCAGGCCGGCCGCGACATCCGCCACGCCGGTCGCGCCGCCATAGGCGAGCACGACCTCCTCCAGGACATTCCCCGTGCTGCCGGGCCGCAGCCAGACCTGCCCCCAGTCGCCCGGCGCGGGGCTCGTGGCGCTGCTGTCGCCGTTCGTATCGCCGCCGGCGGAATCGTCCTTGAGCGAGGTGAAGACGATCGGGCGGGCCGCCGTGCCCCGTGCGATCAGGCTCCCCTCGACCCGCACCTCGTGATCGGCCGCGCCGCCCTTGACCACCACGCCCGGGGATAGGGTGAGTGCCGCGCCGGGCCGGACCGTGAGGTCTCCGGCAAGGCGCAGCGCGAAGCCGTTCTGACCTGTCCAGTCGAACAGGAAAGGTCCCACGAACGAGCCCTGGACCGCGACGCCGTTGGTGCCGTTGCCCGATACCGTATTGCCTTGGGCCACGACCTTTCCGGTCACTCCCTGGAGATCGAGGAATACCGCGTGCTGAGCGTTGGCAAGAAAGGAGCTCCCCTCCAGACTCATATCCGCGGTGCCGGTGAGGACGTTGACGTACAGGCCCGACGAGAAGCTGTTCTCGACCGTGACCCGCGCCAGGGAGAGGGCGGTGCTCGCGGCGTAGATGCCGTGTTGGCGGGAGCGGCGGACCGTCACGTCGGACAGCAGGACGCTCGGCGTGTCCGTGCGCAGGATCGCGAACGTCTCGGGCTGGCCTGTGGCGCCGCCGTAGGCGAGGACGGCGTTGCGCAGGACGCTGCCGCTGCTCCCCGTCCGCAGCCAGACCTGCCCCCAGTCACCCGCGGCCGGTGTCGAGGCACCGCCGTCGCCGTTCGTGTCGCCGCCGAACGAATCGTCCTTGAACGAGGTGAAGACGATCCGCCGGGCGAACGTGCCATCGGCGACCAGGCGGCCGAAGACGTGGAGATCCGCCGCCGCCGATTCGCTCTTGAGCACCGTTCCGGGCGAGAGCATGAGCGTGGCCCCGGCGCCCACGGTGAGGTCCGAGAGCAGGCGCAACGCGAAACCCGACTGGCCGCTGGCGTCCACGGAGAAATCGCCCTGGACGTCGCCCTGGACGGCCACGCCGTTCGTCTGGTTGCCGGACGCAGCGTTTCCCTGCAGGGTGATCCCGCCGCGCGCATGCGCCAGGTCGAGGAGCACCGCGTGCTGCCCGTTGCCCAGGAACGTGTTGCCTTCCAGGAGGAGACCGCGGTTGCTGGTCAGCGCGAGGTGGAGGCCCTGGGTAAGGTTGCCCTCGAAACGGGAGCCGCGGACGAGCGAGGCCGCGCCCGTGACATGGAGGCCGGCCTGCCGCGAGCCACGGAACACGCTGTCCGACACAGACACGCCCTCGGAGTCGATCCGCGCCTGGCCGGGAGCGGCGGACGTGGTGCTCGCGCCATAGGCCACGACGGCGTGATCGAGACGGCTGGCCCGGCTTCCGGGGTTGAAGCGGATCTGGCCCCAGTCCCCGGGCGCGGGGACAGTCGCAGTGCCGTCGCCGTTCGTGTCGCCTCCGGCCGAATCGTCCTTGAACGAGGTGAAGACCACGGGCTCCGCCTCGCTCCCCTCAGCCGCCAGCGTGCCGTCCACGAAGAGGTCCGACGCCGCGGTCTCCAGCTTGACCACGATGCCGGGACCCAGGCTCAGCTTCCCCCGCCGCGCCACTGTCAGGTCGCCACTCACCAAGTAGGTCAGCCCGGGGTTCAAAGCCCAGGCCGCATCGCCGGCCAGGGTGCCGCTCACCCGCACGCTGGCGAACTTGTTGCCGCTGCCCCCGTTCTCGCCGATCTCGGCCGTGGCGCCGTCGGCGTACTCCACCGAGATCGGGTAGCTGCGATTGCTGCTGAATGTGTTGCGTACCACCCGCGTTGGATTGGCGGGCGCATTGGTCTGGACGTAGATCGCCACATTGTCGTGGTCGGCGAACAGAGAATCCTCGACGATCGCCTGGCCGTTCGCGACCCACAGGCCGTACTCGTCGCTGCTGCGGACGATGGCGTGGCGCAGGGTCAGCGAGCCACCCTGGGCCACCTGAACGTTGGCGTCCCAGGGGCCCGCAGGAGCGCCACCGTACTCGACGGTGGTCCAGTCCAGCACGGCCGTGCCGCCGTTGCCGATGCCGATGCCGTCCCAGTCGCCGCGGCGCAGGCGGCTGCGGTTCGAGGTGAAGAGGATGCCGCGCGACTGCGTGCCCTGGGCGACCAGGCTGCCCAGCACCTGGATGCCCAGAAGGCTGTTGAACTTGACCACCACGCCCGGCTCCAGGGTCAGCGTCACGCCCGCGGGCACCACGACCTCGCAGGTGACGATGAACGGCCCGTCGAGCGCCTTCCACAGCGTGTCGCTCGTGATGCTGCCGCAGACCGTCGTCGGTCCCGAGGTGACCAGGTTCTCGTCCGCCACGGCGTTGTCGGCCGGAATCTTGTCCGGGCCGTGAAGGCTGTCGTCCGCGATCGAGGCGGAGAAGGAGAGGACCGTGCCGACCGGCACCGTGGTGGACACCTTGACCGCGAACAGGGCCGTCCCCTCCTGTCCGGGCTTCAGCTCCGGGAGGGTCAACCTGTAGGTATTGGACGTCCCCACCCGCTGCCAGCCGGAGGCGCTCCCCGTGGGATCGAACGTGGTGTTCGCCGGCACCGTGGCCGTGAGCACCACGCCCGTGGCGCTGTCCGCGCCGCGGTTGGCGTAGCTCAGCTTGTAGGTGATCGTGGCGCCTTTGGCGGTCGACGGGGTGCCGTCGCTGACCGTGAGCTCCAGGTCGGCGCCGAGGCAATCGGGGCAGTGCAACCCCGTGAAGGCGAAGTCCTGGGACTGCGGCTCGGGGTCCGTGCAAACTGGGGCCGGGCCTTGCGGTGGACCCTGGCCGGCGAGGACGGTGATCTCCTCGGGCTGGAGCACTCGGTCGTAAATGCGAACATCGTCGAGCAGGCCGGGGAAGGTCTCGCTCGCGGGGCAGGTCCCCGAACTGGCGATCCTGAGCGGCGCGCTGTTCTGCCCCTGCATCGAAAAGCTGGTGCTGGCGGCCACTTCCACGCCGTCGAAGTACAGCTTCGTCGTGCTCGCGCCGTCGAAGACGACCACCACGTGCGTCCAGGTATTGAACGGGAAGTCCCGTCCGGCGAGGACGGCCGAGGACGCCGAGCCGAAGTGAACCAGGGTCGCATCCCGGGCGAGCTGGTAGTTGATCCCGGCAGTGCTACCGCAGCCGTCGCGCTTGCCGAACACGTGGAAGACGCCGCGGACCGCCGTCTGCTTCAGCCACAGCGAGATGCTCCGTGGCGCATTCGAGGGGAAGTTGAAGACCGCGGAATCCGCGGCGACCAGGTGGTTTCCGGGCTCGGAAAACGACAGCGCGCGGAGGTTGCCCTGCAATGGCGCGACATCGGCCGTGGTGAAAGTCGCCCCCAGGACCTGAGCGCCATGCCCGGCTGCCACGTCCGCCGTCGGATTGGCGCCGTCATCGAACGGCCAATGCGCAATCAGTCCGCTCTGCGGAGCCGCAGCCGACGCCGACAGGGCTGAAGCCAGCGCGAGGAGGAGGGCCTTCCTCACCTAGCCTCCTCCCCGGTAGCCGAGCGAGACGCTGCGCAAGGCTGGGGACTTCGTGCCGTCGCCGCGCAGGGTGATCCGGACCTGGACGTAGCGACCGTCCGGAAGGTCGAAAGGCTGGTTCGGAGTGACCTGCGCCCATCCCTGCTGGACCTGGGGCGTGCCCGCCGGTACGCCGGAAGGCGGAGGGGCCGTGGCGCACATCCCGGCGCTGCCGGCTGCTGCGAGGGCCTGGATCTCGCTCGCCGACAACGCCCGATCGAAGATCGTGACCTCGTCGAGGCGGCCGGGGAAGAAGTACTGGTCGAAACTCCTCCGCGAGCCTAGAGCCACCTTCTCGTTGCATTGCGTCATGTTCCCGACGGCCGGCGTCACCGCGGCGAGGGCGCCATCGACGTAGAGGCGGATCTCCTGGCCGTCGTAGGTTCCAGCCAGATGGGTCCAGCGCCCGAAGGGGAAAGGCTGCGTCCCCTCGGCGAATTGCCAACTGCCGTTGACGTTGACCCAGAGGCGCGGCAGTTGGCTCACGCCGTTCTCATTGAGTGAGAGGACGATGCCGCAACCGAGCTCGTAGGAAACCAGGCTCTCCCTCGTGTTCGTCGCACCTTCGCGGTAGACCCAGGCCTGGGCCGTGATCTGGGTGAAGCTGCCGAGGTTCGGGATCTCCACCCGGTCGTCGACGCCGTCGAAGCGGAAGGCCTGCCCTACCTTGCCGAGGTCGAAGGTCGTGCCGCCCACCAGGGTACCGGCTTTCGTGCCGGCCGAGTCCGCCGCGTTCCCCTCACCGCGCCACCAGCTCACGCGGTTGGCGGGAGGACCGAAGCAGCCCCCCGGGCAACCCGCGATGTCGACCGGGATGCGGGCGGGCGTGGCCGGGCAGGCGTCTGCGAGATCGGCCACGCCGTCGCCGTCCGCGTCGGACTTGCAAAGGCTGGAGCCGCCCGCGGCAGAGAGCGCCTGGATCTGCGCCACGGTGAGCGCCCGGTCGAAAATCGCAGCCTCGTCGATGCGGCCGGGGAAGAAGTGCTGGTCGAAGCTCGACCGCGCGCCCAGAGCCACTCTCTGGTTGCACTGCGTCATGTTCCCGACCGCTGGTGTGGCTGCAGCGAGGACGCCATCGACGTAGACGCGGATCTCCTGGCCGTCGTAGCTTCCCGCCAGATGAGTCCACCGCTCCAAAGGGATCGGCAGAGCCCCCTCGGCGAACCGCCAGACGCTGTTGACATACACCCAGAGACGCGGCCGCTGGCTGGTACCGTCCTCGTTGAGCGAGAAAACGAAGCCGCAGCCGGTTTCCTTGTAGGAGATCAGGCTCTCCCTCGTGTTCGTCGCACCTTCGCGATAGACCCAGGCCTGGGTCGTAAATCGGGTGAAGCTGCCAAAATTCGGAATCTCCACGCGATCGTCGATGCCGTCGAAGCGGAAGGCCGAAGCGCTCCGGCCGGCCGCGAAACCCGTTCCGCCTCGTACCGCACCGTCCTGCCCGGCCTGGACGTCCCGGCCGTTGCCATCACCCGGCCACCAGGCGGCGAGCCCTGAAGGCGCGATGCACCGGGCATCGGCGAGGTGCGCAGGATCGTCCGCGGCGCGGACCTCGAGCGTCAGCGCGCCGCCCGGGACCGTGTCGACGGCCGTGCCCGCGGGCTGCACGGCGTTCCAGGTGATCGCCGAGAGGTCCGCGCCGGCTGGCAACTCGACGACCGCGGAGGTGATCTGACCCTCGGTGCGGCCCGAGGTAAGCACGGCGCGGCCTTGGCCGTCGATCTCGACGCCGTCGAGCGTCGCGCCGGTCCAAGGGCTCGCCGCGACCACTGCGCCGGAACCCGGGCCGATCACGGCCGTGGCCTCTGCGGCATTGCCGTCCTCGTTGCCTTCGGAGTCCACGGCCTGGACGTTGAAGAAGTAGCGCCGGCCGTTGAGCAGCCCCGGCACGGTCACCTCCAGCGTATGACCAGCGCTGCTCGGGACCGGGGTGACGTTCGCGATCCTGCCGGTCCCCGACAGGCTGCGGTCCACGGGGCTGACCGTGCTGTAGTAGAGGTCGTAGGCTGCTGTCGAGGATGCGTCCGCGGCCGGCTCGAAGCGGACGACGCCCTGGCCGTCACCCCCCTCCGCGAAGAGGGCTCCTGCCGGACCGATCCAGGCCGGAGGAGTTACGTCGACCTTCGGCGTGGCGCAGGCCTCGCGCGATGGATCGCCCTCCCGTCCTTGGCCGTCCATCGCCCGCACCTGGTAGCAGTGCCCGATCCGGTTCGTCAGGCCGCTCTCCTGAAACGACGGCGAGGCGGACGCCGGAACCGGGGACGAGGTGCGAAGCGTCCACGCCGTTGCCGGAGGCAGCCGGCGATAGATTTTGTACCCGGTCACGTCCTTCTCCGGATTGGCGCTCCACGCCAAGCCGACCGTGCCGTCGCCCGGCTGGGCTGTCACGCTCGCCGGCGCCAACGGAGGCAGGGGGCTCGCCGTGAGCCACGAGGCGTAGTCCACCCGCTCGGCGACGCGGTCGCCCAGTCCGCCAGGATTGGACACCGGGTCCAGCGGACCCGAAGGATCGCCCCACCAGTTGAACCGTGCGAAGAGAGACGGGGGCGCGCCGTTGAAGGCTCCGAACCGGGCGTTACTCTCGACGTCGCTGTCGGCCAAGGACAAAGATCCCGAGTAGAACAGCCGTATGCCGCTGGAATTGCCGGTCAGGTGCGAACCAGTCAGGACCGAATTCGAGTTGCTTGCCAGGACACCGTCCTGGCCGCTGCCCCGGACCACGACACCGCTTAGATAGGGGGAGGAGCGAGAGATCAAGACGTTGCCCCCGGAAGCGCCTCCGTACTCCACCGCGCCGTCATACAGGAAGCTCAGATCGTCTCGCATCTGGTCCGCAAAATAGATCCCGTCCCAGAAGCCAGGCACGGGAGAGAGGGTGTTGGCCGTGAAGGTCACGCCGCTCGCCCGGAGTGCGCCCCAGTGGCCTCCGTCGATGCCGCTGTCGTCGCCGATCTGCAAGCCCGTGCCACGCTCGAACCGGACCTCGCCGCCGCCCTGGAGGACGAGCGTGCTCGTGCGATCACTGCCCGTGTTCTGGGTGCCCCGGACCTCCACATTGCCGAGAATCAGGAAGGGAAGGTCTGCGGCCGGCCAGACGCGGGTCTGGGATCCGCTCGACGATCCCATAACGCCGCTCTCCACCGCCACGGCAGCGCGATCGAAGGGATATCCCTCGGCCCGGCTGCCGCGCAAGCCCGCGACGTTCACGTTGGGATCTATTCGCACCGGATAGGGACCGCCACGCAGGGTGACGTCTCGCAGAAGCAGGGTCGAGCTACCCGCGGCGCGCATGGCCGCGTCGGCTCCCCCTTCGATCTCGCCGTCAAGGATCGAAGCGTTGGAAGCCGTGCTCGATGAGAGATGGACGCCCGCCGTGGCTGTATTGCGGACGGTCACGCCGTTCTTGAAGACCGGAGCGCTGGCGTTGATCCGCACGGCGCCAGCGACGTCGCCGCCGGCCCATTCGACGGAGCAAGCGTCGAGGAACGTGTTCGCGGCTCCGTCCAGCGCCTGATCGCCGAAGTAGATCCCCTTCCAGAAGCCGGGCACGGGCGTGGCGGAGCTCGCGGTGAACATGACTCCCGTGGCCTGGAGACGGCCCCAGTGACCTCCCTCGATCCCGGAGTCATCACCGATGAAAAGCCCGGCTCCAGAGGAGAACCGCACTTCGGTGGGCGAGCCGATGATCAGCGTGCTCGTGCGATCGCCGCTCGTGCTCTGGTCGCCCCGCACGGAGAGGTCGCCCAGCACGATATAGGGCAGGTCGTTTCCCGGCCAGGTCCGGCTCTGGGCGGCGGTTCCTCCCATGACGCCGCTCTCGACCGCGATGCCGTTCCGGGCCGGGTCGTAACCGGCTGCCGTGTTGCCGTTCAAGGCGGTCAGGATTACGTTGGGTTGGATCTGCACCGGATAGGTGCCATTGCGCAGCGTCACCCCGGCCAGCGACAGGATCGACCGGCCTAGGGCCTGCACCGCCGGACCGCTCCCTCCCTGAATCTCGCCACCGGTCACGGTGGCGGCGGTGAAATCGCTGGCCGAGAGGTGCAGACCGACGTTACCAGTGGCGCGGATGACCGTGCCGTTGCGCAGCTCCAGGGAAGTGGCGTTGACCGCCACGGCCCCGGCTGATCCGGCGCCGCCGGCGTCCTCAACGGCGCAGGCGTCCAGGACTCCACCCGCCGTAGCCGTGTCGGCGAAATAGATCCCTTTCCAAAATCCGGGGGATGTAGTCTCCGTGTTTCCCCGGAACCTCGCGCCGGTCGCCTGGAGCTGGCCTGCATAGCCCGGGTGCTGTCCCAAGTCCCTGCCGATACTCAGGCCCGCTCCAGCGTCGAACCGTACCTCGGTAGGAGCGCCGATCACCAGGGTGCTGAGGCGGTCGCCGCTCGTGTCCTGATCTCCACGGATCTCAATGCCGCCCAGCACGATGTAGGACAGGTCACCGCCCGGCCAAGTACGGCTCTGAGGGCCGCTGCTATTACCCATCAATCCGCTTTCGACGGCGATGCCTGCCCGGGTCGGCGGATAGCCGGTCGCCGTGTTGCTTCCCAAGGCCGCGAGAATCACGTTCGGCTGGATCCGCACAGGGTAGGTTCCACCGCGTAGCGCCACATCCGACAGCGACAGGGTCGAGCGACCCAGAGCCTGGACTGCGGGGCCGCTTCCCCCTTCGATCTCGCCGCCCGTCGCCGTCGCCACCGTGACCGTGCTTGCGGACAACCAAAGGCCCACATTGCCCGTAGCACGAATCGCCGTGCCGTTGCGCAGCACCAGCGAGGTGCCGTTGACCGCAACCGCTCCATTCGAGCCCGCCCCGCCGGCACCCTCCACCACGCACGCATCCAGGATGAGCCCGCCCTCCGTGGCGGTATCGGCGAAGTAGATCCCATCCCAGAAGCCCGACGAGGGACTCGTCGTGTTCCCCTTGAACGTTGCTCCGATCGCCAGGAGCTTGCCCGCGAAGCCGGGGTGCTGCCCGGAATCCTGGCCGATCGTCAGACCGGCACCGGCATCGAATCGCACCTCGGCAGGTAGCCCGGCGCCGCCGATCGTCAGCGTGCTGGTCCGGTCGCCGCTCGTGTCCTGGTTGCCCCGGATCGCGAGGTCGGCCAGCACGATGTAGGACAGGTCCCCTCCAGGCCAGGTACGGCTCTGGGGATCGCTGCTGCTGCCCATCAGACCGCCCTCGACGGCGATCCCGCTGCGCTCCGCAACATAACCGAAAGCTGTATTCCCGCTCAGCGACGACAGGATCACGTTGGGCTGGAGCTGCACGGGATAGGTCCCCTTGCGCAGCATCACTCCCTTCAGTCCAAGCGTTGACCGGCCCAGGGCATATACTGCGGGGCCACTCCCACCCTCGATCTCGCCGCCCAGCACGGTGACGGAGGAGTCGGTGCTGACCGTCAGGTAGAGACCCGTGCTCGCCGTATCATGGACAGATGTGCCGTTGCGCAGCTCCGGCGAGGTCGCGTTCACCACCACGGCTCCGAGGGCACCGTGGCCTCCTGCCTCGTCAACCCTGCAGGCGTCAAGAAACGTCTGACCGCCGCCGGTCGTCGTATCAGCGAAGTAGATCCCCTTCCAGAAGCCTGCGGAGGGGCTCGTCGTGTTGCCCTTGAAGGTCACGCCAGTGGTCTGCAACCGACCCGCGTAGCCCGGATGCTGGCCCGTGTCCCTGCCGATGGTCAGGCCTGCGCCGGAGTTGAACCGCACCTCGGCCGGACCCGGAATTATCAGTGTGCTGGTGCGGTCACCGCTCGTGTCTCGGTCGCCCCGCACCGCGAGGTCCCCCAGCACGATGTAGGACAGATCCCCT
>DATANP010000708.1:0-3649 GCA_036266195.1 Thermoanaerobaculia bacterium | reverse complement strand
GTGGGACGGATGTCGTAGGCCGTGAGGTTCTCGTTCTCGTAGCCGAGGTGAACCTTCAAGGCCTGTCGCATCATGGTCAGCTTCAGGCTCCCAAGCTCCAGGATCTCCCGAAGCTCCCGCGTGGCCGCCTGCTTGGCGGCTTCGAGGGCGGCCCGTTGGGTCACGAGCTCGTGCGCCCGCTTGTACATGGCGTCCAGATCATCCTTGGCGCTGCCGGTCCCGGGGATCTCGATCCCGGTCTCGTCCACCTGCCGGAGGAACCGGCCCCACGCTTCAACAGTACCCGCGAAGGTCTTCCGCGGCATGTCTCCTCCTTGTCTGGATGACTTTCACAAGGTCAATGGCAGTGCGAAACCTCGACGCTCCCCTCCAGGCTCAGACCGTCCTTCAGCGTGCAGCTCACGTCGAGCGATCCGTTCACGTCGCGGAGCTCGTTGACCCGCCAATCGGTTGCCTGCAATCTCAGGTCGAGCACGCGGCAGTCGGCCGGACGGACGACGAAACCGTAGGGCGAAGTCCCTTCGACCCCGGTGATCCGCAACCCCGGTCCATCGAGCGGATCGAGCACGGCCCGGACGACGACGGGAGAGCCAGAGCCTCCGAGGATGAAGCCGAAGAACTGCTCGATCTCGCCGGTCTGACAGAAGGCGGGCGTCCAGGTGACAGGCTCGCCGGGAGCGGCACGGATAATGACCTCGCCAGCCACGGTCGGGTTCAGCACCTGCTGCGTCTCCTTGATCAGGCTGCAGCCGGCGAGCGCCGCAGCGCCGAGGACGGCGAGAACGGAGAGGAGCCGGTGGCGTCTCATGTCAGTCATGACTGACGATTCGGCCGCAGCAGGCGATGAGTCGCGGTCGTCGTTTTGGCCGTGGCCGATACGGTCGTGGTCGTGGGTGTCATCGCCGGGGCGAGCCACTCCTGGAGCTGCAGCAGCGTGCCATTGAAGAGGTCCAGGTCCACCGAGGTGGAGACGCCCGGCACGGTCCCGGTCTGCGAGTGCTGCCAGAAGTGCCAGGTGCTCCAGCCGTTCGGCAGGGTCGGCTGCGAGGCGTAGTCGGCGAGCCAGAGAGGGTAGGTGGTGAGCGCGAGGCTCGGCGAATTGTCGTTCCAGAACCCAGGGGCGGTGTAGAGGAGCGGCTGGCGTCCGATGGCCGTCTGCACGGTCTGGAGCCAGGTGGCGACTCCGCTCCAGAGCTCTTCGGAGCTGACGCCGCCGGTGATCTCGACGTCGAGGACCGGTGGGAGGTCGCCGGTCTCCAGCGTGACATTGGAGAGGAAGTGCTGCGCCTGGCTGGCCGGGTCGTCCGCCGGCTCGTAGAAGTGGTAGGCGCCGCGCACGAGCCCGGCATTCTTCATGGCCGGCCAGTTGACGGAGAACTGTGGGTCCAGGTAGGTGATCCCGTCCGTCGCCTTCGCAAACGCGAACACGATCCCCGAGGCGGCGACCTCCGTCCAATTCACGGTTCCCTGGAAATGAGACACATCGATTCCTGTGGCCTGGCTCTCGGTCATGGCGTTTCCCCCGGTTGGACTTCCTGTCCGCCTATCCTAACCGGGTCCGGGCCGGGCTGCTACAATCCCGCCCCGCCATGCCACGACGCTGTCTTGTCCTTCTCCTCCTCGCTCTAGTCCTGGGTCTCGCCGGTTGCCGGCGGGAGCCTCCTGCTCCTCCGAAGCCGAAGATCCTGTTCCTGGGGCTGGACGGCGCGACGTGGAAGGTCATCGGGCCGATGATCGAGCGCGGCGAGCTGCCCACGTTCCGCAAGGTGATGGAGGAGGGGGCGGTCATGCCCGAGTTCGAGACGATCTCCTCCACGCTCTCGCCCGTGGTGTGGACGTCCGTGGCTACCGGCCGGACTCCGGAGGATCATGGCGTCACCAGCTTCACCACGGACCTGCCCAACGGCCAGCGCATCCCGGTCACCAGCAATCAGCGCAAGGCGCGGGCGATCTGGGAGATCGCTTCGCGGCGTGGGGTCAGCGTCGGCGTCGTCGGGTGGTGGGCGAGCTGGCCCGCGGAGGAGATCAACGGGTACGACATCACCGATCACGCCAACCCGGCGTTCTCGGAGCTCCTCGTCCAGGACGAGAGGTACTGGACCGCCAGCCGCGAGGATCTCGCCCGGCTCAAGCGCGATTTCTATCCTCTGGACATCGGCCCGGTCCTCGCCCGGCACTGGATGACACGCGAGCAGTTCCCCTATGAGGATCTCCAGCGGCGCGGCGGGTTTACCCGCGCCCAGATGGACCTCCTGCGCGCCGCGCCCTGGAACGACCGGGCCGTCTACCCGTGGCTCAAGACGTTCTACCGCGTCGACTACCCCCTGTTCCGGATCGGGCTGGATCTCATGAAGGAGCGGCCCACGGACCTCTGGATGCTCTATCTCCGCGGCTCGGACGCGGTTCAACACTACGGCTGGGACCTGGTGGAGCCCGAGCGCTTCGCGAAGCCGATCAACAACGTGGCGCGCGACCGCGGGCTCGTCCACGGGGTCTACCGGTATCTCGACACGTTCCTGAATGAAATCCTGAAGGCCCGGCCCGAGGGCTCGTGGCTGATCATCGCGTCGGACCACGGCGCCGAGGCTTCGCCCGACGCCCAGAACCCCGCGGCCCTGACGCGGCCGGGCGAGCACAGCACCGCCGCCAAGGGCATCCTTTTCATCTCGGGACCCGGCGTGAAACGGGGGTATCGCATCCAGAAGGCGAGCCCGTACGATCTCATGCCCACCATGGCCTGGCTCCTCGGCCTGCCGCTTTCGCAGGAGCTGGCGGGGCATCCGCTGATCGAGGCGTTCGAGGAGGATTTCGCCCGGTCGCTGCCGATCCAGACGGTGCCCTCGTACGGGGCCCGGCAGGTGGGACCGCTCCTCGCCTCGCCGTCGGACGAGGAGATGATCAAGAGCCTCAAGAACCTGGGCTATATCCAGTAGATCAATCCCGCGTCCAGATCGGCGGCAGGCCTTTTTCGATCTCGATGTGGGCGAGCTTCGGGGTCTTGCGCACCCCGGCCCGTTTCGCCCATTCGGCCATGCGGCGGACTCCCTCTTCGAGGTCGATGCCGGGGCCCTCTCCGAGGATGCGGCGGGCCTTGTCGTGCGCGGCCCAGGCGTGCTGGACCTCGTTGCGCGCCGGTTGATGACCGATCCGGGGCTCGACATCCAGCACGCGGCCGATCACGTCCACCAGCTCCAGAATGGAGTAGGGGCGGTCGGCTCCGACGTTGAAGACCTGGTTGCGGGCCTCTTCGATCTCGATCGATCGCGCGATCAGCGGGGCCACGTCCGCGATGTGGCTGAAGGCGCGGGTCTGGGTGCCGTCGCCGAACACGGTGAGCGGCTCGCCCTGCATGAGCTGATTCAGGAAGATGCCGATCACGTTTCGATAGCGGTCGCCCAGATTCTGCCTTTCGCCGTAGACGTTGTGCGGCCGGAAGACGAGGAAGTCGAGGCCGAACATGTCGTGCGCGGCCCGCAGGTCGAGCTCCACCGCGTACTTGGAGATGCCGTACGGATCTTCCGGCCGCGGTTCCATCTCCTCGGTCATGGGGAGCTGGTTGCGGCCGTAGACCGCGATGCTGGAGGTGAAGACGAAGCGCTTCACCCTGTGCAGGATGGCAAGATTGATCAGGTTCACGGAACCGATCAGG
>DATANP010000707.1:0-3844 GCA_036266195.1 Thermoanaerobaculia bacterium | reverse complement strand
AGGTGGCCGCGAACGGGCGGGAGGCGCTGGAAGCCCTGCAGCGGCGCGCCTACGACCTGGTCCTCATGGATCTCCGCATGCCGGAGATGGACGGCTACGAGGCGGCCCGCCGGATGCGCGCGCTGCCCGGCCAGGCCTCCCGGATTCCGATCTTCGCGCTGTCGGCCTCCACCCGGGTCGGCCCCCAGCACGACCTGGAGGCCGCGGGGTTCACGGAGTTCGTGGGCAAGCCGATCAACCCCGACATCCTGCTTGCCAAGATCCGGCTGCACACGCGCCAGGAGTAGGGGTACACCGGCAGCCGAGTGATACAGTTCTGCTTCCTTATGACTATGTCTTCCCGCACCTCCGCTGTCGTCCTTTCCCTGATCCTTGTTTCCCTCCCGGCTGCGGCGGCTCCGCAGAAGCCCGCCGAGGCTCCTCAGACCATCTCCTCGATCACCACCGGCTTGAAGCGGCAGCCCGGCCTCTTCCCGATGTATCTCGATTCCAAGACAGGGAAGATCTGGCTGGAGGTACCGGCGGCCAAGAAGCCCGATGGGGAGGTTGGGAGCTACCTCTACGTCGAGGCGCTCCTCACCGGTCTCGGCTCGAACCCGGTCGGGCTCGACCGCGGCCAGCTCGGCGACACCCGGGTGGTGACCTTCCGCCGGGTGGGCAACCGCCTGCTGATCGAGCAGCCGAACCTCCGCTTCCGGGCGCTGTCGGAGAACCCGGAGGAGACCAAGGCCGTGCGTGAGTCGTTCGCCACGTCCGTGCTCTGGGCGGGCGAGATCACGGCCCAGGAGCCGGACGGCCGCGCCCTGGTGGACTTCACCGGGTTCGTGGTCCGCGACGCGCACGACATCGTCTCCCGCCTGCGCCAGACGCAGCAGGGCAACTGGCAGCTCGACGCCTCGCGCAGCGTGGCCGACCTGGAGAACTGCCTGGTGTTCCCGGAGAACGTCGAGCTGGAGGCCCTGCTGACCTACTCGTCGGCCGATCCCGGCCAGCTCGTGGCCGAGACCGCGCCCACGGCCAACAGCATGACGATCGTCCAGCACCACTCGTTCCTGAAGCTGCCGCCGCCCGGCTACCAGCCGCGGGTCTTCGACCCCCGGGCGGGCTCGTTCTCGGTGGACTTTGCGGACTACGCCGCGCCGCTGTCCTCGATGATCGCGACCCGCTGGCTGGTGCGCCACCGCCTGGAGAAGGTGGACCCCACGGCCGAGCGTTCCAAAGTCAAAGAGCCGATCGTCTACTACGTCGATCCGGGCGCGCCCGAGCCGGTGCGCTCGGCGCTGATCGAGGGGGCGAGCTGGTGGAAGGAGGCGTTCGACAAGGCCGGGTTCATCGACGCCTTCCAGGTCAAGCTGCTGCCGCCCGGCGCGCACCCCCTGGACGCGCGCTACAACACGATCCAGTGGGTCCACCGCTCGACCCGCGGCTGGTCCTACGGCGGCGGCGTCACCGATCCGCGCACGGGGGAGATGATCAAGGGTCACGTCACCCTGGGATCGCTCCGCGTGCGGCAGGACCGGCTGATCTTCGAAGGGCTGGCGGGCACGGAGAAGACCGGCACGGGCGCGCCGGACGACCCGGTGCAGCTCTCGCTCTGGCGCATCCGCCAGCTCGCCGCGCACGAGGTGGGGCACAGCCTGGGTCTCAACCACAACTTCGCCGCTTCTACTTACGGCCGCGCCTCGGTCATGGATTACCCGGCGCCGCTGGTGGACATCAAGGAGGACGGCACGCTCGACTTCTCCCGCGCCTACGGCAACGGGGTGGGGGAGTGGGACGTGTTCGCCATCCGCTTCGCCTACACGCAGTTCCCCCCGGGCACCGACGAGAAGGCCGCCCTCGACGCCATGGCGCGCGAGGCGATCAGCCGCGGCCTCCTCTTCCTGACCGACCAGGACGCGCGCCCCCCGGGCGCTGCCCACCCCCTGGCCGTGCTGTGGGACAACGGCGGCGACCCGGCCGAGGGCCTGCGCCACGCCCTGGCCGTGCGCAGGATCGCCCTCTCGCACTTCGGCGAGCACAACCTCCCGGCGGGCCAGCCCATGGCGCTTCTCCAGGAGGTCCTGGTGCCGGTCTACTTCCATCACCGGTACCAGCTCGACGGCGCGCTCAAGTCCGTGGGCGGTCTCGACTACACCTATGCGATCCGGGGAGACGGCCAGCCGCCGTCCAAGCCGGTCGCGGCCGACCGCCAGCGCAAGGCGCTGGAGGCGGTGCTCCAGGCGATCTCCCCCGAGACCCTGGACATCCCGGAGTCCGTGGTGAGCCTGATGCTGCCGCGGCCGTCCGGCTACAACGACAACCCGGAGATGTTCCCGACCCAGGCGGCTCCAGCTTTCGACCCGCTCGCCGCCGCCTCGACCGCCGCGGACCTGGCGGTGCAGGGTCTCTTGCAGCCCGAGCGCGCGCAGCGGCTGGTGGACTTCCATCGCCGCGACGCGAAGCTGCCCGGCCTGGAGGAGGTGCTGGACAGCCTGATCGGCACCACGTTCGACGCGCCCAACGGAGAGGACGCGCGCCGGGCCGAGCTGCGGCGGGTGACGCAGTGGGTGGTGGTGCGCCGGATGATCGGCCTGTCAAGCGACCCCGGCGCGAGCCCCGGCGTGCGCTCGCGGGTGGACGGCGAGCTGCGCGCCCTGCGCCACCGGCTGGAGGACGCGATCGGCAAGGTGGCGCGGGATACGGACGATCCGAATGCGCTGCAGCAGGCCTTCCTGGCGCAGGAGATCGACCGTTACCTGGACCGGCCCGAGGTCAACCCGGCGACCCGGCCGGCGCCGCCTCCGGCTCCCCCGGGGCAGCCGATCGGAATGCCCGCCGATATCCCCGAAGGCCTGAGCGGATGCTCGTGGGAAGGCTGAGCCGCTCCGTGCTGATGGCGTTCCTGGCCGCGAGCCTCTCCTTCTGCTCGCCGGGCAAGGGGGCGTCGTCGTCGTCCGCGGCGCCCACGCCGGCTCCGGCGCCGCCCACACCTGGAAAGACTCCGGAACGGCTGCGGGTGAAGATCGTCTCCACCCGGCCCCACGACACCTCGGCCTACACCCAGGGGCTCGTCTGGGATCATGGGACCCTGTACGAGAGCGCCGGTCTGTACTCGGAGTCCACGCTGCGCCAGGTGGACCCGGCCACCGGCGCGATAAAGCGCCAGATCAAGGTCCCGGACCGCTACTTCGCCGAGGGGCTGGCGCTCGTCGGCGACCGGCTCGTCCAGCTCACCTGGCAGGAGGGCACGGCCTTCGTCTACCGCGCCTCGGATTTCGAGAAGATCCGCGAGCTCTCCTACCAGGGCGAGGGCTGGGGCCTCTGCAACGACGGCAAGCGGCTCATCCAGAGCGACGGCTCCGACCGCCTGACCTTCCGCGACCCCGAGACGTTCGCGGTCCTGGGGACCGTCCAGGTCCGCATGGGCGGCGCGCCGATCGACCGGCTCAACGAGCTGGAGTGCGTGGACGGCGCGGTCTATGCCAACATCTACATGACCGAGGACATCATGAAGATCGACCCCGCCACCGGCGAGGTCACGGCCGTGATCAGCGCCGCGGGCCTGCTCTCGGCCGCCGACTACCAGGCCGGGGCCGAGGTCCTCAACGGCATCGCCTGGATGCCCGAGACGAAGACCTTCCTCATCACCGGCAAGCACTGGCCGCTGATGTTCGAGGTCCAGTTCGTACCGTGAGACCTCACCCCCTGTCCCCCTCTCCCCTCTCCCGCCCTCCCAGCCCCGGGAGAGGGGGGACGCATCCGAACCTCTTTGCCAGGAATCCAGCTCTACCACCCCAACTACGTCCCCCCTCTCCCGGCGGGGGGTGGAGGGGAGATGGGAGAGGGGGACAGGGGGTGAGGT
>DATANP010000706.1:0-5306 GCA_036266195.1 Thermoanaerobaculia bacterium | reverse complement strand
CCCGACGGCCACCAGGATCCGGCCTACCTGGTGGAGACGATCCAGCGGGAATCGATCACGACCCTCCACTTCGTGCCGTCGATGCTCCAGGTGTTCGTGGAACAGCCGGGAGCGGAGAGGTGCGCGAGCCTGCGCCGGGTGATGGCGAGCGGCGAGGCGCTGCCGGCCGAGCTTGCGAAACGTTTCTTCGCGCGGCTGCCGGAAGGCGTCGAGCTGCACAACCTGTACGGTCCCACCGAGGCCGCGGTCGATGTGACTTATCACGCCTGCCGGCCCGGCGAGGAGCGGGTTCCGATCGGCCGGCCCGTGGCGAACACGCGCATCTACATCCTGGATCAGGACGGCAACGAGTGCCCGGTCGGTGTCGCCGGAGAGCTGCACATCGCCGGCGTCCAGGTGGGCCTCGGATATCTGCATCGGCCGGATCTCACGGCGGAGCGCTTCGTGCCGGATCTGAACGGCGCTCGCATGTATCGCACCGGCGACCTCGCGCGCTGGCTGATCGATGGAGAGATCGAATATCTGGGCCGGATCGATCATCAGGTCAAGATCCGCGGCTTCCGGATCGAGCTGGGCGAGATCGAGGCCGCGCTGGCCCGCCATCCGGAGGTGCGCGAGGTGGTGGTTCTTGCCCGCGATCAGGGCCTCGTGGCCTATGTGGCGCCCGCGGTGGAGGCGGATCTCCGCGCCTTCCTGCGCGAATCGCTGCCCGAGCACATGGTCCCGTCCGGCTTTGTCTTCCTGGATGCCATGCCGCTCACTCCGAACGGCAAGGTGGACCGCAAGGCCCTGGCCCGGATCGAGCCCGAGCGCCGCGCCACCGTTTCGATGGCTCCGAGGACTTCGACCGAAGAGCTGCTCGCCGCCATCTGGTCCGGCCTGCTCGGCGTGGAGAGGATCGGCGTCGAGGACGGGTTCTTCGAGCTGGGTGGCCATTCGCTGCTCGCCACCCGCGTGATCTCGCGCGTCCGCGACGCGTTCGGCGTCGAGCTGCCCTTGCGATCGATTTTCGAAACCCCGACGCTCGCCGGCCTTGCCGCCAGGATCGAGACGGAGCGGCCAGGTGTCCTGGCGCCGCCGATCCGTCCGGTCGAACGGACCGGGGACCTGCCGCTCTCGTTCGCCCAGGAACGCCTCTGGTTCCTGACGCAGCTCGATCCGGGCAGCTCCGCGTACAACTTGCCGATGGCCCTGCGCCTCACCGGTCCGCTCGACGTGGCCGCCCTGGCCGGGAGCTTCCGCGGGATCGTCCAGCGTCATGAAACTTTGCGGACGACCTTCCCCGGCCCTGTGCAGAGGATCGCTTCCGTAAATCGTTTCGATCTGCCGGTGATCGATCTGAGATCGCTTCCGGAGCGTGAGACCGAGCTGCGGCGCCTTGCTGAAGAGGAAGCGGCGCGGCCGTTCGATCTCGTCCATGGCCCGGTCCTGCGCGCGCTCCTGGTGCGGCTGGACGAAGAGGAGCACGCCTGCCTCGCCACCCTTCACCACATCGCGGGCGACGCCTGGTCCCTCGGCGTGCTCGTGCGCGAGATGGCCGGCCTCTACGCGGGCCTGCCGCTGCCCGCGCTGCCGGTGCAGTACGCGGACTTCGCGGTCTGGCAGCGCGGCTGGCTCCAGGGCGAGGTCCTGGAAGCCCAACTCGGCTACTGGCGTGAGGCCCTGGCCGGCGCGCCCACCGTTCTCGATCTGCCTTCCGACCGGCCGCGGCCGGCCATGCGGACCTCGCGCGGCGGCGACGTCTCGCTGGTTCTGCCCTCGGCTTCCCTGAAGAGGCTCTCCCGCCGCGAGGGCGCGACGCTGTTCATGACCCTCCTGGCCGCGTTCCAGGCGCTGCTCCACCGGATCGCCCACCAGGACGACCTGCTGGTCGGCACCCCGGTCGCGGGCCGCAACCGGACCGAGATCGAAGGCCTCGTCGGCTTCTTCGTCAACTCGCTCGTGCTGCGCGGCCGGCCCGCCGGGCGCCTGCCGTTCCGCGAGCTGCTCGCGCAGGCCCGGAGCGCCGCGCTCGGCGCCTTCGCGCACCAGGACCTGCCTTTCGAGCGCCTGGTGGAGGAGCTGGAGGTCGAGCGCAGCCTCTCCCATCACCCGATCTTCCAGGTTGTGCTCGCGCTCCAGAACGCGCCCATGGGGAGCACCGAGGTGCCGGGGCTGACCCTCGCACCGCTCGACGCGGCCGGCACGACCGCCAAGTTCGACCTCGTCCTGTCGTTCGCCGAGGTGGGGGAGGACGGTCTCGCCGCATCCCTGGAGTACAGCGCCGACCTCTTCGAGGAGCCCACGGCCCGGCGCCTGATGAACCATTTCCGGACCCTGCTCGACGGCGTCGCCGCCGATCCGGGCCTCCCGCTCTCCGATCTGCCGCTGCTCATGGCCGAGGAGAGGGAGCAGCTCGCGGCCTGGACCGGCTATCGGTCTGACTATCCCGATGTCTGCATCCACGAGCTGTTCCAGGAACAGGTGGAGGCGCGGCCGGACGCCGTCGCCGCGGTCTTCGAGGACGGCGTCTGCACGTACCGGGAGCTGGACGAGCGCGCCAACCGTCTCGCCAACCACCTCCGGGAGCTGGGCGTGGGGCCGGACGTGCCGGTCGCGGTCTGCCTGGAGCGTTCGCTCGAGCTGGTGATCGCCATGCTCGCCGTGCTCAAGGCCGGCGGCGCCTACATCCCGCTCGACACGTCGTACCCGCAGGAGCGCCTGGCCTTCATGCTGGAGGACTCGCAGGCGCCGGTCCTCGTCACCCGCGAACGCTGGCTCGGGCTCCTCCCGGAGGACAGGGTCTGGCCGGTCTGCCTCGACCGGCTCGACCACGATATGGCCCTCCTGGCCCAGAGGAGCCGCCTCGCTCCGGCCTCGCGCACGGTTCCGCAGAGCCTGGCCCTGGTGATCTATACCTCGGGCTCGACCGGCCGGCCGAAGGGCGTGGCCTTGACGCACCAGGGCGTCGTCCGCATGACGCGGAACGCGGGCTATCTGGATCTGGGGCCGGACGACGTCGTCGTCCAGGGCTCGAACACCTCATTCGACGCGGCCACTTTCGAGATCTGGGCCACTCTCCTGAACGGCGCCCGCCTGGTCGGCGTGAACAAGGAGACGATGCTCTCGCCGCGGGACCTGATCGCGCAGGTCCGACGCGACAGCGTCACCGTCCTGTTCCTCACCACGGCCCTGTTCAACCAGACGGTCCGCGAGCTGCCGGACGCCTTCCGGCCGCTGCGCGCCGTGCTCTTCGGCGGCGAGGCCGCGGACCCGGCCGCGGTCCGGCAGTGCCTGGACGGCGGCCCGCCGGAGCGCCTGCTTCACCTCTACGGACCCGCGGAGAGCACCACCTTCGCCTCGTGGCACCTCGTCGAGGAGGTCCCGGAGGGAGCCTCGACCGTGCCGATCGGCCTGCCGATCGCAAACACCACGCTCATGGTGCTCGATCCGGAGCGCAACCTCGTGCCGGTCGGCGTCACCGGAGATCTGTACGTCGGCGGCGACGGTCTGGCCCGCGGGTATCTGAACCGTCCGGACCTGACCGCCGAGCGCTTCGTGCCGGACGAGGACGGCCGGCGCCTGTACCGGACCGGCGACCTGGTTCGCCGGCGGGCGGACGGCGCGATCGAGTTCCTGGGCCGCACGGACTTCCAGGTCAAGATCCGCGGCCTGCGCATCGAGCTGGGGGAGATCGAGGCCGCCCTCCTGGCCGATCCGGAGGTCCGCGACGCGGCCGTGCTGGCCGTGGGAGAGGGCGGAGACAAGCGGCTCGTCGCCTATGTGGCCGGACGCGGAGACGGTCTGCGCGAGCGCCTCGCCGAGCGCCTGCCGTCCTTCATGGTGCCCGCCGGCTGGGTCTTCCTCGACGCCCTGCCGCTCACCCCGAACGGCAAGGTGGACCGCCGGGCGCTCGCCCGCATCGAGCCGGAGGCCGAAGCCGCCCCGGGCTTCGTGGCGCCGCGGACCCCGGTCGAGGAGCTGCTCGCGGGTGCGTGGTCGGAGCTGCTCGGAGTCGCGAACGTCGGCGCCGGCGACGACTTCTTCGCCCTGGGCGGCCACTCGCTGCTCGCTACACGGCTGACCTCGTGGGTGCGCGACCTCTTCGGCGTCGAGCTGCCGCTCCGCGCCGTGTTCGAGGACCCGACCCTGGCCGGTCTCGCGGCCGCGGTCGAGGCCCGGCGTTCCGGAAATGGCCTCCGTCCGTCGATTCCCCCGGTCGAGCCCCGGGAGCCCGACTCGATCGTGCCGCTCTCCTTTGCCCAGGAACGGCTCTGGTTCCTCGACCGCATGGAGCCCGGGAACGCGCTCTACAGCATTCCGATCGCCCTGCGCGTCCGCGGCGTCCGGCCCGCGATCCTCGAAGCCGCGCTGGCGGAGATCGTCCGGCGTCATGAGGTCCTCCGCACCACCTTCGTGCCGGGGCCGGACGGGTCGCCGGTCCAGGCCGTGGCACCGGACCGGAGCCTGTCGTTCGAGGTGTCCGATCTCTCCGGCCTGCCCGCCGAAGACCGGGAGGCCGAGGCCCTGCGCCTCTTCCGCGCCGAGGCCGCGCGGCCGTTCGATCTTCAGACCGGGCCGCTGATGCGCACCCTTCTGGTCGATCTGGGCGACGGCGAGCCCTGGCTGCTCCTGAACCTCCACCACATCGCGAGCGACGGCTGGTCCCTGGGCGTGCTCGTGCGCGAGCTGGGCATCCTCTACCAGGCGTTCGCCGAGGGCCGCCCGTCTCCGCTCCCCGAGCTGCCGGTCCAGTACGGCGACTATTCGCTGTGGCAGCGCCGCTGGCTCTCCGGCCGCGAGCTGGAGAGCCAGACCGACTACTGGAAGCGCGCGCTCGACGGCGCCGCGACCGTGCTGGAGCTGCCCACCGATCACCCGCGCCCGCCCGTCCAGAGCTTCCGCGGCGGCCGGCGGACCCTGGCGCTGCCGGCTGCTCTGGCGACGGCCGTGCGCGACCTCGGCCGCCGACGGGGCGCGACCCTGTTCATGACGCTCCTCGCCGGCTTCGATTCCCTGCTGCACCGCTACACCGGCCAGGAGGACATCCTGGTCGGCACGCCGGTCGCGAACCGTCTCCGCGGCGAGTTGGAGGGGCTGATCGGTCTGTTCGTGAACACCCTCGTGCTGCGCGGCAACTTCCGCCCCGCGGCCGAGGGCGGCCCGTCCTTCGGCGATCTGCTCGACCGCGTCCGCGCCGACGCGCTCGGCGCCTTCGACCACCAGGACGTGCCGTTCGAGCGCCTCGTGGACGAGCTGCGCGTCGAGCGCAGCCTGGCCCGCACGCCTCTCCACCAGGTGGTCTTCGTCCTCCAGAACACCCCGGT
>DATANP010000705.1:0-18646 GCA_036266195.1 Thermoanaerobaculia bacterium | reverse complement strand
CGGACTGCCAGCAGAGGATCGCCCGTCCCTTCTTCCGCAAGTAAACGCGCCTTCTCCAGCGACTCCTCGGCACTATCGAAATGCTCGTTGACTCGCCAGGCGTTGCCTAATTCGGCCCAGGCTCGGGCACGCAGATCCTTGTGCAGGGCCTCACCGTATCTCGCCTGCTTGGGACGGTCCGCGATCTCCTGCGCGGTGCGGGCGAGCTCGACCATCTTGGCGGGATTCCGATATCGCTCCTCGAAGCTGAGCTCCAGGAAGATCTCGACATGCATGTCCCAGAACGACCGCCGCTCGGGCCAGGTGAGATCCCCGAACCATCGTTCGTGCAGCAGGTCGAGCCCGCGTTGGAACCGCTCCTTATCCTTCTTCAGCCGGGGCTCCAGCTTGCGCACGGCTTTCCGTGCCCGATCGATGCAGGCGTCATAGACGTCATCCGGCTCGGCCTTGCTCAGACTCCAAAGCGATCCTGCCGGCACTGCCGACTTCAGTCGAATTCGGCACTCTCCGCAGCCGGAGAGCAGGTGCCGGGTCACCCGGCGCAGCTCGTCGTGGGTCAGTCTGCTCGCCAGAAAGCCCTCGACATCGCTATCCGAAAGATGGGCCATCCGCTCCTCCCCCCAGAATATCCTGAGCACAAAGCTCACGCATTATCGCACAAAGCGAGTACGCCACAAGACAACAGGGGAGGCGGAGGCGCCTCCCCTGTCTACGGCGTCAAGGCAGTCCATCCGGATCGATATGGGCGCTGTCCGCCTCCCAGATCGAGCCGAGCCCCTGGGGGCTCAGCCCGAGCCAGTCCAGAAGGCGGACCATCCAGGCCCGGCCGGGCTCGCTTTCGCGGCCTCCTCTCGGTTCTCTGGCCTGGGCGGGGACGGGCATCGCCAGCACCGCAAAAGCGAGGAGCACGGCCGCCATGACATTCTTCCTCTCCTTACTCATGAATCCTCTCATCGTTCCTCCCTCTCCGCGGGACAAGCTCCCGGCCGGATCGGTGGAAGTGCCCGCGGACGTTGTCGCCTCAGGACTGCCGGAACGGCGACCAAAAGGATGTCTGCCAGAGAAGTACGCCGTTTCCGCTTCGCGGAAGTCTGGGCGATCGGGCACCGGCACGCAAACCGGCAAAGATGGCTTGGATCAAGGTTCCCAGAGAAAGGGTGCGGTGACTTACTTCGTGGAACTTGAGGCCGCGTGGCGGATCATTGGGCCTCAAAGCGAACACTTCCTGTCCCGGCGAGAACGGTAATCGGAAGTGGCTCCTTGACCGGAGCCCCGGTCTTTACGGCTTACGATGAAAGAATGAAGCGGGGGAATCCAGGCTAAACTATCGGCCCGCCGCAGCCGGAAGGCTGCCGGGCTATCTATTGAATGCACGGAAGAGAGAAGAAAGAGGAGGCTCCCATGAGCAATTCCGTACCCCCGGAGATCCTGGGCAAATACGCGAAGTCGGTCGACCATATCGCCATCGCGGTGCACGACTTGGAGGCGTCGATCAAGTTCTACTCCGAGGTTCTGGGATTCCAGCTCCGCGAGCGCCGGGAGACCAAGGGTGAGAAGACGGCCATGATCTCGGCCGTGATGGTGGCCGGCCCGATCACGGCGGTCCTGCTCCAGGGGACCAGCCCCGAGTCGCAGGTCTCGCGCTTCGTCGAGAACTACGGCGCGGGCGTGCAGCACATCGCGATCGGCGTCGAGAACCTGCCGGCCATGGCCGAGGAGCTGAAGGCGGCCGGCATGGAGTTCGACACCAACGTCATCGAGGGCGGCGGCCTGCGCCAGATCTTCAGCCACCGCGATTCCGGCTCCGGCATGATGTTCGAGTTCATCGAGCGCCTGGGCGGCGACTTCTCGGACGAGAGCGTCAAGAACCTCTTCGAGCAGCTCGAGAAGAAGAACGCGTACTAGTTTTCCTGACAGCCATGGACGTTTCTCTCAAGCCCTGCTTCGGAGACCCCTCGCTGGAGGTGATGAACTTCCTCAACGAGGTGGTGCTGCGCTATCCCCAGGCTGTCTCCTTTGCGCCGGGCCGCCCGGCGGAGCGCCACTTCGACGTCGAGGGGAGCCTCCGGCAGGTCCCGCACTATGTCGAGCACCGGACGGCGGAGACCGGCTGGCCGGCGGCCGCCGTCTGGAACGACCTCGGGCAGTACAACAAGACGAACGGCATCATCAACGGCCTGATCGCCCGCCAGCTCGAGCTGGACGAGGGCATCCGGACCGCCCCGGCGTCGATCGTGGTCACGGTCGGCTGCCAGGAAGGCATGGTCCTCCTCCTGCTCGCGCTGTTCGAGCCGGGCGACGTGCTCCTGGTCAGCGATCCGACCTACATCGGCATCACCGGCCTGGCCACGATCATGGGCATCCCCATGGTCCCGATCCCGACCGGGGAGAACGGCCTGGAGCCGGAGCGGGTGGCCGCGGCCATCGAGGAGGTCCGGCGCTCGGGCCGCCGGCCGCGGGCGGTGTACGACATCCCGGACTTCAACAACCCGCTCGGCACCCGCATGCCGCTGCCGGCCCGCCGCGAGCTGCTGCGGATCGCCCGCGAGCAGGAGGTGCTGGTCTTCGAAGACAACCCCTACGGCATGTTCGCCTATGACGGCGATCCTCTGCCCACGCTCAAGGCCATGGACGAGGACCGGGTGGTCGTCTACATGGGGAGCTTCTCGAAGACCCTCTACCCCGGCCTGCGGGTGGGCTACCTGGTGGCGGACCAGGAGGTCGTCTCCTCCCATGGGCGCACGAGCCTCGCGGCCGAGCTGTCGAAGGTCAAGAGCCTGACCACGGTGACCAGCTCGCCGGTGGTGCAGGCCGTGGCCGGCGCCGCGCTGCTCGACAACGGCGGGTCGCTCAAGAAGCTGGTGGACGGCAAGCTGCCGTTCTACCGCGGCAACCGCGACGGCATGCTGGCCGCGCTGGAGCGCGAGCTGGGCGGCCTGCCGGGCGTGCGCTGGAACCGGCCCGAGGGCGGCTTCTTCCTGACGCTCAACCTGCCGTTCGACTTCGACGAGGAGTGCCTGCAGTCCTGCGCCCGCGACCACGGCGTGATCGTCTGCCCGATGTCCTTCTTCTCCCTGGCCGGCGGCCGGGAGAGGGAGGTCCGGCTGTCGTTCAGCTATGTGACGCCGGAGCAGATCGAGGACGGCATCCGCCGCTTCGCCGCCTTTGTGAAGGGGCGGATGGCTCTGGCAGGCGCCGCGTGAGGAGGTTTTCGGCCGGGGTCCTCGAAAGCCGGATGCGGAGCGCCCTGGCCCGGCGGGGGCTCTCCGACGAGCATGCCGGCTGGGTGGCGGGCGGTCTCCTGGAGGCGTCGCTGCGCGGTGTCGACACGCACGGCGTCCGGCTGTTTCCGACCTATCTGAACGAGCTGGACGGCGGCCGGAGCCGGGCGCGTCCCGAGATGCGCTGGCTCGGCGAGGCGCGGGCGGCGCGGGTGCTCGACGCCGGCCATGCGCTCGGGCTGGTGGCCGGACGCACGGCCTGTGCCGAGGCCGTGCGCCTGGCGAAAGAGAGCGGGGTGGGGGCGGTGGCCGTCCGCAACTCGAACCACTTCGGCGCCGCGTCCGTCTATACGCTGGAGATGGCCCGCCACGGCGCGCTCGGGATGTCGTTCACGAACAGCGACGCGCTGGTGGCGCCGTTCCATGGATTGACACCGCTCTTCGGCACGAACCCGATCTCGCTGGCGGTGGAGGCGGAGGGGGGAGACCTCTTCTGCGCCGACTTTGCCACGAGCCAGGTCTCGTACTCGAAGGTCAAGCACTACCGCGCACAGGGCCTGCCGGTCGATCCCGCCTGGACTGTCGGAGATGCGCTGCTGCCGCTTGGGGCGGGCAGCGGCCACAAGGGGCACTGCCTGGGGATGATGGTGGAGATCCTCTGCGCGCTGCTCGCCGGCATGCCGCTGGACCACGAGCTGTCCCACCTCTACGCGCCGCCCTACGACGAGCCGCGACGGGTGGCCCACCTCTTCCTGGCCTTCGACCTCGGGGCCTTCCGCGAGCCGGGGGAGTTCCGGGCCGACCTGGGCCGGCTGATGGGGATCGTGAGGGAGCAGCCCGCGGCGGGGGACGAGGCGGTGAAGGTCCCGGGCGACCCCGAGGCAGAAGCCATGGCGGAGCGCTTCCGCGAGGGGATCCCGCTCACGGACGAGGAGGCGGCGTTTTTCGATCAGCTCGAAGGCGCCGCGTAGCGCCACCTCATCACCTGCTGCCGCAGCCCCTTGAAACGCGGAGGCTTGCGCATCGTTGGCGGACAATTGCCGGCGTTCCGCCAAGAGTAGCCGAGGATTGGCCAGCCTTGGCCGACGACCGGCAAACCCTGGCCGACGACCGGCCAGCCTTGGCCGACGACCGGCCAGCCTTGGCCGACGACCGGCCAGCCTTGGCCGACGACCGGCCAGCCTTGGCCGATGACCGGCCAGCCTTGGCCGATGACCGGCAAACCTTGGCCGACGACCGGCAAACCCTGGCCGATGACCGGCAAGCCTTGGCCGAGAACCGGCCGACGCCCGCGAGCATCCCGGTGGGGTAGGCTGGGCGCATGGCGCTGCCACGCGTACGAGCCCTCCTCCGGCGGCTGATCCCGATCGCGCTCCTCCTGCTGCTGGCGTACTGGGCGTACCCCTATCTGAGGAACGGCCTTCGCTTCGTGCGACTGCTGCGCGAGCCGCTGCCGGCGACGCTCCCGGTGCCGGTCGAGGGGGTGCAGCCCTCCGACCTCGTCGACACCTGGGGCGCCGCCCGGAGCGCGGGCCGCAGGCACGAAGGGATCGACATCTTCGCGCCGCGGAACACCCAGGTACTGTCGGCCACTCACGGCATCGTGGTGCGCCGGGGGTGGAACCGGCTCGGCGGGAGAGTGGTCTCCGTGCTGGGGCCGGGCGGCTGCTCCCACTATTACGCCCACCTGGAGGCCTGGGACCTGCCGGACGTCGGAGACTGGGTGGAGCAGGGCCGGGTGCTGGGCTACGTCGGAACCACCGGCAACGCCGCCGGCACGCCGCCCCACCTGCACTACGGCATCTACAAGGGGCTGGGAGGGGCGATCAACCCCTACCCGCTGCTCACGTCGAGGCGCTGACGCACCTCCTCGACCTCCTCCCGGGCCGCCGGGCGCCACATGCCGTTCTGGCGTCGCTTTTCGATGACGGCCGGGTTGTAGCGGATCGAGGTGACCAGCTTGCCCTCCCTGTTGAAGACGTGGGCGCGTCCCCGGTCTCCAACCACTACCAGCGTCTCGCGGCGGGTGTCGAACAGGAGGTTCTCGGGGGTGGCGCGGGCGAAGTCGGCCAGCGCCATGCGGGTGGGGCGGTCGCCTTCGCGGTGGCGGACCCGGGCGTGCTGCGTCTTGCGCTCCTCGCCCCGCCACCCCTTCTCCAGGCGGCGGGCCAGGGCCGCGACCAGCCCCTCGATCCGCTGGTCCACCACCTGGGGCGGCGTGCGGGGGGCGCGATCGAGCTGGTGCTCGATGCTGCCGAGCACCGTCTGCGCCCAGCGCACCGAGCCGCTCCAGGGGATCTCCCCGACACGGTCATAGAGATGCTCCAGCGGCTGGCCGCCCGGACCGATGCCGATCACGTTCAGGCCGAACCGCCGCCGGCCGCCGCGCGCCCGCGAGGAGAGCACCTGGAACGACACCGCGAGCGGCTCGCGATGGCCGTTGTCTGTTGGAGCAGGGTACCAACCCACGGCCACCTGGCCGTGAAGCTTGTATCCGGACTCGTTCTGGAGGAAGACCGGCAGGAGCTCGCCCGTCAGCTCGACGCCGGGGGACACCGTGGCGAGGAGCTGTGGCGACTCTCTATAGAGAAGATCGACCCGGGGATCGCGGCGCGCCAGCAGCCACTGCCCGAGGTCCGCGAAGCGCGGCACGCCGGTCGAGGCGTAGCCGGTGAACACCTGCCGGTTGCTCTGGGGGGCGGAGTGCTCGCATGCCGCGCTCTGGCACCGCAGGCAGAAAACCCGGCCGGGCTGGAAGCGGGCGCTGTGGGCCACGAGAGACTGGATCGCCTCCTGCACCGCCTCCTCGGCCGCGCGGCCGGCGCGCTCCAGGGTTCCCTCCTTGAGCGCGGTGGGCACGGACAGGCGCACGTCGAGCCGGTCGCCGCGCCCAGCCACCAGGTGGCCGAGCGGGTGGCGGTCCAGCCGCTCGCGGACCTCGTCCGCGAGGAGCTTCATGGCCTGTTGCAGTCGGTCGCCCGATGGGGGATTCTCGGCCATTTCATGCGGTGTAAGCGGGCGGGGAGCGCCGCGTATTCCTCGGATAGACTCCGCGGCATGGAAGGGGAGACGCGCCGCCTGCGCATCGGGGTTTCCGCCTGCCTCCTGGGCGAGGAGGTGCGCTACAACGGCGGCCACAAGCGGGACCCGTTCCTGACCGACATGCTCGGGCAGTACGTCGACTGGGTACCGGTCTGTCCCGAGGTGGAGATCGGCCTCGGCACGCCGCGGCCCGCCATGCGCCTGGTTCGCATTGGGGGAGACACCCGGATGGTGACGCCCGAGACCGGCGCCGACCACACCGAGGCCATGCGCTCCTACTCCGAGCGCCGGGTCGAGGAGCTGGGGGCCGAGCGGCTGGCCGGCTACATCCTCAAGAAGGACTCCCCGAGTTGCGGCATGGAGCGGGTCAAGCTCTATCCCGCCGAGGGCGGCGCTCCCAACAAGGAGGCTCGCGGCCTGTTCGCCGACGCCCTGCTGCGCCGCCACCCCGACCTGCCGGTGGAGGAGGAGGGGCGCCTCCACGATCCGCTCCTGCGCGAGAGCTTCGTGACCCGGATCTTCGTCCGCGACCGCTGGATGCGCGCCCTGGAGGAAGGCTGGACCCGGGCGTCGCTGATGCGCTTCCACGAGCGTCATAAATTCCTGTTCATGGCCCGCAACCAGGCCGGCATGCGCCGCCTGGGCCGGCTCCTGGGCGAGTCGGCGAAGACGGACCGGCCGGACGACCTTGCCGCCGCCTATCTGGCCGGCATGACCGAGGTCCTGCGCCGGCCTCCCACCCGGCGGGGCCACACGAACGTCCTCTACCACCTGGCCGGGTTCGTCACCGACCGGATCGACGACGGCGACCGGCGCGAGCTCATCGAGTCGATCGACCGCTACCGGTCCGGCCTGCTGCCCCTGATCGTGCCGGTGACCCTGATCCGCCACCACGTCCGGCGCCTGGGCGTCGAGTACCTCCAGGATCAGGTCTACCTGGAGCCCCACCCGCAGGAGCTCATGCTGCTGAACCACGTCTAGATGCGAGTATCATCGGTACCCTCCAAGGAGGTGGAGCCCACCATGAGACAGAAGAACTTCATCCTTGCCCTGATCCTGGCCCTGTCGGCCCTGCCGGCATTCGCGGGCATTCACTACAAGTCCGTCACGAAGACCGAGGACGCCCAGAACCGGGGCGGCAACTCCATGGAAGTCGAGGGCTGGGTGGCCGGGGAGAAGGCCCGCGTCGAGTTCAAGGAGAGCGGCAACCCGGCGGCCAAGCAGGGGTCCTGGCTGCTCACCAAGGACGGCGGCAAGACCATCTTCCTGGTCGATCCCGAGGAGAAGACCTACGCCGAGTGGAACCTGCAGGCCATGCTCGGCCTCGTGGGGAGCGTCATGCAGGGCATGGGGCCGCTGCTCAAGATCGAGTTCTCCGACCCCAAGGTCGAGAAGCTCCTGGAGGAGGCGGGCGGCACCGTCGCCGGCCTGCCCACCCGGCATTACAAGTATCGCACCAGCTACCTCATGAAGATGCGGGTGCTCGGCATGGCGAACGAGGCCAACGTGGTGACCGAGCAGGACATCTGGTCCACCGACCGGCTCCAGGACGTGGCCCTGGGCATCTGGCTGCGCAGCGATCCGCCGCGCACCGGCAACGAGCAGTTCGACAAGCTGATCGCGGCCGAGGCCGGCAAGACCCAGGGCTTCCCGCTCAAGACGGTCACCGTCAGCACCACGACCCAGAAGAAGAACAACAAGCAGACCGTGACCCGCAGCACCATGGAGGTCACGCAGCTCGACACGAGCGCCAACGTGCCGGGCTCCTCGTTCGAGATCCCGGCCGGCTACAAGGAGACCCAACTCGTGCCCACGGCCGAGGAGGGCGAGGAGGGCGGCCTCGGCGGGCTCCTGCGGCGCAACAAGAAGAAGTCGGACGGCGGCGACGGGAGATGAGCCAGCGCAAGGGAGGGGAGCGCCTCGGGACGCGCGAGATCTACAAGGGGCGGACGATCCACGTGGCCGTGGACACCGTCCGCCTTCCCAACGACAAGCAGATGGACATGGAGCTGGTCCATCACAAGGGGGCGGTGGCGGTGGTGCCGGTGATCGGGGACGACGTGCTCCTGATCCGCCAGTACCGCTACGCGACCGGCGGCTGGCTGCTGGAGGTCCCGGCCGGCAAGCTGGAGCCGGACGAGAAGCCCGAGGCCTGCGCCCTCCGCGAGACCGAGGAGGAGACCGGCTACCGTCCGGCCGAGCTGGAGCCGCTCGGCTGGATCTGGACCACCCCGGGCTTCTGCGACGAGAAGATCTGGCTCTTCCTGGCCCGCGGCCTCGAAGAGACCCGCCAGGAGCTGGACGAGGACGAGGTCCTGGAGCTGGAACGCATCCCGCTCAAGGAAGCCGTGGACAAGGCCGCCCGCGGCGAGATCCACGACGGCAAGACCGCCGTGGCCCTGCTGCGGGCCGGTCAACGACTGTTCTTGTAGACCAGCTCGATCAGCTCGTCCACCATGCTGTCGGCCTGCTCGCCGCCGGCCTGGAAGGCCTGGGCCGCGCAGTGCTTCAGATGGTTGCGCATCAGCTCGCGGCCGACCGAGCGCAGCGCCTCCTGGACCGAGGCGACCTGGATCAGGATGTCGGGGCAGTAGCGGTCCTCCTCGACCATCTTCTGGAGGCCGCGGACCTGCCCCTCGATCCGCCGCAATCGCTTCAGGTTGCTGTCCTTGATGGCGGGGTCCACCCCGGCCGCCTTCCGGCCGTCTTCCTGAAGCCCGCAGCCGCAGCTCGCGTGGATCTCCGTCTCCGGTTCCATGGGCAGGTCTCCTTCCCTCACGCGAACCGCGCGCGGCGGAGGCGGAGGCTGTTGGTCACGACGCTCACCGAGCTGAACGCCATCGCGGCGCTCGCCAGGATCGGGCTCAGCAGAAGTCCGAACACTGGATAAAGCACGCCGGCAGCCACCGGGATTCCCACCACGTTGTAGATGAAGGCCCAGAACAGGTTCTGCTTCATGGTCCGCATCGTCCGGCGGGAGAGCGCGATGGCATCGGCCACGCCCGAGAGATCGCCGCGCATCAGGGTCACGTCGCTCGCCTCGATCGCGACGTCCGTGCCGCTGCCGACCGCGATCCCTACGTCCGCCTGCGCCAGGGCCGGGGCGTCGTTGATGCCGTCGCCCACCATGGCCACCACCGCCCCCTCGTTCTGCAGCCTACGGATCTCCTCGACCTTGCCGTCCGGCAGCACGCCGGCCACCACCCGGTCCACCCCGGCCTCGCGGGCCACCGCCTCGGCCGTGCGCCGGTTGTCGCCGGTCAGGAGCACGACCTGGAGACCCATCCCCTTGAGCCGGGCGATGGCCTGGCGCGACGTGGTCTTGATCGGGTCGGCCACCGCGAGCAGGCCGGCCAGCGCGCCGTCCGCGGCCACGTAGATCGGCGTCCTGCCTTCCGAGGACAGCCGCTCGGCCTCGGCCCGGAGAGGATCGACCGCCACGGCATAGTCGGCCAGAAGCGCCTCGTTGCCCACCGCCAGGGCCGATCCTTCGACCACCGCCACCGCGCCGCGGCCGGTTACTGACTGGAACGCCTCGGCCGGGGAGAGCTTGAGTCCGAGATCCTTCGCGTACCGCACAATGGCGTCCGCCAGAGGGTGCTCGGACGAAGCCTCCAGGGAAGCCACGAGCCGGAGCAGGTCCTCGGCGGAGCGGGTCGAGCCCGGAGGGACCACCACGTCGGTCACGGTCGGCCGCCCCTCGGTCACCGTGCCGGTCTTGTCCAGGACCACATGGGTGACGTCGCCGGCCCGCTGGAGAGCCTCGCCCCCCTTGATCAGGGCACCCAACTCGGCTCCCCGGCCGGTGGCGACCATGACCGCCGTGGGCACCGCCAGCCCCATGGCGCATGGACAGGCGATGATCAGGACCGCGACCGCTGCGGCAAAGGCGCGAACGGCCGGGGCTTGGTCGGCGGCCACGAACCAGACCACGAACGTGACGACCGCGATCTGGAGCACGACCGGCACGAAGACGGCGCTGATCCGGTCGGCCAGGCGCTGGATCGGTGCCCGCGAGCCCTGGGCCTCGCGCATGAGCTGCACGATGCGGGCGAGCATGCTGTCCGCCCCGAGCGTCGTGGCTCGGTAGCGGAAGGCGCCGGTCCGGTTGATCGTGCCGCCGATCACCCGGTCGCCCGGGCCCTTCTCGACCGGCATCGACTCGCCGGTCAGCATCGACTCGTCCACCGCGCTCGCGCCGGAGACGACCTCGCCGTCCACCGGCACCCGATCGCCGGGCCGGACCACGACCGTGTCGCCGCTCCGGACCTCCTCGATGGGGATATCCATCTCGGAGTCACCCCGCAGCACCCGCGCGGTCTTCGGCTGGAGCGCGATCAGGCCGCGCAGGGCGGCCGAGGTCCGGATCTTCGCCCGGGCCTCCAGAGCATTGCCGGCGAGGATCAGGGCGATGATCATCACGACCGCTTCGTAGTAGACGTCCGGCTGAAGACCTCGGCGCAGGAAGAAGCCGGGCGCGGCCGTGGCGATCACCGAGTAGAGGAACGCCGCGCCCGTGCCGACCGCGATCAGCGTGTTCATGTCCGCCGAGTGATGGCGGAAGCTCTTCCAGGCGCGGACGTAGAAATGCCGCCCGGCCCAGACCATTACGGCCAGGGCGACAGGCGCCATGAGAGTCATCATGAGCGGCATCGGGAGGAACATCGCGAGGAGCCCGACCGCGCCGCTCACCAGCGCCTTGGCGCGCAACTCCTTGAATTCCTCCTCCTGGGCATGGTCGCGGACCTCCTGCTCCTCGAACGCCGTGCGGCCGGCCGCAGGGACCTCGGCCTCGTAGCCGGTCTCCCGGATCGCCTCGACCAGCGCCTCGGGCCGGGTCACGGCCGGGTCGTACGTCACCGCGGCGCTGCCGGTCATCAGGTTGACGCTCGCGTCCACCACCCCCGGCTGGCGCTGAAGCGCATTCTGGACGCCGGCCTGACAGCCGGCGCAGGTCATTCCGCCGACCGGGATGGTCACCTTCACCGGCTCAACGGCTGTCGTCGTCATCGCGATCTCCTCGGGACCAGGAAGAAGTACCAGTTCACCCATGCGACCGCCGCGGCTCCGGCCAGGATCACGATCCAGTCCAGCCCGCTCATACACCCGACCCGATCTGAAGCATCAAGTTCTCCATGGTGCTCCTCCTGGTGGTGAGAACCATCATACCCCCCCACCCTATTCCAGCAAGGTGGGCCGTGCTAGCATCTCCGCCGGAGAAGCTTGTTCAACCTCGACCCGACTGCCGCTGGACGCCGTGCTCTCCTGAAGGCCAACTGGGAGGACGAGGAACGGCTGCGCGCGCTCGACGAGAAAGAGGGCCCCTATCGGCTCCTCATGGAGCAGGCGTCGGATGCGATCTGGGTTGCGGGCGTGGATGGGTTCTTCCTGGACGTCAACCGCAGCGCCTGCGAGCTTCTGGGTTATACCCGGGAGGAGTACCTGGGCATGCATCTGAGCCGGACGGTCATGCCCGAGGAGCTGGAGAAGACCGCGAAGACCGTAGCGGCGGTCCTGGCGGGCAGGACCGTGGTCACCGAGCGCCGGATGCGCCACAAGGACGGCTCGACCGTCATGGCCGAGCTGAGCGCCCGGCGGCTCGACGACGGCCGGATCGTCGCCATCGCCCGCGACCTCACCAGCCGCCTGCGCATGGAAGAGGAGCTGCGCCGCAGCCAGACCCTGTCCGCCATGGGGGCCCTGGTGGCAGGGGTGGCCCATGAGGTGAGGAATCCCCTGTTCGGCATCTCGGCCACGCTCGACGCCCTGGAAGCGCACGTCGAAGGCGGGCAGGACCTGGCCGAGCTGCCCCAGTTCCTCCAGGTCCTGCGCGGCCAGCTCGGACGCCTGACCGGTCTCATGCAGGACCTCCTGGACTACGGCCGGCCTGCGGCGATCGAGACCCATCCGCTGCCGCTCGGGTCCGTGGTTGCCCGCGCCGTGACCGCCTGCGATCCGCTGGCGCGCCAGCGTGGCGTCGCGATCCGGACCGCCGTGCCCGAAGGCCTGCCTCTGCTCCGGCTCGACCGCGACCGGCTCAGCCAGGCCCTCATCAACCTGGTCGAGAACGCCATCCAGCACTCGCCCGAGGACGGTGCCGTGTCCATCCAGGCCGTCCTGCTGGCGGACCAGGGCGTGGAGTTCACGGTGCGCGACTCGGGCCCCGGCATCGCCCCGGACGACCTGCCCCATCTCTTCGAGCCCTTCTTCTCGCGCCGCGTTGGCGGCACCGGCCTGGGCCTCTCCATCGTGCAGAGGATCGTCGAAGAGCACGGTGGGCACGTATCGGCCGCCAATCATCCCGAGGGCGGCGCCTGCCTGTCCGTCCGTCTCCCTCTCCCAGCCGACGAATAGAGAGGCGCTCCGTTGCCCAGGAACACCATCCTGCTGGTCGAGGACGAGTCCGGCGTCCGCTTCGGCATCCGGAAGTACCTGGCCGCCCAGGGATTCGAGATCCTGGAGGCTGAGAGCTGCCGGGCCGCCGAGGAGCTGTTCCGCGCCTCTCGGCCGGACCTGGTCCTAGCCGACTATCTCCTGCCGGACGGCACCGGGATCGATCTCCTGCCGCGCCTGCGCCTGGCCGATCCCGGCGTTCCGGTCCTGATCCTCACCGCCCATGCCTCCATCGACCTGGCTGTGCGGGCCATCAAGGAAGGGGCCGAGCAGTTCCTCACCAAGCCGGTGGAGCTGCCGGCGCTCCTGGTCATGATCCAGCGCCTCCTGGAGAACCAGCGCAACCGGCAGAAGCAACTCGCCGGCCGCAGCCGCAGCACCCGGGAGGCCGTCGACCCATTCCTCGGCCGCAGCGAGGAGATCCGGCGTCTGGCCGAAGCGGCCCGGCGGGTAGCCGCCTCGGACAGCCCCGTGCTGATCGAAGGCGAGACCGGCGCCGGCAAGGGGGTGCTCGCGCGCTGGCTCCATGAGCACGGTCCGCGGTCGGAGGAAGCGCTCGTGGACCTCAACTGCGCCGGGCTCACCGAGGAGTTTCTGGAGAGCGAGCTGTTCGGTCACGAGAAGGGGGCCTTCACCGGCGCCGCCACGGCCAAGCCGGGTCTGCTCGAAGTGGCGCACCGCGGCACCGTCTTCCTCGACGAGGTCGGCGACCTCTCCCTCCAGGTCCAGCCCAAGCTTCTCAAGGTCCTGGAGGAGAAGCGCTTCCGCCGCCTCGGCGACGTTCAGGACCGGCGCGTGGACATCCGGCTGATCGCCGCGACCCACCAGCCGGTCGCGGAGCTCGTCCGCGACCGGCGCTTCCGCAGCGACCTCTACTTCCGCATCAGCACCCTGCCGTTGCGCATGCCGCCGTTGCGTGAGAGGGTGGAGGACATCCTCCCTCTGGCCGCCTTCCTCCTGGAGCGCCTCGCCCAGGATCTCGGCCGCCCTCCGGGCCGCCTCTCGTCCGCGGCCGAACAGGCCTTCGAACGCTACCCCTGGCCCGGCAACATCCGCGAGATGCGCAACGTCCTGGAGCGCGCCCTCCTGCTCTCCGACGGCACGATGCTCCACCTGCGCGACCTGCGTTTCGACCCCCTCTCCGGACCGCAGCCGTACGCCCCCGACACCCGCCTCACCCTGCGTGAGTTGGAGGCGCAGTACATCGAGAAAGTTCTCCGCGAGGAAGGCGGCCGCGTCGCCGAAGCCGCCCTCCGCCTGGGTATCCCGAGAAGCTCCCTCTACCAGAAGATGAAGCAGTACGGCCTCAAGTCCCAGGTCTAGACGCCTGTCCAGCCTCTGGACTGAACGGCGGCCTCCGGCCCGTGCCCGCCGTGGGCAAGGTCAATCCTGACAGCCGCTTGCGCTTTGAAGCCGGCCATGGCACCGGCCTTGCTGTCCGGGCCTTCGGACACGGAGAGACTATGCCCTGCGATCCGATCCGGCAGCCGCGAGCCCCCTGGGAGATCCTGGAAATGGAGGAGCCCGCCGTCGAGCTGAAGGCTGCGCTGGAGTGGCGGCGAATCTGCGCCACGTTCCGCCGCGAGCTCCAGGAGGTCGCGGCGAGCCGCTCCATCTCCGACCTTCTCCACCTCGGCGCCGCCGGTCTCGCCCGGCTCGGCCGCCGTGCCGCGCAGATCAGCCTGCCCGCCCGGGACCGGGTTCGGCTGGAAGATCTTCGGCAACGCATCTCGGCCTGGCTGTGGGCGGAGCCGCCCGGCGAAGCCGGAGCCGGCCGGCTCCTGTGGCAGGAGCTCCATGACTTTGCCCACCTCCTGTGCCGCGTCCGGCCGCGTCCCGAGGTGAAGGAACACGACCGCGACCTCCTGGCCCAGGCACGCCGGGAGCTTGCCCGGGCCCGGCCCGGCGCCCAGTCGCTCCCGCCGGTCGTCCGGGTCCTGCTCGACGGCCTCTATGGGCTCGACGACGAGCTCGACCACCTCCTCGAACGCCGCCGGGCCACGCCCGCCGAGCTCGAGCCGCTCCTGACGCGCATCGAGGAAGAGCTCGCGCGGCCCGGCGAAACCGTCCATTGAGGAGATCGTGTGGCACAATGCGTGGTCCGGGACTGCGCATGACCCTCGAAGACCTCGGCTGGAACGACTTTTTCGCTGCGACCTTCGCCCCGTACGCCGGGGAGGGCTTGGTGCCTGCCCGGGTCGTGGCACAGCGCGGGATCAACCGGGTCTCGACCGGCAGGACCGAGTTCTTCGTCGACCTGGCCGGCCGTCTCCGCCATGAGCTGGAGATGCCGGGGGCCGTCTCGGGCTATCCCGCCGTGGGCGACTGGCTGGCCGTCCGTCCGCCGACGGGCGAGGGCCGGGGTCTGGTCCATGCCGTCCTGCCGCGCCGCTCGCGCTTCTCGCGCAAGGTCGCCGGCCATCGCACCGAGGAGCAGGTCGTGGCAGCCAACGTCGACACCCTGTTCCTGGTCTCCGGCCTCGACGGCGACTTCAACCCGCGGCGGATCGAGCGCTACATGACCGCGGCCTGGGACAGCGGTGCACAGCCGGTGGTCGTCCTCAACAAGCTCGACCGCTGCACCGACCCCGAGCGCTGCCTGCTGGAGGCGCAGGCCGTCTCCATGGGCGTGCCCGTCCATCGGGTGAGCGCGCTGACCGGCGAGGGGTGCGACGCCCTGCGCACCTATCTCAAGCCGGGCGAGACCGTGAGCCTGCTCGGCTCCTCGGGCGTGGGCAAGTCGACCCTGATCAACCGCCTGCTCGGCCGCGAGGCGCAGCGCACGGGCGCCGTGCGCGAGGACGACGACCGGGGCCGGCACACCACCACCCACCGCGAGCTGCTCGTCATGCCCGGCGGAGGCCTGGTCATCGACACCCCTGGCCTGAGAGAGGTCCAGCTCTGGGAGGCCGACCAGGGAATCGAATCGGCCTTCCCGGACGTCGAGGAACTGGCCGAGTCCTGCCGCTTCGGCGACTGCCGGCACCAGGGAGAGCCCGGCTGCGCTGTCGAAGAAGCAGTCGCCACGGGCGATCTGGCGCCCGAGAGGCTGGAGAGCTACCGCAAGCTCCAGCGCGAGCTGCGCCAGGTCCACCTCCGCCAGGACGAGATGGCCCGCCTCCGCGAAAAGCAGAAGAACAAGGTCCTCCACAAGGCCATGCGGGAGCACTACCGCCTCAAGCCGCGCGGCGACTGAGTCCAAACCTAGTTGCCTCTGCGCAAATTCAGTCTCGTTAAGATGAGCCCCTTGCGGTACTTGCGGGCCCTGCCTTGTGGTAAGGTAGACCTTATTGGCAGCAGAGTGCTAACCGGAGCTGTGGCCTTACCGGCCGGGTGTCCGGGTTTGGAAAAGAAGTTGCGGTAGGTCTGGATACGGTCCGTGTTTCACGCCCAGCCATCTGTGGCGTCTTTTGTTGTGTCTGTGTCGCCTGTATTTCTACATTGCTTCTCTCGAATGTCTTCCCTGGTGCGTGGGTCCCGTCGGGACGGTAGGAGATCAGTATGAGCCCTCTCGGTTCGCGTCGCCTCCATTACATCCTTCTGGTCCTTGCCCTGGCAGCGGTGATTCTGCCCGCCGTCGCTCGCGGCGCTGGGCACGTTGACTATTACACGCTGGCGATCGCACCGTGTCGGGTGATTGACACGCGCGGCGCCGGCCCCGCCATCCAGGCCGGGACCCCCAGGGTCGTCGATGTTGCCGGCATCTGCGGCCTGCCTGCGGAGGCCGTGGCCGTTTCCTTCAACGTGACGGCTATCCATCCCAGTGTTGACGGCTTCCTGACCCTTTATCCATCCGGCGTGACCGTGCCCGGGGATCCAATATCCCCATCCCCTCCCCAGATCAAGGTTCCGGTTGCCTCTCTGCCCTACTATGCGACGCTGAACCGGGCGAAGGTTCTGCTAATGGCGCTAGGTGCAGACGGCAAGATGGTAGCCAATGCCACGGCGGGCGAAGTGGATCTGGTCGTTGACGTCTCCGGCTACTTCCTCGGTGCCAAGGCCGTGAACGACTCGGCGACCGTGAACGAGGATGCCTCCGCGACTTCGATCGACGTCCTGGCGAACGACCTCAATCCTCTCGGCGATACGCTGACCATCTCCTCGGCCGACGCCACCTCGGCCAACGGAGGGACGGTGACGGTCGCCGGCGACAACCTGAGCCTCAGCTACACGCCCGCTGCGGACTACTGCAACAACCCGCCGGGCACAACACCCGACACGTTCACCTACACCCTGAGCCCCTCCAATTCGGTCGGGACCGTCTCGGTCACGGTGGACTGCCAGAACGACGCGCCCACCGACATCGCCCTGGACAACAGCACTGTTCAGGAAGGCCAGCCATCCGGGACCCCAGTCGGCAACTTCTCGACCACCGACGCCGACCCCGGCGACACCTTCACCTACACCCTGGTGGGAGGGGTGGGCTCGACCGACAACGCTTCCTTCCAGATCGTGGGCAACCAACTCCAGACGGCGGCGGTGCTCGACCTCGAGACGCAGGCTAGCTACAGCATCCGAGTGCGGAGCACGGACGCCGGCGGCCTATTCTTCGAGAAGGTCTTCACAATCACTCTGGGCGATGCCAACGATGCGCCCACCGACATCGCCCTGACGCCGTCGTCGGTTCCGGAGAACCAGCCCGTCGGCACCACGGTCGGAACCTTCTCCACCACTGACCCCGATGCAGGCGACACCCACACCTATACACTCGTCACGGGCGTGGGCGATACCGACAATGCGTCGTTCACGATCTCGGGCAACCAACTCCAGACCGCAGCGATGTTCGACTTCGAGACGAAGTCGAGCTACAGCATCCGGGTACGGAGCACGGACTCGGGCAGCCTGTTCTTCGAAAAGGTCTTCACGATCACCGTCACCAACGCCAACGAGGCGCCGACGGACATCGCCCTGAGCGCCTCCACCGTCGCTGAGGGGCAGCCCTCGGGTACGGTCATCGGCACCTTCTCCACGACCGACATCGATGCGAGCGATACGTTCACCTATACGCTGGTGGCGGGCGTCGGCTCGACCGACAACGCGTCGTTCACAATCTCGGGCAACCAGCTTCAGACCGCGGCGGTCCTCGACTTCGAGACGAAATCGAGCTACAGCATCCGTGTTCGGAGCACTGACGCGGGTGGGCTTTTCTTCGAGAAGGTCTTCACAATCACCGCCACCGACGCCAACGAAGGGCCGACGGACATCGCCCTAAGCCCGTCCAGCATGGCCGAGGGCCAAGCTTCGGGCACCGTGGTCGGTACCTTCTCCACGACCGATCCGGATGCGGGCGACACGTTTACCTACACGCTGGTGGCGGGCGCCGGCTCGACCGACAACGGATCGTTCACGATCGCTGGCAACCAGCTCCAGACCGCGGCGGTGTTCGATTTCGAGACGAAGTCGAGCTACAGCATCCGTGTTCGGAGCACGGACTCGGGCGGTCTGTTCTTCGAAAAGGTTTTCACGATCACCGTCACTAATGCCAACGAGCAGCCGACGGACATCGCCCTGAGTCCGTCCGCGATCAACGAAAACCAGGCGTCCGGGACCCCGGTCGGCACCTTCAGCACGATCGATCCGGATACGGGCGACACCTTCACTTACACCCTCGTAGCGGGCGCCGGCTCAACGGACAACGGGTCCTTCACGATTTCGGGCAACCAACTCCTGACCGGGGCGGTGTTCGACTTCGAGACGAAGTCGAGCTACAGCATCCGGGTGAGGAGCACGGACGCCGGCGGGCTGTTCTTCGAGAAGGCCTTCACCATTACGGTGAACAACCTCAACGAGGGGCCGACGGACATCGCGCTGAGCAACGCGACCCTGGCCGAGAACCAAGCCTCCGGCACTGCCGTTGGCAACTTCTCGACGACCGACCCGGACGTGGGTGACACGTTCACCTACACTCTGGTGGCGGGCGCCGGCTCGACGGACAACGCGTCGTTCACGATCGTTGGCAACCAGCTCCGGACGGCGGCGGTACTCGATTT